>JBGZCE010000086.1:0-13753 GCA_041845175.1 Filifactoraceae bacterium
ATATGCCGACATCTCCGGCTGCAGGTCGTAGGTCGCGACCTTCGGCGAGTTGATGAGTATGCGTGATTCCCCGACATACTTTTCCTCTCTTCCTCCGTTGAAGAAGAATGTGACATGAGGATATTTTTCCGTTTCAGCAATCCGAAGCTGCGTCAGATGATTTTTTGACAGCACTTCTCCGAAAGTATTTTCGAGTACCTGCGGCTTGTATGCGATGAGCGCATTGCGGATCGTGACATCGTATTGGGTCATCGTCACAAAGAGGGTATTCTTTTTGGTTCTTTCAAAGCCGGTAAAGGGATCGTCAACAATGGCTCGAGTCAGCTCGCGCGCACGATCCGGTCGGAAGTTGAAGAAGATTACCGAATCCCCGTCGGATATTCCTTTGTAGTTTTCCGACACGACGCACGGAACAACGAATTCGTCCGTGACATTCTCCGCATAGGAGGCTCGCATCGCATCGACCGCCGAGCTTTCGTGCTTTCCTTGTCCCTCCGCTACCGCTCGATAGGCTTTTTCGACCCGCTCCCAGCGATTGTCTCGATCCATCGCGTAATATCGACCGGAAACGGTAACGATCTCTCCTATTTGATTCGTCTGCATATATCGCTCCAGCTCTTGGATAAATCCGAGCCCCGATTTGGGCGGCGTGTCGCGTCCGTCCATAAATGCATGTACATATACCTCGGAAAGTCCTTTTCGTTTTGCGAAATCAAGCAATCCCTTCAGATGCTCCATATGCGAATGAACTCCGCCGTCCGAGAGCAGGCCCATCAAGTGCAAGGCTTTTCTGTCCTTTGCGTTATCCATCGCCGCCGTGAGCTCGGGATTCTCAAAAAAACTCCCTTCGCGGATCGCTTTGCTGATGCGGGTCAGCTCCTGATACACCACGCGACCGGCTCCGATATTCAAATGCCCCACTTCCGAGTTTCCCATTTGACCGTCGGGCAATCCGACATCCTCTCCGCTTGCGCCGAGCGTCGTCCGCGGATACTCGGAAAAAAATCTGTCAAAATTGATTTTTTTTGCCGCATCGACCGCATTTCCAATTTTGCTGTCTATGATTGCAAATCCGTCCAATATTATTAATGCGACCGGTTTTTTCATATCTGCTCCTTAAAAATTAACTAACTTTACATAATCCTCTACGACCAACGCCGCGCCGCCGATCAACGCGCCGTCGATGTCCGATTGCGCCATAATCTCTCGAATGTTTGACGGCTTAACGGAGCCGCCGTATTGAATGCGAATCTTTTCGCCCGCTTCTTCTCCGAAGAGATTTTTTACCACGCTTCGGATATGTGCGCACACTTCGTTGGCATCTTCGGCAGTGGCGGTTTTCCCCGTTCCGATCGCCCAGATCGGCTCATACGCGATCACGATTTTTTCGACGGCAGTCTGAGCAATGCCCGCCAACGCCCTTTCCACTTGAAGACGCACGATCTCCTTTGTTTCATTTTGTTCTCTTTGCGCCAGGGTTTCTCCTACGCAAATTATCGGCGTCAAGGCTTCGGCAATCGCCTTTTTCGTCTTTTGATTGACCGCTTCATCCGTTTCGCCGAAGTATTGTCTTCTTTCGGAATGACCCAAGATTACATAGCGCGCGCCGAGCTCCTTGAGCATCGGCGCCGAAATTTCGCCGGTGAACGCGCCGAAATCTTCATAATGAAAATTTTGAGCGCCGATCCCCACCTCGGTTCCCGCGAGTGTTTCCGTAAGATCTCGGATTGCCGTATACGGAGCGCAAATGACCGCTTCAACCTCATCGCTCAGCTCATATGTCAAAAGCTGCTTTGCAAAATCGGTCGCCTCCCGAATGGTTTTGTGCATTTTCCAGTTGCCTGCTATGATCGGTTTTCTCATCATAATCCTCCTGTGGTAAATTTATTTCTATTTGATCCGAGCTATTTGTCATCCAATGTTGCGATACCCGGCAGCTCTTTCCCCTCCAAAAATTCGAGTGACGCACCGCCGCCCGTGGACACATGCGTCATTTTGTCCCCGAAGCCGAACTGATTGACCGCCGCTGCAGAGTCTCCGCCTCCGATGACGGTCACCGCATCTCTGTTTTGTGCCATCGCTTCCGCCACGGCATATGTTCCTTTGGCAAAATTCGGAAATTCAAAGACACCCATCGGCCCGTTCCATATCACGGTATTGGAGCTTTTTATCACTTCGGCAAAGAGCGTTCTCGTTTTCGGCCCGATATCAAGCCCCATATAGCCGTCCTTTATGTTTGGATCTTCCGTCGCGATCGGCTCTGCGTCGATGCTGAATCGATCCGCCATGATGCAGTCGACCGGAAGCAGCAGCTGCACACCCTTCTCCTTCGCTTTTCGGATCATATCCTTGGCGTATTCGAGCTTCTCTTCCTCCAACAGGGAGCTCCCGATCGAATAGCCGAGCGCCTTCTGGAAGGTGTATGCCATCCCTCCGCCGATAATCAAATGATCGACCTTGTCCAAAAGATTCGAGATCACATTCAGCTTATCCGAAACCTTTGCGCCGCCCAAAATAGCCGTGAACGGTCTTTTCGGGTTTTCGACCGCATTGCCTAAGAAATCCAATTCCTTCTCTATCAGAAAGCCGCATACGCGCGCTTTCAAATATTCTCCGGCGCCGACCGTCGAGCAGTGCGCTCTGTGCGCGGAACCGAAAGCATCGGAAACAAAAATATCGGCTAAGGATGCCAGCTCTTTTGAAAAATTCTCTTCATTTTCGGTTTCTTCTTTTCTGAAACGCGTATTCTCGAGCAGAAGGATATCTCCATCCTTCATGTCGGCGACCGTTTTTCTTGCATTTTCTCCGACCACCTCCGGATCTGCGGCAAAGCTTACATCCTTTTGTATCAGGCGAGACAGCTCGCGTGCCACCGGCTCCAGCGAGAGCGCCGCCTCCGGTCCTTTTTTCGGCTTGCCCATGTGAGAGCACAAAATCACCCTTGCTCCGTTGTCGGACAAATATCGGATCGTCGGGATCGCTCCGGTTATTCTGCTCAGGTCGGTGATCTTTCCGTTTGCGATCGGAACATTGAAGTCTACGCGGACAAGCGTTTTTTTCCCTTTGACATCAATGTCCTTCACGGATTTTTTGTTATATGACATATTCCCTCCAAGAATCTAAAAAGGCTTAAGCCCATGCAACTGCATGAGCTTAAATTCTCAGTTATTAAAATTTCGCTACATATCCGAGCGTTCGAATCAGCTGATTGGTATAGGACATCTCGTTGTCGTACCAAGCCGCTACCTTTACCAGCTGCTCGCCGCCGGATTCGATCACTTTTGTAAGAGTCGCGTCAAACAGTGAGCCTTCGGTGATTCCGATGATGTCGGACGAAACCAGTGGTTCTTCGGTATATCCGAAGGATTCGTTCGATGCTGCCTTCATGGCCGCATTGACTTCATCGGCAGTCACTTTTTTGTCCAGCTTCACAACAAGCTCGGTGATGGAACCGGTAATGACGGGAACTCGTTGCGCCGATCCATCCAGTTTTCCTTTCAGCTCCGGAATGACCAATCCGATCGCCTTTGCCGCTCCGGTGGAATTCGGCACGATATTTTGGGCTGCCGCTCTCGCTCTGCGCGGATCGCCGTTTCTGTGCGGCGCGTCCAATGTGTTTTGATCGTTTGTATACGCATGGATCGTTGTCATAAAGCCGCTTACGATTCCGAATTTGTCATTGAGAACCTTTGCCATCGGTGCCAAACAGTTTGTCGTACAGGATGCGCCGGAGATCACCGTCTCGGAGCCGTCCAGCGTTTCGTGGTTCACATTGTACACGATCGTTTTCAGATCGCCGGTCGCCGGTGCGGAGATCAATACCTTCTTTGCTCCTGCCGCAATATGCGCACTCGCTTTTTCTTTGTCCGTGAATACGCCGGTACATTCAAGAACCACATCGATCCCGAGCTCTCCCCAAGGAAGGTTTGCCGGATTGGCTTCGCTAAATACCTTGACGGTTCGTCCGTTTACAACAAAGCCTTCCTCTACCACCTCGATCGTTCCGTTGAATCTTCCTTGCGCCGAATCGTATTTGAACAAATGAGCCAGCATCGCTTTTCCTTCCTTGCCGTTTCCTGCAAGAAGATCGCTCACCGCTACCACCTCGAAAGCATCCGTTTGTTCGATCATTCTTCTGAGTGCCAATCTTCCGATCCTTCCGAATCCGTTAATCGCTACCTTTACCATAAATCCTCCTAAAGTTTTATAATTATTGAAGCCTGTTCAATATGCTGAATGCCGCACTCTCATCGGTAATGAGGACAAGGTTTTTGTTGATCTTTGAAATGGCTAAGATCGCATCCGCCTTTCCTTCGCCTCCGGCAACCCCGATGATCCGATTCATTCTTTTGTATTGATCCGGCCTGATACCCACCGTTCCCGTTTCAAACACGATCTCTCCGTCAATATTGAAATAGTGTCCGAACGATTCCGCAACAGCGCCTGCCCGTTTGATCACATCCCACTGCTCCTGCTTAATATTTCTTCTGAGCGACATATCATGCGCGTTCCCTATGCCGAAAACCAGGCAGTCGATCCGTTCGATGAAATGATACACCGATTTGATTTGCGGATCATTGTAGATGCGCTCCATAATATCCTTGTTGATGCTGTCCGGAATTTGTAAAAGCTTGTAGTTTGCATTCAATCGCGATGCCAAATGAGCGACGATCGTATTGGATTGGATCTCCAGAACCTCGCCGAGTCCGCCTCGAGCCGGAACAATCATCATATCGGAGTAATCTTTCCTCGGCATCTGCTCCGAAAATTCATACATCGTATAGCCGCCCGTGATCCCGACGATCGAATCGGGCTTGACCAATTTCAAAAAATAACGGGAAGCCGCCCTGCCGAGCTCCTTCAGCGCGTTCGGATTGGAATCCGTCGATGTCGGAACAATCACGATGTCCTTGATCCCCAGCGCGACTCTCAAGCGATTTTCGATCTCGGACAAGCCGCGGATCTCTGAAATATGATCTCCCAACAAATCGAGAATCTCAAGTCCCGCCGCCGTAATCTCCATGCCCGAAGGATTGATCTCAACCAATCCCTCCTCCTTGAGAAAATCGACCTCGCTGCGAATAATCCGCTCCGACAGATCCATCCGCTGCGCCAAAAGTCTTCGTCCGATTGACTTGGAGAGACATATCTCCTTCAGGATTGCATATCTTTTCTCCAAAAGCATGAGCGCCTCCGGCACAATTTTTCTTTGAATATCGATCAGGCTTCGCATGCTTCCTCCTAACAAAAAAGTTACCATATCGTTTGGGAGCTTTTGGGTCCCGGAAGACATTAATCGTCCCACCGATATAATAACTCATAATAAAAGTTTTTACAACCGTATTTTTTTATTTTTTGCTTTTTCTTGCAGACGCTGTCGAATATCCCAACACGGTCCGATATTTTGCAACGGTCCTGCGCGCAATTTCGATCCCGTCTGAATTGAGCACATCGCAGATTTTTTGATCGCTCAGCGGCTTGGCTTTGTCCTCCGCTTTGATGATGCCGTGAATCCTCCCTTTGATTTCCTTCTCCGAGATTTCCTTGCCGCCCACCATTCTGAGCGCCGCCGAAAAAAGATCCTTCAGCTCGAAGATCCCTCGCGGCGTCAAAATATATTTTCCTCTCACGGCTCGCGAGATTGTCGACAGGTGAAAGCCGGTCTTCTGAGCGATATCCTTCAATTTCATCGGACGCAGCGCAGCTTTCTTTTGTGTAAAAAAAGCCACTTGATATTTTACAATCTCCTCCGAAACGATATGCACCGTCCGTTTTCTTTTTTCGATATTGCGGATCAGCATCAGCGCCTTCTCCAGCTTTTCTTTGATATAGCGCTGCACCTCATCGTCTGTGGACTCGCCCAGCAGCTTTTTGTAAAACTCCGAGATATACAATCGGTGATACTTCATATTGACCGTCAGCTCGAAGCCTTCGCCACTCATTTCCATAATCACATCCGGAATAATATAGTGCGGCGAAAAATCGGAAAAATGATTTCCCGGCCGCGGGTTCAAAAGTCGGATCTTTTCTGCGATCGCTTGCACATCGCCCAAAGAGAGGGCATATTTTTTTCGGATCGCCGAATATTTTTTGTCCGCGATCCACTCCAAATCGTTTTTGATGATTTCGGTCATCTCCCGATACAAAGGCTCGGACGGATCGACCTGCAGCATGAGACATTCCTCCAAATCACGCGCCGCGATTCCTGCCGGCTCGATCTCCTGCACCTTTTTCAAAACGGACAGCAGCGCCTCCTCATCGATCCCCAGATCATGAGCCGCGGCTGTCATATCCGTCAAAAAGTATCCGTTCTGATCGATCCGCTCGATAATGTAATCAGCGATCCTTTTTTCTTTTCTGTCTAAAGGCAGCTGTGCAACTTCTTTTTCCAAATGATCCGTCAGCGTAATCCGCTCGGGAAATGCGAACAGCTCCTCCGACGCCTCGCTCCCCGCAGGCTCATTCGGCGTTCCCGGGGAAACTCCTTGAACGCTTTGACTGTATCGCAGCCAATCGACCTCATCCGGCTCCGATTCCAAAACCGGATTTTCTTCAAGCTCCGTTTCGATCAGCCGGTTGATATCCTGTATATTCATCTGCAGCACATCCAGGGACTCTTTCATTTGCTTGTTCATCCGAATATGCTGCGCCTGATTGACAACAAGCGAAACTTTATTTTTCATACGAACTCCGATCCATTATATTGTACCACAAGCAAAAAATATTACAATATGTTGCGATTATAAAATCGGAACATCGCGTGAAAAATCAAGTCGAAAAAACACATAGTGCTTTGCAGGATGAAATTTTTTCGTTCCGTCGCTGTGTTTTGTCTGTACACAAGAAAGGAGCGCACAACCTACGATGAGTTATGCACTCCTTTTTTTGCTATGACAAAGATCTCTTCCCGCTCGATCGGAACAGCGCGATATGGCAAACCGCCGTTTCTTCGTTGTCACAATTCATCATTCGTTTTTTTGTGGCCGCGGTCGAGTTTCTCTTATCGGACGCTCCATCCGTTATCGCAGAACGGCGTTCGCCCCTTCCTTTTGCACGATGCCTGCGCTCTGTTATCACAGCGGACTGTTATTCTTTGCCTCGCCGATGAACTCCGCACGGTTATCGCAGAACGGCGTTCGCTTCTTCCTTCAGCTTCTGCAATATTTTATCCAGCACCTCATTGACTTCTTCGTCGGTCAGTGTGCGATCCTTCGCTCGGAATACCAGCGCAAAGGCGACCGATTTCTTGTTGACGCCGAGCTGTTCTCCTTCAAAAATATCGAACATCTCCACCTGCTCCAGGATCTTCTTCCCGTTCTGACGAATGATTTTCTCCAGCTCGCCTACGGCTTTGCCCTGATCCACCACCAAAGCGATGTCCTTTTCAATCGCCGGGAATCTCGGGATCGGGTCGTAGATGATCCGATCGCTCGAAACGCTTCCGAGCGGAGCGATGAACAATTCAAATACATATACTCTCTTTTTGATGCCGAAGTCCTCGAGTACCAGCGGATGGATCTCGCCGACGGTCGCGATATGTGTGTCGCGATAGTAGACATCCGCACATCTGCCGTTATGGTACATCGTGTTGCCCGTCTGCTTCACATAAGCCGCGCCCGAGACGCCCAGCCCGTTCAAAATCCCTTCCAGTCTTCCCTTTGCCGTATAAAAATCCTCCTGCTCGCCGTACATTCCGGCAACAAAGGATCTTTCTTCGACCGGCAATTTTTCCCCGGTGTCGAAGAAGGTGTTTCCGCACTCAAACGCATAGAACTCCTTGTTCTTGTAGGACAGATTCGTTTTTGCCGTTTCGAGCATCTGCGGAACCAGCGTCGTCCTCATGACGGAGGTTTCTTCGCCGAGCGGATTTAGCAGGCGAAGCAATTTATGATATTTTTCGCCCTGTATTCGACTTCTTTCGATAAATTTCGGACTGATGAACGAATAGGTCGCGATCTCCGTAAGCCCGTTTTCTCTTGCCAACAGCTTTACGCGATCCTCGAAATGGCGGGCGAAGGATTTTTTCGCCTGCGTCATCGAAGCGTAGATCGGCTTGGATGCGATATTGTCGTATCCGTAAATTCGAGCGACTTCCTCCGCAATATCCTCCCGGATGCTCATATCCATTCGTTCCGCCGGAACGATCAGCTCAAAGGCATCTCCGTTTTCTTTCACCTCGAACAGCAGCTTTTCCAAAATGCGTTTGATCTCGTGATCCGGTATGTCTTCGCCCAGCATTCTTCTGATTTCGCTGTAGCTTGAGGAAATGACCGTATTCTTGAACTCTTCCTTATGCACATCGACGATGTCCGCAACGACCTCTCCTGCACCAAGCTGTTCGATCAGACGGCATGCTCGTTTGGATGCCGCAACCGGTCTCAATATGTCGATCCCCTTTTCAAAATTCGAGGACGCATCCGTGCGAAGCCCTATGCGGCGCGACGAAAGTCGAACGCTGTCCGCATCGAAGGATGCCGCTTCGAGCAAAATATGCGTCGTGTGCTCGTCGATCTGCGAATCGAATCCGCCCATGATCCCGGCGATCCCGATCGCATTTTTTTCGTCGGCGATTACCAGCGTCTCGCCGTCAAGCTCATACTCCTTGCCGTCCAGGGTCATCATCTTCTCTTTGTCGTGCGCTCTGCGAACGACGATATTGTGTGATCTCATCTTGTTGAAATCATAGGCATGCATCGGCTGTCCGTATTCGATCATCACATAATTTGTAATATCGACAATGTTGTTGATCGGACGGATGCCGTAGCTGATCAGACGCTGCTGCAGCCAGAACGGCGACGGCGCGACCTTTACATTTTTGATCTCGCGCAGCACGAATCGCGGACAAAGATCAAAATCCTTTATTTCCACCGACGCGCTCATCTTTTCGTCCGACGCGTTTTCCGTTTTTTCGCTCGGCAAGCGGAAATCCGTGCCCAAGGTCGCCGCCGTTTCTTTTGCAATACCGATCAGCGAGCGGCAATCCGGTCTGTTTGCGGTCAACTCGAATTCAACGATCACATCGTTCAGTCCCATCGCCTCCACGGCGTCCTCGCCGACCGTGAATTGCTCACCCAAAATATAGATCCCGTTCTTTGAGCGCTCCTCCACGAATTTGTAGTCGATCCCGAGCTCCTCCGACGAGCACAGCATCCCGAAGGACTCGACTCCGCGGAGCTTTCCCTTTTTGATCTTTACGCCGCCCGGCAGGACTGCCCCCTCGACCGCCACCGGAATGATGTCGCCGACGCGAAGATTGCTTGCACCGGTCACGATTTGGATCGACTCCTCTTTTCCGATATCGACCTTTGTGATGATCAGCCTTTCCGCATCCGGATGCGGTAATATTTCCGTAATTTTGCCGATTACGACATTCTTGATATCGTGTCCCCTATATTCGATCGTTTCGACCTTCGTTCCGGACATCGTCATTTTGTCAGCATATTCCTTCGGCTCTACATGAATGTCTACATAATCCTTCAACCAGTTTAATGATACCTTCAAAGTCCACCTCCATTAGAATTGCTTCAAAAATCTTAAATCATTTTCATAGAACAGGCGAATATCGTCCACACCGTATTTCAGCATCGCGATCCGATCGATCCCCATCCCGAACGCGAAGCCCGAATACTCCTGCGGATCGATCCCGCAATTTCTGAGCACATTCGGATGAACCATTCCGGCACCCAAAATCTCGATCCAGCCCTCCTGCTTGCAGATCGAGCAGCCGGCGCCTTTGCATTTGAAGCAGCTGATGTCCACCTCCGCACTCGGTTCCCTAAAAGGAAAATTGTGCGGTCGGAATTTTGCTCTCGTATCTTCACCGAACATCAGCTTTACAAAAGTTTCCAGAGTATGCTTCAAATTCGCGAAGTTGATATTTTTGTCCACCACAAGCCCCTCCACCTGATGAAACATCGGCGAATGCGTTGCGTCCGGCGTATCGTATCGGAAGCATCGGCCGAGCGAGACCATTCGGATCGGCGGCTTCTGCTTTTCCATCGTCCGGATCTGAACAGTGGATGTATGTGTTCGGAGCACGACATCCTTTGAAAAATAGAAGGTGTCGCTCATTTCTCTCGACGGATGATATTTCGGCGAATTCAGCTTGTCAAAGGTGTTTTCGACCGTGTCGACCTCCGGGCCTTCCTCGA
The DNA here is from genome assembly GCA_041845175.1 of Filifactoraceae bacterium. Lineage (GTDB taxonomy): Bacteria > Bacillota > Clostridia > Peptostreptococcales > Filifactoraceae > JAUNKE01. The sequence continues at coordinate 10,152 of JBGZCE010000086.1, forward strand.
TCGAAAAGCCCATCGTCATAAAAATTTCTTCAATTTCGCTCATGGCAAGACTGATCGGATGCCGCTTGCCGACAACACGAGTCTTGCTCGGGATCGTCACATCGGTATCCTCGATCAGCAATCTGCTCTCGAGCACCTTTTCTTTCAGGCTGCTCTTGACCTCTTCGATTTTTTCTTCGATCTCCGCGCGGATCCTGTTGGCAACCATCCCCATCTCCGGACGAATATCCGACGGCAGGCTCCCGATCTCCTTCAGCATGTTGGCAAGCTCGTTCTTCTTTCCAAGAAATCGTATCCTTGCATTCTCAATTTCCGAAAGATCGGTCGCCTGTTCCAGCTGTTCCAGCGCCTGCTCTCTTAATTTCAGCAATTTCTCTCTCAATGCTCTTCTCCTTTACTTAATTATAGTAAACCAATTCGCCGCCATGCGCGTAATTTTCTTTTTCCATTTCACGAATGATGATCGTCACGGCTTCGCTCGGACAACCGACCGACTCGACCAATGCCTGCGTCACCTTCTTTACCATTTCTCTTTTTTGCTCGACGGTTCTTCCCGCCATCATTTCAACCTGTACTACCGGCATAGCTTCCTCCTATCGTTTCAGCTGAGCGATCCGCTGTTCGACCGCTTCCAGCATTTCTTTGTATTTGTCTATTTTGGTCTGCTCTTCCTTAATCAGCTCCGGCGGCGCCTTCGCCGTAAAGCCCGGATTCGCCAGCTTGCCTTGCGCCCGTTTGATTTCCGATTCGAACCGGCTCTTGTCCTTGCTCAAACGCTCGAGCTCTTTGTCAAAATCGATCAGCTCCGACAGCGGCAGATAGATCTTGACGCCCTCCACGACGATGCTGACGGCATCCTTCAGCTCCGAGGTCTCCGAGGCCCGCTCGATCTCGGACGCCCCCGCCAAGGTTTTGAAATAGCCGCTTGCCGACGCCAGGGACGAAAGCCTGCTTTCCTCCGCCTCAAAAATCACCTTCGCCTTTCTGGACGGCGGCACATTCATTTCGGCTCTTGCATTTCGGATCTCGCGAACCATCTCCATGATTCTTTGCATCTCCTCGACCGATCGGTCGTCCGCAAGCTCCGGATTTTCCGCCGGCCAATCCGCTGTGATGATCCTTTTTCCGTCGGTCAATTTGGAGTAGATCTCTTCCGTGATAAAAGGCATGAACGGATGCAGCAGCTTGAGGATCCCTTCGAGCACATACTTCGCCGTACCAAGCGCCGTCCGCTTCGCCCGCACATCCTCTCCGTGCAATCTCGGCTTGATCAGCTCGATATACCAATCGCAAAATTCGGACCACGCGAATTCATATATCTTGTCCGCGGCAACACCGATCTCGAATTTCTCGAGATTGTGCGTTACTTCCTTCGCCACGGTATTCAATCTCGAAAGAATCCAGCGATCGCACAGCTCAAAATTCTCTCGATCGAGCGTATCCGTTTCCGCCGGATGATTTTCCGTATTCATCAAAATAAATCGCGACGCATTCCACACCTTGTTCGCAAAATTTCTGGCTGACTCGACCCGCTCCATATAGAATCGCATATCATTTCCCGGTGAATTGCCGGTCGCCAGGGTGAATCGGAGCGCGTCGGCACCGTATTGGTCGATAATCTCAAGCGGATCGATTCCGTTTCCGAGCGACTTGCTCATTTTTCGTCCCTGCGAATCGCGCACCAAGCCGTGAATGAGAACATGCTTAAACGGAACTTCATTCATACAGAACAACGCCGAAAAAACCATACGGATTACCCAGAAGAAAATAATATCATAGCCCGTTACCAGTACGGAGGTCGGATAATAATATCTCAGCAGCGCAGTGCTGTCCGGCCACCCGAGCGTGCTGAACGGCCACAGCGCGGACGAGAACCATGTATCCAGTACATCCTCGTCTTGAACGAAGCGGCTCGATCGGCATTTCGGACAGCTGCTCGGCTGTGTTTTTGAAACCACGATCTCATCACAATCCTGACAATAATACGCCGGGATGCGATGTCCCCACCAAAGCTGTCTCGAAATATTCCAATCCCGAATATTATGAAGCCAGTTGTAATATATCTTGTCGAAGCGATCCGGGACCAGCTCCAGATCTTTGTTCTCAAGCGCTTCGATCGCAGGCTTCGCCAAATCCTCCATTTTTACGAACCACTGCTTCGACAGCATCGGCTCGACGATCGTGTCGCATCGGTAACAATGCCCTACATTGTGCGTGTGATCCTTTATCTTCGCGATCAATCCGTCCGCCTCCAGATCCGCGACGATCGCCTTTCGCGCTTCAAAGCGTGTCATACCGGCATACCTTCCGGCATTTTCATTCATAACGGCCTCGTCGTCCATGATCTTCACGCGAGGCAGCATATGCCGCTCGCCCACCTCGAAGTCGTTCGGGTCGTGCGCCGGCGTGATTTTCACGACGCCCGTGCCGAATTCCTTATCCACATAGTCGTCGGCGATGATCGGGATCTCGCGATCGACATACGGAACGGTCACCGTCATTCCGACAAGCGCCCGATAACGCTCATCGGTCGGATTGACCGCCACCGCCGTGTCTCCCAGAATCGTTTCGGGTCTTGTGGTCGCTACCTCGAGCTTTTGTCCGGTTTCCTTGATGATGTAATAAAAATGGTAAAACTTTCCGCCCGTCTCGGCATGATCGACCTCCGCATCGGAGAGCGAGGTCTTGCAATCCGGACACCAATTGATGATCCGATTTCCGCGATAGATATAGCCTTCTTCATAAAGCCTTACGAAAAATTCGGTGACGGCGCGATTCAACCCCTCATCCATCGTAAAGCGTTCTTTCTCCCAGTCGCAGGAATCCCCGAGCTTTTTCATCTGATCGACGATCCGTCCACCGAATTCCTCTTTCCATGCCCATGCTCTCTTCAAAAATTCTTCGCGTCCGAGCTCCTGTTTGGACAATCCTTCCAGCTCCTTTACGCGCTCAACGACCTTGACCTCCGTCGCGATGGACGCATGATCCGTTCCAGGCTGCCACAAAACATTATAGCCCTGCATCCGTTTGAAACGGATCAATATATCCTGCAGGGTATGATCCAACGCATGCCCCATGTGAAGCTGTCCGGTAATATTGGGCGGCGGAAGCATGATGCAGAACGGCTCCTTGGACGCGTCCGGCTTTGCCTTGAAAAAGCCTTCCTCCTCCCACATTTTATAGATTCGACCCTCAAACTCCTTCGGATCATAAGTTGTTGATAGTTTCGACATATCTCCTCCTGTTAAAAAAACACAAATCCCCCATCCAAAGGACGAGGGATTCGCGGTACCACCTTAATTCCGAAATAATCGGCACTTTTTCCGTTAACGCCGGACTACGGTTACGCTACTTTGTTTCACGCAACGGCTCCGAAGCTACATCGACATATTAACCGAGGAATCTCCCAGCCTTGTATCCCTCTCTCTTTAGGTATAGCCTGCCGACCTCTTCTTCAACGCTCTGTCTAAAATTTTCTACAATTATATATCAGAATCCGAAAATATTCAATATCCAATTTTCATTTAGACCGAAATATATTCTTAGCTGTCAAGACATATGTTACACTTTTGAGAAATACTCCGATACTACTTGATTCGGAC
>JBGZCE010000087.1:0-9332 GCA_041845175.1 Filifactoraceae bacterium
CGCCGCTCGTGCGGAAATTGCTTGAACGAAAAATAAATTTGCGGTAATATGGTGAAGGGAAAGCTCCGAAAAGGGCTTTAAGTAAACGGAACAAGACATTAATTTTTAGGAGAAGGACATTATGGAAGCAAAAACTTTGATCAGCGCGGATAATATGTGGGCGCTATGGACGATTATGGCAGGCTGGGCGGCGATCACCATCCATTTGGAACAAAAGTATGAGTGGGCGGCGAAGATCAGCGGCGCGATCATCGCGCTTGTCGGAGCGATGATCTTGTCGAATCTGCGGATCATTCCGACGGATGCGCCGGCGTATGATTCGGTGTGGACCTATGTGGTGCCGCTGGCGATCCCGATGCTGTTGTTCAAGAGCAATCTTCGAAAAATTTGGCGCGAGAGCGGCAGGATGCTGATCATTTTTCTGATCAGCTCGTTGGGCACGGTGCTGGGCGCGTTTTTCGGTTTTTATGCATTAAATCATTCGATCGATAATTTGTATCAGGTGGCGGCGATGATGACCGGCTCGTACATCGGCGGCAGCGTAAACTTTGTCGCGATGTCGGAGGCGTTCGAGGTCAGCGGGGAGCTGGTGTCGGCTTCGGTCGTTGCGGACAATCTGCTGATGGCACTCTATTTCTTCGTGCTGATCGCGATCCCGTCGATCGGATTTTTCCGAAAGCATTTCACGCATCCGTATATGGATGAGGTGGAAAAAACGGATGTCAAGGACGGGAAAACGACAGCTGCCGCTTATTGGGAGCGAAAGGAGGTCTCACTCAAGGACATCGCCTTTTCGTTTGCGACCTCGATCGCGATCGTGACGGTGTCGCAGGTGTTGTCAAACCTCGTTCAGGACTTCGGCGCGAATTTGGGCGGCGGCTTGGGCAGTGTGCTGGTGCTCTTCGGAAACAAGTATCTTTTTATCACGACCATTACAATGATTTTGGCGACGGCGCTGCCGGATTTTTTGGGCGAGATCCGCGGTGCACAGGAGATCGGGACCTTTTTGATTTATATCTTCTTTGTGGTGATCGGTGTGCCGGCATCCATCGTCGTGATCATTACCAAATCGCCGCTGCTGCTTTTGTTCTGCGCGATCATGGTAGTCGTGAACATGCTGGTCACCTTTGTGGCGGGCAAGGTCTTCAAATTCAATCTGGAAGAAATCATTCTGGCATCCAATGCCAATATCGGCGGGCCGACAACGGCGGCGGCGATGGCGATCTCCAAGGGCTGGTTCGAGCTGGTCGGGCCGACTATGATGGTCGGGATCCTGGGCTATGTTATCGGGAATTATTTCGGGCTGTTTGTCGGAAATTTCTTCCGATAATGCTTTTGAGAAGGAAGGGAATGTATGATCCATGTGAGCGAGGTCAAAACCGAAGCCCCCGAGATGTTCAAAACCCCTTTGCAGCAAAAAGTCTATGAAGTGTTGGCGAAGCTGGGCATTTCGTTTGAGCGGGTCGACACGGACGAGGTGGTCACGATGGAGGACTGCATCGCGATCAACGAGCGCCTCGATATGAAAATGGTCAAGACGCTGTTTTTGTGCAATCGTCAACAAACGGATTTTTATCTTTTTGTGACGGCGGGCGGCAAGGCATTTTCGTCGAAGGATTTCAGCACGGCGATGGGCATTTCGCGCGTATCCTTCGCTCCGGTCGAGCAAATGGAGCCGATGCTCGGGACAAAGATCGGCGCCGCAACGATATTCAGCTCACTGCTGGAGTCGGCGCGCGAGGTGCGAATCGTATTTGACGAGGAGGTTTTGGCGGACGAGCGGTACGGCTGCAGCGACGGAACGACTACGGGCTATATGAAGGTAAAGACCCGGGACATTACGGACAGACTGCTTCCTTATGCGGGGCGTCGCTATGAGCGCGTCGCACTGTAAAAGAAGATAGGCTTTATGATTTGTGTCGGAGGTATATTTGCCGTCGATCAGACGGAACGGCAGGAGAAGCAGGGTGCGTGTCGCTGTTCTTACATCCGAAGTGGAGAACTTGCCGCTGCTCTTTGCGCGAGCGCGTCGCTTACCGCACTGTGATCTTTGGCGCGGCACATCGTTTGCGGGCGGCTATCCGTTTGCCTGTGAGCAGCGACGATACAACGACCAAACGAAAATCGGTCGCGAGCCGAGCGGCACATCGTCTGCGAGCGTGGCGCGGCGATCAAAAAATGAATCTGCAAATTTTGAGCCGATCCTTCAAGAAGGGTCGGTTTTTTGTATGAAGAAAACCACACGATAGACACGCGGTTCCAAAAATATTATACATTTGAGCAAGAAAAAGTAAAACCGGAAAACATGCAGACGACAGTCGTGCACATGTTTGACCCGGCTGCGGAGGAGATGTCCGTAAAATGACAGCCACCCGTTGGCGGGTGGCTGCGTCTTACTCAAAAGCGACTTGCCGAAGGAGCCTTCTGATTTATCGCTTCTCGAAGGCTCATAAGCTTGATTGTATTTGCTTGCTTACTCCTCTTTGCCTTTGTTTCTGATATCTTCCAGAGTATGCCAGTTCCTTGTGTTGTCGTTTCGGTCGATCCGAAACAATTTCTTGAAGACGGAAATGATCGAATCGATTGCGCCCACCCAGATTCGTGTAATAACAAACCATACGATACAAACAGCAGAAAAAATCAGAAGATATGCTATCCGGTTCATATCATCGGCCTACTTTCCCGAAAAATTCTTAAAGAATGTGTCGAATCTTTCGTATTCCTCCGGTTGATATACATAGGCAAGAAATTTTTCATCATTTTCCGCTAAGGTTGCAAATTGTGTATAGCCTGCCATTAAGCCGCCCTGATGATAAATCGTATACATTCCCGTGGAAACCTTTGCTTTTTTGATAGCATCCTTTCTGAAAAATTCAGCTTCACTGCAGCCCTCAAGCTCCGGTGTTGTTTGCAGCAGCGCTATACTCATATCGGATTCACGATACCCTATAATTAAGCTCGTATAGGTATATGTAGTTTTACGCGCCAAAATATAGCTGCTGGTTTTTATATTCAAACCGTAGCCGTAAACAATGCTGTAGGAGTCGCCGTCCTCCACAACGCCATTAAATAATTCTCTTAATCTGCCTTTGTTGGCATCGGATTTCTGAGTATCCCATTCCTTTTTCTTTCCAAACCAGCCCATAGTACATTCCTCCTGTGCAATCGTAATTTCGCTTTCGCTTTGTCGGACTTTGATATCTTAAAAGCGAAGTTGTTTTTTGTGACCTTAGTTATTGTATCATATCAAAAACAAATTTTATAGACCAATGTTATGCAATGGCGCAATTAAATTTCCCGGAAGCAAGCGGCAAGAAAAAAAGGTAACGCGAAAAGGTTGTCGGAAATGCAAATATTTTTTCCGTCGGCAGTATGACTCGTAGGGAGCAAGACGGGAATGAATTTTTGAAAACGAATTTTTTAGCCTTGAAAAAGAACTTTTGCGATGATATTATAGGGATATAAAATAAATTTCAAAACATATAGTTCGGAATTAATCGAATTATGCGGAGAAGAAAAGGGAGAAAAGTTAGAATGGTTTCAATCTTGATCGGGTCCACCTCGGATTATCCCAAAATAAAAGAGGCTTGTGTGATTTTGGAAGAGTTCGGCATCGAGTATGAGCTGCGCGCGCTGTCGGCGCATCGCGCGGGCAGGGTGCTGGAGGAATATATCGAGCAGAATGATCGACGAATCGATGTGTACATTGCCGGCGCGGGCAAGGCGGCACATTTGCCGGGCGTGGTCGCGGCCAATACGACCAAGCCGGTCATCGGCATTCCGATCAAATCCTCAGCGCTCGAGGGAATGGACGCGCTGCTGTCGATCGTGCAGATGCCGCCGGGCGTGCCGGTCGCGACCGTCGCGATCGACGGCGGAAAGAATGCGGGCCTGCTCGCCGTGCAGATGCTCGCGCTCAAGGACGCCGCGCTTGCACAAAAGCTCGTCGACTACAAAACGGCGATGCTCGACAAGGTGCTGGCGGATGAGCGGGAGCTGCTCCGCGAGATCGCAAAATAAAGGAAGGCTTGCAAAAAAATCCATACAAAATCATAAGAAGAGGTAATTATGTGCGGAATACTGGGGATATTTTCATCGGAGAATATCAGTAAAAAAATGTTTTACGGTTTGAATTGCTTGCAGCACAGAGGACAGGAGAGCTGCGGGATCGCCTATTCGGACGGCGAAGAGATCAATCGGATCATGGGGATGGGCTTGGTGATCGATGTGTTCAAGCAGAACGAGCTTGAGAAGATCAACGGGAATCTGGGAATCGGCCATGTGCAATATTCCACCTCCGGTGGCACCTTCGACTACAACACGCAGCCGCTGCTCGGCTCGATGCGCGGTCAGAAGATGGCGATCGCGAACAACGGAAGCCTGATCAATTACAAAATTTTGCGCTCGCGTTTGGAAGAAGAGGGGATGATGTTTCAGACCGACATCGACACGGAGGTCATTTTGTATCTGATCAGTCGTTACTACAAGGGCGACATCGTCGAGGCGATCTTTGAAACGATGCGGCGGATCGAGGGCGCATATTCGCTTGTGCTCCTGCTCAAGGACAAGCTGATCGCGGTGCGCGATCCCAACGGCATCCGTCCGCTCGTGATGGGCAAGACGGCGACGGGGACGATTTTCGCGTCGGAGAATGCGGCGATCGAGATCGTCGGCGGCACCTTCGTTCGGGACATTGAGCCGGGCGAGGTGATCGTCGTGGACAATGATTCGGAAATGTCGTATCGCTTTGAGCGCGAAGCGAGAAAAAGTCACTGTATCTTCGAGCATGTGTATTTTGCCAGAAATGACGCGACGCTGGACGATATCAATTCCTATATGTTTCGCAGACGCTGCGGCAAGATCCTTCAAAGAGAAGCGCCGTGCGATGTCGATCTGGTCATTCCGGTGCCGGACAGCGGTTACGCCTCGGCGATCGGCTACTCGCAGGAATCGGGCATCAAGCTCGGCGAGGGCTTGGTCAAAAACCGATATATGGGCAGGACCTTTATCAAGCCGACGCAGGAGGAGCGGGAGATGGCGGTCAAGCTGAAGCTCAATCCGCTCGGTCATGTGGTTCGGGACAAACGGATCGTGCTGATCGACGACTCGATCGTGCGCGGCACGACCTCAAAAAATCTCATCAAAAATCTGCGCGATGCCGGCGCGGTGGAGGTGCACATGCGGATCACTTCGCCGCCGGTCGTGTTCCCGTGCTACTACGGGATCGACACGGCGAGCCGAAAAAATCTGATCGCATCGCAGATGACGAAGGATGAGATTTGTGAGATGATCGGCGCGGACTCGCTCGAATTTATTTCGATCGAGGGATTGGAGCAGGCGGCGAGAATCGGCGGCGGCAATTTATGTCTGGCATGCTTTAACGGGGACTATCCGGTCGATCCGTGTTTGATATAAGGAGGAAAAATGAAACTGACCTATAAGGATGCAGGAGTGGATATCTCGGAGGGCAACAAGTCTGTCGAGTATATCAAGGAGAAGGTGAAGAGCACCTATACGAAGGGTGTGGTCGGCGATCTGGGTTTGTTTGCCGGCGGCTTTTCCATCAAGGAATATATGGATATGGAGGATCCGATCCTGGTCTCGTCGACGGACGGCGTGGGAACGAAGCTTTTGATCGCGCAGACGATGGACAAGCACGATACGATCGGGACCGATCTCGTGGCGATGTGCGTGAACGATCTGATCTGTATGGGCGCAAAGCCGCTATTCTTTTTGGATTATATCGCGACCGGCAGAATCCGGGCGGAAAAGATCGCCGAGATCGTCGGATCGATTGCCGACGCCTGTCGTGAGACGGGCTGCGCGCTGATCGGCGGCGAAACGGCGGAGATGCCGGGGCTGTACCGGCCGGAGGATTATGATCTTGGCGGATTTTCGGTGGGCATCGTCGACCGCAAGGCGATCATCGACGGGAGCGGGATCGGCGAAGGCGATGCGGTGATCGGGCTAATCTCAAGCGGACTGCATTCCAACGGCTATTCGCTGGCGCGCAAGATCTTTTTTGAGCATCTGGGCCTGAAGCCGGAGGATCGATTCCGCTCCGAGCGAACGATCGGCGAATTGCTTCTTCAGCCGACCAAACTGTATGTCAATACGATCCAAGCGATCTTGAAAAAATTCGAAATCAAGGGGATCGCCAATATCACCGGCGGCGGGCTGATCGAAAATGTGCCGCGAATTTTCAAGGACGGCATCTCGTGCCTCATCGATCCGGCAAGCTGGCAGAAGGCGGAGATCTTTGAGATCATCGAATCGCTCGAGCTGGTCGAAAAGGAAGAGCTGTACCGAAGCTTCAATATGGGGATCGGAATGGTCGTGATCGTCGATGCGAAGCACAAGGATGCGCTGCTCGACTTTATCAATCGGGAGACGAAGGATCAGGCGGTCGAGATCGGCGAGATCGTGAAAGGGGAATTCGGGTGCAGGATCCTCTAAAAAAATTTCGGATCGCGGTATTCGTATCGGGCGGCGGCTCCAATCTGCAAGCGCTGATCGACGCGTCGGAGAAAAACGAGCTCCGATCGGAAATCTGCCTGGTGCTGTCGAGCGATCCGTCGGCATTTGCGCTCGAGCGGGCGAAAAAGCATCGCATCGAAGCGGTCTGCCTTTCGGACGAAGACGAGATCCTCGACGGTCTTGAGCGGCATACGATCGACCTGATCGTGCTGGCGGGCTATCTGAAGATCATCGGCGCGAAATTACTTACGAAATACAAAAATCGAATGATCAATATCCATCCGTCGCTGCTGCCGCGCTTCGGCGGAATGGGGATGTACGGAATGAATGTGCACCGCGCCGTTTTTGCGGCGGGCGAAACGGTGAGCGGCGCCACGGTGCATTTTGTGGACAAAGTGGTGGACGGCGGCGAACGGATACTTCAAAGAGAAGTGGACATTCGCGATTGCGCCTCGCCGGAGGAAATTCAGGAAAAGGTAATCGTGCTGGAGCATCAGCTGATCGTTGATGCGGTAAAGCTTTTGGAGGAACGATGAGAAGAGCGTTGATAAGTGTCACGGATAAGAGCAATATCATTTTTATGGTCGATGCGTTGGCAGCCTCGGGCTATCAGATCATTTCAACCGGCGGAACGCTGAAGCATATTCGCGAGAACGCAAGAGAAGCGATCGACATTGAAGAATTTACGGGCTTTCCCGAAATGTTCGAGGGTCGGATCAAAACGCTTCATCCGAAGGTGCATGGCGGGCTGCTCTACAAGCGCGGCGACGAACGCCATCTGGCGCAGGCAAAGGAGGGCGACATCCTGCCGATCGATGTGGTGATCGTCAATCTGTACGATTTTGAAGGCGCGGTCAACCGAGGCGGATCGCATGATGAGATCGTCGAGAACATCGACATCGGCGGGCCTTCGATGATCCGATCGTCCGCAAAAAATTATAAGGATGTGCTGGTCGTTGTCGATCCGCAGGATTATCCGGAGGTTGCCGAGCGCATCCGTCGAGATGAGCTGGACGAGCCGTTTCGTCAGAAGATGGCGATGAAGGCCTTTGCGATGACGGCATATTACGATGCGATGATCTCGAGCTATTTCACCGAGAAGTACGCGGATCATATTTCGTGGGAGGAATATACCGCCTATCTCGGCGCGCTCGAAAAGCGGATCATCCCGCTCAAAAAGGTCCAGTCGCTGCGCTACGGCGAAAATCCGCATCAGCGGGCGGCGGTATACAATGTGGTCGGCGAGCGGTCGTATCTGTCCGATCTGGTGCAGCTCGGCGGGAAGGAATTGAGCTACAACAATATCAACGACCTCAACACGGCGGTCGAGATCTGCGCCGATTTTACGGATCCCGATCGAATCGTCACGGCAGTGGTGAAGCACGCGAGCCCTTGCGCGGTCGCGCTCGGCGAGGACACTCTCCGATCGTATGAGCGTGCGTATGAGGCGGACTCGTTATCGATCTTCGGCGGTGTGATCGCGACGAACGGTGTCGTGGATCGACCAACGGCGGAAAAGATCTCCGAGATCTTCGTCGAGATTGTCGCGGCGAAGGATTTTACCGACGAAGCGCTGGCGGTTTTTTCAAAAAAAAGCAATTTGCGGATCATCAAAATCAATTATGCCGTCGATCCGCCGGAATATCTCTTCAAGCATGTCAGCGGAAAAATGCTGCTGCAATCGGCGGACTTCGATCAGCGGGAGGGCTTTGAGGTCGTCACCGATGTTCGTCCGACGGAGGAACAGAAGCAGGATCTGCTTTTTGCGATGAAGGTGGCAAAATTTACGCGCTCCAACGCGGTGGTATTCGCCAAGGATCTTGCGACCGTTGCGATCGGTGGCGGGCAGACCTCGCGCATTTGGGCAGTCGAAACGGCGCTCAACAATTATCGCGACAAGGATTTCAGCGGCGCGGTGATGGCGTCGGATGCCTTCTTCCCGTTTGACGATTGTATCAAGCTTGTCAGCAAGCACAACATCGCAGCGGTCATTCAGCCGGGCGGCGCGATCCGGGATCAGGATTCGATCGACGCCTGCAATCAGGCGCACATCGCCATGGTATTTACCGGAACCAGACATTTCAAACACTAATGGAGGATCTTATGAAAGTTCTTATTATCGGGAGCGGATGCAGAGAGCATGCGATCGGCGATTCGATCGCAAAAAGAGCGGGCGTAACGCTGTATTTTGCACCGGGCAATGCCGGCACGGGCACACTGGGGCAAAATGTCGATATCAAAGCGAATGATCTCGATGCGCTGCTTGCGTTTGCAAAAAAGGAAGCGATCGACTACACCGTCGTCGGGCCGGAGGATCCGCTGTGTCTGGGGATCGTGGATCGGTTTGAAGCGCAGGGCTTGAAAATATTCGGGCCGACAAGGCGCGCGGCGATGCTGGAGGGCAGCAAAGCCTTTTCCAAGGAATTTATGATCAAATACGGCATTCCGACCGCCGCGTATACCAAGACGAGCAACAAGAACTCGGCAAGCTCGGAGGCCTATGAGCTGATCGAGAAGACCGGCAAGGCGGTGCTGAAGGTCGACGGGCTTTGTCAGGGCAAGGGGGTATTCATCGCCTCGACAAAAGCGGAGGCGGACGAATTTTTGAACCTGGTCTATGATCACAAAAAATTCGGCTCAAGCGATCTGGTCGTGGAGGAATTTCTCGACGGCTTCGAGATCTCGCTGCTGTGCTTCGTGGACAATCACAGCTACAGGATCCTGCCGACGGCAAAGGATTACAAACGCGCCGGCACATTCGAGAAAGGGCCGAACACCGGCGGTATGGGGACCTATGCGCCAAATTACCAGGCGGAGCGATATATCGACGAGATCGAGGAGAAGGTGCTGAAGCC
>JBGZCE010000088.1:0-2518 GCA_041845175.1 Filifactoraceae bacterium
CACCGGTATAGACCGCAAAATACGAGCCGACAACGAATTGTCCCGGCGCGCCGATATTGAACAGTCCGGTCTTAAACGCAAAGCCGACCGACAGTCCGGTCATAATGATCGGCGTTGCGAAATAGAGCGTATCGCCGATCCCCTTCATTCCACCCGACAGGCCGCCCATCAAAATCGTTTTGAAGCCTGCGACCGCCTGCTGCGGATTGGATATCAGCAAAATGATGAACCCGAACAAAAGACCGATCACGATTGCGGTAAAGGAAGACAGGAAGCTGTTGAGCGCTCCCGAATCGACTATATTTTTAATTTTGGCTTTCATTCATCGCTCTCCTTTTCGATCCTGACATATAAAGACCCAATTCCTCCACGCTCGCGGTTTTCGCATCGAATTCGCCGACCAGCTCGCCCTCATAGATGACGATAATCCGATCGCTGACGCTCATCACCTCGTCGATCTCCAGTGAAACGAGCAGCACCGCCTTGTTTTCATCCCGCACGCGAACCAACTGCTTGTGGATGTATTCGATCGCCCCGACATCGAGGCCCCTCGTCGGTTGCACCGCGATCAAAAGCTTCGGATCCTTGTCGATCTCCCGTGCGATGATCGCCTTCTGCTGATTGCCGCCCGACATACTTCGTGCGATCGTCTGTGAGCCCTGCCCGCTGCGTACATCGTATTGCTCGATCAGACGATCGGAGAATTTGAGCATATTTTCCTTATTTAAGATCCCGTTCTTCTGAAACTGCGGCGTAAAATAGGTTTGCAGGATCATATTTTCCGCCAGCGTATAGTCCAGCACCAGTCCGTATTTGTGACGATCCTCCGGGATATGGCTCAGACCGTGCGTGCTTCGATAGCGAACGGATCGGGATTCAAAATTTTCGCCGCAGAGCTTAATCTCGCCCGAATGGATATCCGTCAGTCCGGCGATCGCATACACCAGCTCCGACTGTCCGTTGCCCTCGATCCCCGCGATCGCGACAATCTCGCCCTCACGCACCGTAAAGCTCACATCATTTAGCACCTTTTTATCCGTCGTCTTGGATCGTACCGAAACATTCTTCACCTCCAGAATTACCTCCTTGGGCACCGCATCGGTCTTTTCGACCTCGAGGCTGACGCTTCTGCCGACCATCATCCGCGAAAGCTCCTCCTTCGAGGTGTCCGCCACCCTAACCGTTCCGATGTACTTCCCTTTGCGAAGCACCGTGCAGCGATCGGCGACCTTTTTGATCTCATTGAGCTTGTGCGTGATGAACACAATGCTCTTTCCCTCCTTCGCCAGACTCACCATAATATTCATCAGCTCGTCAATCTCCGCTGCCGTCAGTACCGCCGTCGGCTCGTCAAAGATCAGGATCTCGTTTTCACGATAAAGCATTTTGAGGATCTCAACCCGCTGCTGCATACCGACCGTGATGTCCTCGATCTTCTTGTCCGGATCGATCGAAAGATTGTATCGCTCGCTCAGCTCCAGCACCTTTTTGCGTGCATCGTCCATCTTGAGCATACCCATCCGCACCGTCTCCGCGCCGAGCACGATGTTCTCCAGCACCGTAAAATTTTCGACCAGCTTGAAATGCTGATGCACCATGCCGATCCCCAATCGGTTGGCGTCGTTCGGATTGTTGATCCGCACCTGCACGCCATCCTTTTTGATCATTCCCTTTTCCGGCTGATACAGCCCGAACAGCACACTCATCAGTGTGCTCTTTCCCGCTCCGTTCTCGCCAAGCAGCGCATGGATCTCGCCGCGCTCCACCTGGAGCGTGACATTATCGTTCGCAACGATCCCGGGAAATTCCTTCGTTATGTCGATCATCTCGATATGATAGTTCATCTTCTTCCTCCGCCTTTTCACAGACCCGCTTCAACAATCGTTTCTATTTTACAATTTTTTTCGCATTTTGAAAACGCTTTTTTCGAACTTTGAAAACAATTTTCGCCCCAAATCGTTCGGAATTTTTCGGCATGCTTCAAAAAAAGCCGCTTCTGATATTGTTCCCAAAAATCCGGCTTCATACACCCTCTCCCGATATTTTCTCCTGCGTCCGCAGCGCGCCGAGCTGCTTCAGCTCGATCGTGATGAAAAAAATAGCCACCGCTGACGCGACAAGATCCGAGACCGCATTGCTCAAATAAATCCCGAAAACACCCAGGCGCGGCGCCAGCAGTATAATCAGCGGTACGACGATCACGCCGTAGCGGAGCAGGAGCAGAAAGCTCGATAGCTTCGGCTTGCTCGCCGACTGAAAATACTGCGCCGCGATCGTCTGCGGCCCGATCAGCGGAAGCATCAGCAGATAGATCCGAATACCGCCGGAGGCGATCGCGATCAGCTCCGGATCGGTCGCAAAAAATCCCACGAGCAGCTGCGGATACAGCTGAATGACCGCAAACAGCAGCACCGAGAGCACAAACGAATAGAGCAGCGACCATTCGATCGCCTTCGCCACCCGATCATATCGCCGGCTGCCCATATTGTAGCCGACGATCGGCTGATTGCCCTGCACG
>JBGZCE010000089.1:0-3030 GCA_041845175.1 Filifactoraceae bacterium
ACTCCAAAGCGTATGTGCTGACATTACCCATGATTACTCTGCCGGGAAAATGTTTTTTGGCTTCCTTGATCGGAACGATGGAATCAAAGCTCAGCGCATCGCTTTTCACCTTGGCGACTTCTTTGTATACGCTTTTCATCTGACCGCATATATGAACAATGGTCGGAATTTTTTCATCCTGAATTTTATCCAGAAGCTGATTGAGATATTGTACGACAAATTCATCAAAGAATTTCGGACCCAAAATCTCTCCGGTTCCGCTCGGATCCGATATGGCAATCACATCGGCGCCTGCTTTTATCTGCGCTTCTGCGAAACGAGCGATTTGTTCGGTGATAAAGACCATATATTCATGCGTTTCTTTGTTTTTTCTGCGCATTCCTTTGTAAAATGCGACAGGCTCCATGACGGAGGAGGCCACGCTGATCGGTCCGGACAGGTTTCCGATGATCGGCACGGTCGGGTGCTCTTTTTTCAGGAGCCGGATTGCCTCGATGACGGTTGCGGCTCTTCCTGCGGACGGATCAATGGGTCGGATTTTTTTTCGATCCTCAATCCTGTCCATGGCGTAGCCGATAACATGGGGTTCAAAAATATTATTTCCCAGGGTAACCTGCGAGCCGAGCTCCTCCGCCTCGATTGTCATGCAAAAGGGAACGCCGATATTTTCAAAGCAGCCGAGCTTGTATGAAGCAGAGGCGAGTTCAGCCATTTTTACGGCATCGGTGTGCGCGTCGGGCCAAAGCACATTGCATTCCTGCATCAACTCGGTCGTAATCATATTCATCATCCCGCCGGGACAAATGCAAGGCGGCCTGTCCACGGTTTGTTTGTGGAGGACGCGGATGAGGCGTTCTTTTTCGTTCAGCATATTTTCTCCTATCCGAAATTCACAAGCTGCTTCGCTACCTTAACGGCTTCCACCGCATTGACGGAATAGCCGTCCGCTCCGATCTCGTCCGTATATTTTTTGGATATCGGGCTTCCGCCGACCATCACCTTGAAACGATCTCGCAGTCCTTTTTCGGACAGCTTGTCAATGACGGTCTTCATGCCGCCCATCGTCGTCGTCATCAGCGTGGACATACAGATCAGCGAGGCATCGATCTCGATCGCCTTGTCAACGAAGCTGTCGAGCGGCACATCTCTGCCGAGATCATACATCTCGAAGCCCGCCGTATCCAGCATGATTTTTACGAGATTTTTTCCGATATCGTGCGTATCACCCTCAACAACACCGATAACAACCCTCGGCTTTTGTCGTGCATCCTCGCTGACAGGCAGATGCGGCTTCAAAATATCCAGTCCGGCATACATGGCGTCCGAGCAAAGCAAAACATCCGTGACAAAGTACTCCTCCTCGTCAAACAGGTCGCTCGCCTTGTTCATCCCGTCCACCAAGCCGTTCATAATCCCGTCGAATGCTTCGTAGCCGCTTTCGATATATTCGTTTGCGACCTCGACGACCTCCTCGTCCTCCATTTCCAAAACACAATCCGATAATCTGCTCAATAACTCCTCTTTTGATCTTGTCATGTTGATCCCTCCCGATCGTGAGACCCTATCGGATCTCATCCGTTAAGCTTTGTAAATAGGTATAATTTCCGTACTTCCTGCCGGCCTCCATAAAGGTGTCCATATTCTCCATCGTCACGCTGATCGGAATGTCGCAGCTCGTGCTGATGACAAATCCGTTTTTTGAACCGTATCCTTCCATGACGGTTCGCTTCACATCCTCATGGATATCCTCTCTCGTGCCGTGCAAAAGCGTTTTCAGCACATCCACATTGCCGATGATCATCGCCTTGTCCTCGCAGATCGCCCGATAATCCTTTACCGGAACATGGATGTCCAGGCTCATCGAGTTGCATCCGGACTCGAGCATATCGGCAACGATCTTGTTCGTCTGACCACAGATATGGTATCCGACGCCCGCGTTCAGCGAGTGGATATAGGAAACCAGATCCTTGGTGTACGGCAGCACGAATTCGCGGTAGGTTTCGCGGTTGATCAGATCCAGCGAGGCGACCGGATCGGCAATGAATACGCCGCAGCCGATGCTGATAAATTCCTTGGCAACGATTTTTGCCGCCTCGGTGCAAAAGCTCAGCAGCTCATGGACCTGCTCCGGTGTTCGGCGGATCGCCTTCAGCAGCTTTTCGATCGGATAGATGCTTGCCGCCGCCGTGATCGCGCCCGGCAGGTTGATGCTTGTCGGGACCTCATCACCGACCGCCTCCCTACAGATTTGAAACGCTTCGTAGCAAAGTCGGAACCACGGATCCTTCTCGCGGCTGATCAGGTCGAGATCAAGCGCGGTCTTTACCTGGTCGAGATTCTTCAAACAGCATTCCACGATCGCCGGCGCACTGTTTTCCGGATCGCTGAGTTTGGTGCCGCAGGCTCTGCCGATCCCGAGCAGCCCGAACTCGATCGTGAGGGCGTCGTGTCCCAATCTTTTGTACGCATCGATCTGTGCCTGCGCCTGATTTTTTGCGCAGCTCCTTTTTTCCTTGTGCGTCATACCCGAAAAATTTCCCGCACCGGAAACGATAAACGGCATGATGGGCAAGCGGTCGAATTCTTTTTTGTCGAATATGGCCGCCATACGCTCATTCGGGGTCATCAAATCATCCTTGTGCATAAATTTCCTCCTACTCCAATATAAAATAATTCCTGAACATACGGAAATTTGCGGAATAATCTTTATTCGGTAAACAGCCTGTCCTCGATGTCCTTGCTCAGATCGCAGCCGATGATCACCATCTTATTATGAAAAAGCTCCCTCGGAGGCTCCGAAAGCAGCTCGCTCGAGCATTTTCCGTGCGCGTATTGGATCATCACATAGCCGTCCTTTATCAAAGCGATGCCCTTGGCGCGCAGAACATATCCGAGATCTTTGTCCTTCAGCCTTTGTAGACGAGCGAGCAGCTCCTCCGTCGAGAGCTCCTCGGGAATCGTCACCGAGCTTGCCGTAAACACCTTGTCGGCAGGCAGCGAAACGCTGTCCGTTTTGAAGGAAATTTCTCC
>JBGZCE010000090.1:0-25770 GCA_041845175.1 Filifactoraceae bacterium
TAGAGTAGACTCTTAATCGCTCGGATAAAAAGCGCGGGCTTTTTTGCGTTGTTTATTGACGAGGCAATGCCCGCTTGCAGGATCGGATGCGTGATTTGAGTAAGCTTTTTTCGTTGTTTGTTGACGAGCTGAGCGTAGCATACGGCGATCCGGTTTTTAGGAATGAATTTTTTGCGAAAAAATGTCGGACAGGCGCTTTCCATATTTCAAAACAAGCTTACGCGCGGGAGAAAAAATGTACGCAATGTCCACAAGGACAAAAAGGATCGGGCAAAGGATTTATCAGAAAAATACAAGAAAAGATTTTTTGAGAAAATAAAGCTGCGGAGAGCAAAAAAGTTGCAGGAAAAGCTGCAATCGGTGCATAATTTTGGTGCGGTAGCGCAGGGTTTTATGATATAATAAACAAGTTGAGAGCCAAATTTTTATGCGGAAAGTTAATTTTGATCGGGCGCGCCGTTTTGCGGCGTCGGCTGAAAATTATTTGAGCCTGCGGCGGCGGATGTATACAAAAAATCAAAAGGATACGGAAAAAGAATACGGGTCTTGAAAGTCGAGTGCGAAAGAAAACAGTGCTGCGCACATTCATCGGGAGCCCGTCATCATCTTTCGTTTTTACATAGCCGGGCAAAAGAAAACAGTGTTGCTCATATTCTGAATAAGATAGAGAATAGAGATTTTGAAAGGAAGGGAATTATGTTTGAAAAAGAAACGGTAGACAGGATCGGACAAGCTGTCACGGAGTGGGAGGACGGTAAGCTGAAGGAATCATTGGAGCGATTTCCAGAGCGTCAGGCCGAGTTTGTCAATTCGTCCGGCATTACCGTCAAGCAGTTGTACACACCGGAAGATACCCGATCGACGGATTATTTCGAGGATCTCGGATTACCGGCGCAGTATCCTTTTACGCGCGGCGTGCAGGATACGATGTATCGCGGTCGTTTTTGGACGATGCGGATGTATGCCGGCTTTGCAACGGCGGAGGAGTCGAACAAACGATACAAGTTTTTGATCGAGCAGGGCTCGAAGGGGCTGTCGGTCGCATTCGATCTGCCGACGCAGATGGGCTATGATTCGGATGATAAGATCGCGCAGGGCGAAGTCGGGAAGGTAGGAGTAGCCATCGATTCGCTTGCGGATATGGAGATATTGTTCGACGGCATTCCTTTGGATAAGGTGTCGACCTCGATGACGATCAATGCGCCGGCGTCGGTGTTGCTGGCGATGTATATTGCGGTCGCCGAGAAGCAGGGCGTGTCCGCGGACAAGCTCGCCGGCACGATCCAAAACGATATCCTGAAAGAATATGTGGCAAGGGGAACCTACATTTTTCCGGTCAACCCGTCGATGCGACTGATCATCAATATTTTTGAGTATTGCTCAAAGAATGTGCCGAAGTGGAATACGATCTCGATCTCGGGCTATCATATTCGGGAAGCAGGCTCGACGGCGGCTCAGGAGATCGCCTTTACTTTGTCCAACGGGATCGCCTATGTCAATGCGGCGATCGAAGCGGGACTGGATGTGGACAGCTTTGCGCCGAGACTATCCTTCTTCTTCAACGCGCACAACGATCTGTTTGAAGAGGTGGCGAAATACCGCGCAGCGCGTCGATTGTGGGCGAAGATCATGAAGGAGCGCTTCCATGCGAAGAGCGAAAAATCCATGATGCTCAAGTTCCATACGCAGACCGGCGGCTCGACCTTAACGGCGCAGCAGCCGGAAAACAATATCGTCCGCGTGGCGATCCAGACGCTGGCGGCGGTGCTCGGCGGAACGCAGTCGCTGCACACGAATTCGAAGGATGAGGCGCTGGCGCTGCCGACGGAGGAGTCCGTTCGGACGGCGCTTCGTACACAGCAGATCGTGGCATACGAATCCGGTGTGACCGAGACGATCGATCCGCTGGCAGGCTCCTACTATGTGGAGTCGTTGACGAATGATCTGGAAGAAAAAGCGATGGAGCTGATCACGAAGATCGACGAGCTCGGCGGCTCGCCGGCGGCGATCGAAAGGGGCTATATGCAGCAGGAGATCATGGACGCGGCATACAGCTACCAAAAGGATATCGAGACCGGCAAGCGAATCATTGTCGGAATGAACAAATTCCAAGTGGAAGAGCCGAAGCCGACCGGGCTTTTGAAGGTGGATCCGGCAGTCGGCGAGCGACAGGCGCAAAAGATCGCGGAGCTCAAGGCAAGGCGCGATCCTGCGGCAGTCGAGCGAACACTGAGCGCGTTGAAGCAGGCGTGCAATACGAACGAAAACCTGATGCCGTATATTTTGGACGCGGTCAAGGCGTATGCGACGCTTGGCGAAATATGCAATGTGATGCGTGCGGAATTCGGAGAATACAAGCAAACCGTTTTGCTGTAACAGAATGTGGAGGGAAAAATGGATAGAATAATCAGGGTGCTCGTTGCAAAGCCGGGCCTTGACGGTCATGACCGCGGGGCGAAGGTCGTTGCCAGAGCGCTGAGAGATGAGGGGATGGAGGTCATTTATACCGGACTTCGACAAACCCCGGAGCAGATCGTGGAGACGGCGATCCAAGAGGATGTCGATGTGGTTGCGATGAGTATCCTTTCGGGCGCGCACAGCCATATTTTGCCGCGCGTGGTGGAATTGCTCAAGGAAAACGGCGTGTATGACGAAATGCTCGTCATCGGCGGCGGTGTGATCCCCGATGACGACATTCCGTATCTGAAAGAAAAAGGCATTGCCGAGGTCTTTACGCCGGGAACGCCGACGGGAAAAACGGCGGAATTTATTCGAGCAAATTTGAAACGATAATGAAGGAGCCGGTATGAACCAGCTGGTCGAGAGACTTTTGAACGCGGACAAGGTGGCCTGCGCCCGATTGATCAGTATCATCGAAAACGGGCAGGACAGAGATTTTGATATTCTCAAAGAGGTTTACAGAAATGCAAAGGGCGCGTATGTCATCGGGATCACCGGCCCGCCCGGCGCGGGCAAATCCACCCTGACGGACAAATTGGTCAAGGCGCTGCGCAAGCAGGACAAAAAAATAGGCGTGATCGCGATCGATCCGAGCAGTCCGTTTACCAAGGGCGCGATCTTGGGTGACCGGATCCGGATGGCGGATCTGTATTTGGATCCCGGCGTCTTTATCCGCTCGATGGGCTCGCGAGGGCAGCTGGGCGGGATCTCCAAGGCGACGCAGGGCGCGATCAAGGTGCTGGATGCGTATGGCTGCGACTATATTTTTGTCGAAACGGTCGGTGTCGGGCAATCCGAGATCGAAATCATCAAGACGGTCGACACGACGCTGATGGTGATGGTGCCCGGACTCGGCGACGACATTCAGGCGATCAAAGCGGGCGTGATGGAGGTCGGCGATGTGTTCGTCATCAACAAGGCGGACAAGGACGGCGCCAAAAAGACCCTGCGTGAGATCGAGATCATGCTGGATTTCAAAAAGGACTGGACATTCCGACCGCCGATCTCGCTTGCGATCGGAGAGACCGGCGAGGGTGTGGATACGATCGTTGAAAATATTCTGAAGCACCGCGCCCATCTCACGGAGACCGGCGAGCTGGAGCGCAAGCGGCTGAACCGAAATAAAACGGAGATCCGAGAGATCGTACATGAGTATGTTGAAGGGAAAATTACGAGCCTGTTCGATCAGGGCGCGTTCGAGGCGATGATGCTCGATACGCAAAATCGTGAAGCCGACCCGTATTCACTTGCTCAAGAAATCATAAAAAATATTTAAGGAGGCATATCAATGAAAATCGGCAGAGTGGATCATATCGGAATTGCGGTTACCGATCTGGAGCAAACCGTCAAATTCTACGAAGAGGTACTCAACATTCCCTGTCAGGGGACTGAGATCGTCGAGGAACAAAAGGTAAAGGTCGCTTTTTTTCCGGTCGGCGATACGGAGCTTGAATTTTTGGAATCGACCACGCCGGACGGGCCGATCGCCCGCTTTATCGAAAAAAACGGCGGGCGCGGAGGGATCCAGCATATTGCGCTGCGTGTGGACAATATCGAAAATGCCATTGAAGAAATGAAGCAAAAAGGGTATCAGATGATCGACGAGAGCCCGAGATACGGAGCGGGCGGTGCCAAAATCGCATTCGTTCATCCGAAATCGACCGGCGGGATACTTCTTGAATTGAGTGAGAGAGCATAAGGAGGAACGATGGCTGACAAATTACAACAGCTGATTGAAAAAAGAAACAAGATCGAAGAGGCGGGCGGGGCAAAGCGTGTCGCCAAGCAGCACGAGTCCGGCAAGCTGACGGCAAGAGAGCGGCTGGATATCCTGTTTGACGAAGGAAGCTTCGTGGAGCTGGATGCCTTTGTAAAGCATCGCTGCACCAATTTCGATATGGTGAGCACGGACGCGCCGGCGGAGGGCGTTGTCACCGGCTACGGAAAGGTGGAAGGAAGGCTTGTCTATGCATATGCGCAGGATTTTACCGTCGTGGGCGGCTCGCTCGGCGAAATGCATGCCGGCAAGATCTGCAAGGTGATGGATCTGGCGCTCAAAATGGGCGCGCCCTGCATCGGGATGAACGATTCCGGCGGCGCGCGAATCCAAGAGGGCGTTGACGCGCTCAAGGGTTATGGCGCCATCTTTTTCAGGAACACGATCTCCTCGGGGGTCATTCCTCAGATCTCGATCATCATGGGACCTTGCGCGGGCGGCGCGGTCTATTCGCCGGCGATCACGGACTTCATCTTTATGGTCGAAAAAACCGGCCAGATGTTTATCACCGGGCCGCAGGTCATCAAGGCGGTGACCGGCGAAACGGTCAGCTCCGAAGCGCTCGGCGGCGCCGACACGCACAACGGCCGATCCGGTGTTGCGCATTACAAAGCGGCAAGTGACGAAGCGGCGATCCGCGAGGTCAGACGGCTTCTGAGCTTTTTGCCGTCCAACAATATGGAAAAGCCGCCGGTCTATCAGGCATCGGATGATCCCAACAAGATCATCGAGGAATTGAACACGATCATCCCTGAAAGTCCGAACAAAGCATACGATGTCAAAGAAGTGATCCGCGCTTTGGTGGACGACGGCGATTTTATGGAATATCAGGCTCTGTTCGCGCAAAATATGGTCACGGGCTATGCGCGGCTCAACGGGCAGACGATCGGGATCGTTGCCAACCAGCCGAAGGTGCTCGCGGGCGCGCTCGATATCAACGCCTCCGACAAGGCGGGACGATTCATCCGAACCTGTGACGCATACAATATTCCGATCCTGAGCATCGAGGATGTGCCGGGCTTTTTGCCGGGCACCTCGCAGGAGTACGGCGGCATCATCCGTCACGGAGCGAAGATGCTCTACGCCTTCTCCGAAGCGACCGTGCCGAAAATCACGCTGATCACGCGAAAGGCTTACGGCGGATCCTATATCGCCATGTGCTCCAAGGAGCTCGGCGCCGATATGGTATTTGCGTGGCCGAGCGCGGAGATCGCGGTCATGGGGCCGGACGGAGCGGCGAACATCATTTTCCGAAAGGACATCGACTCCGCGGAGGATCCGGCGGCAATGAGAGTGCAAAAGCTTCAGGAATACAAGGACGAATTTGCGACCCCGTACAAGGCTGCCGAAAGAGGCTATGTCGATGACATCATCGAGCCGGCGCACACTCGGATCCGACTGATCGACGCGCTGGATATGCTCAGCAGCAAAAAAGAGCAGCGCCCTTCCAAAAAGCACGGAAATATTCCGCTATAAGAGGAGGGGAAAATGCAGGAACTGATTTATCAAATGGCATCCAACGCCGACATGACGCTCGGCGAAAAAATACTGGGCTCGCTGATCGTCATGCTCTTTTCAATGCTGATCGTATTTGCCGTGCTCGCGCTCCTGATGCTGATCATCCGGCTCTTCGGCTGGACGGCGAGCGAAAAAGTCGCACCCGCTTCGGCGCCGGTGGAGGCCGCGGCAGACCGCACGGAAACGGCTGAGCTTGACAAAGAGGTCGTTGCCGCCATCACCGCCGCGATCGGCGTGATGAGCGCATCCTCGGGCTGTCGGATCGTCATCCGAAGCATCGCGAAAAAGCAGGACAACTGGGGAACAGCAGGTATTTTGGAACAGATGAAAAATAGATTATAAACGGAGGATCAAATGATTAAGAAATTCAATGTAACAGTAAACGGAACAGCATATCAGGTAGAGGTCGAGGAAATCAAAGACTCCGCATCCTCCGTGCAAGCGCCGGTATCCGCACCGAGCACACCGGCTGCACCTGTGTCGAGCACACCGGCACCGGCTGCGCCCGCTGCATCCGCACCCGCGCCCGTTGCGCCGGGAGCAGGCGAGACCGTGCTGTCCGCACCGATGCCGGGAACGATCCTGAATGTAGCCGTCAGCGTCGGCGATCAGGTCAAAGCGGGGCAGCTTGCCGTGATCCTGGAAGCGATGAAAATGGAAAACGAATTGGCGATTCCCGTAGACGGCGTTGTAAAAGCGGTTCATGTGACGAGAGGAGCCTCTGTCAACACGGCTGATATTCTTGTGGTCGTAGGATAGGAAAGAGGTAAAAAATGCTTCAGTTTTTAGTAGAATTTCTACAATCAACGGGGCTTGCAGCCATGACGCCGGGACATTTTCTGATGATCGCGGTGTCCTGTGTGCTCTTGTACCTTGCGATCGTCCGAGGCTTTGAACCGCTCCTGCTCATTCCGATCGCCTTCGGAATGCTTTTGGCAAATCTCCCGCTTGCCGGGATCATGAGCTATCCGACCTCGATCGCGAGCATCCTGTTTCCGCAAGAGGCAAGCCCGGAAGAAATGGCAAGGATTGCGGAAATGTTTGAGCAGGGCAAATTCTATTTCAGCGTGCAGACCGAAACACCGGGCGGGCTGTTGTACTATCTGTCGATGGGGAACAAGCTGGGCATCTTCCCGCCGCTGATTTTCCTCGGCGTCGGCGCGATGACCGACTTCTCGCCGCTGATCGCCAATCCCAAGAGCCTGTTGCTCGGCGCGGCGGCGCAGTTCGGGATCTTCTTCACCTTTATCGGTGCGATCCTCTTGGGCTTTACGGCACAGGAAGCGGCATCGACCGCCATCATCGGCGGCGCGGACGGACCGACGGCGATCTTTCTGACGACCAAGCTCGCACCGCATTTGCTCGGGCCGATCGCAGTGGCGGCCTATTCCTATATGGCGCTCGTCCCGGTAATTCAGCCGCCGATCATGAAGCTGCTGACGACCGAAGAAGAGCGCGGCATCGTAATGAAGCAGCTGCGCATCGTCAGCAAAAAAGAACGGATCATCTTCCCGATCGTCGTAACGATCGTGGTCTCGTTGCTCCTGCCGCCGGCAGCGACCCTTGTCGGCATGCTGATGTTCGGGAATCTGCTCAAAGAATGCGCGGTGGCGGACAGACTCTCGGAAACCGCATCCAACAACATGATGAATATCATCACCATCATGCTCGGGATGTGCGTCGGCGCATCCGCGACGGCGGAACAATTTTTGACATTGGCAACCATCAAGATCATCGTGCTCGGCGTGATCGCGTTCGGAGTCGGAACCGCAGCCGGCGTATTGCTTGCAAAATTTATGAACCTGTTTACGAAAGAGAAGATCAATCCTCTGATCGGTTCGGCAGGCGTATCGGCGGTGCCGATGGCGGCGAGGGTATCCAACAAGGTGGGACGCGAATCCAATCCGGCAAACTTCCTGTTGATGCATGCCATGGGGCCCAATGTCGCCGGCGTGATCGGATCGGCGGTGGCAGCAGGCATACTGCTCGTGCTGTTCGGATAGCGACCTGATTTTGAGCGAGGAGAATCCGAAGCAAAGCGCACGGAGCGCTCCATAAAACAAAATTTCCGCACCAAAGATAAGAACGGAGATAAATGGGAGAGCTCGAGCTCAACCGCGATCGAATGCGCGGCAAAAAGACCGACAAAGATTAAGAACAGAAATAAATGAAAGAGATGCTTTTGTATCGACGCCGAAGGTCCGAACCGAAAATCGGACGGAGGCGATCGGCGCAAGGGCGTCTTTTTTTATGCGGGCGCTGACCCGCGCAGCGAGAACGGTGAGAAGGAGCACTCGACAATCGAATGAGATCAAGCCCGTTGCCGAGCGGGGTGATGTTCAAAAAGCCGTGCTCTTTTATATGAGTGCTGACCCGCGCAGCGAGAACGGTGAGAAGGAGCGCTCGACGATCGAATGAGACGGAGCCGATTGCCGAACGGAAAAGTGATGTTCAAAAGCTGTGCCTTTTTATGCGAACACCGGCGGCGTGATCGGCTCCGTTTCTTCCTTCGATCATGGAAAAATTTCGGATCGCACATTGGGTTCCGTGCAGAGCGAAAAATATCCGGATCGCGCGCTAAAAAAATTAAGCTTCTTTTTCTTGACAGAACAATCGAATTGAGATTAAATAGAATTACGAGGTTAATTAGTGCTAACTTTCGATCGCAGGAGTGTAGCTCCGCGTCCGTGGAAAAAGGAAGCTGTCGCGCTCGCGTCTGACACGCGATTTTTTCGGACCACGGGTTAGCAGTTATTAACTTTTGCGAAACGGATCCGAGATCGCGGAGAATGCTTCTTCGCAGATCGTCGGCGATTTTATACAAATCATAAAGGAGGAGCTATGGATACATACAAAAAATTATTCAGTTATGTTCCCGAAAAGATCCACTGTGTCTACATAACGATCGTCACATCCGTGCTTGCGGCATTCCTGTCGATCGCGCCGTTTTGGTATCTGTGGAAATTTTTGGAGGAGCTGATCGTTTCCGAGAATCTCTCCGGCGGGACCGAGTATGCGATCGTGATCGTCGGGCTGATGCTCGCGTATGCGGCAATGTACTTTTTTGCGCTGAAAAGCTCGCACATACTTGCCTTTCGGCTCGAAAGCAATCTGCGCAAGGCGGGCGTGGATCATTTGATGAATGCGTCGTTTGCATTTTTTGATATGAATGCTTCGGGAAGGATCCGCAAGATCATCGACGACAATGCTTCGCAGACGCATATGATCGTTGCGCATCTGATCCCGGATATGACGATCGCGATGCTGACGCCGGTTCTGATGTTTGCCGTCGTTTTTACGGTCGATTGGAAATTGGGCGCGCTGATGCTTATCGTGACGATGATCGGGATGTGGCAGCTTCAAAAAATGACGGGCGAGCAGGTTTTTTTGGAAAAATACACCGCCGCGCTCGAGAGGATGAATTCGGAAGCGGTCGAATATGTGCGCGGGATGCCGGTGATCAAGATTTTCAGAGCGACGATCTATTCGTTCAAGGCTTTTCATCGTGCGATCACCGACTACTCGACCTGCGCATACGATTATTCGTACAGCATGAGAGTCCCTTATGTGTCCTTTCAGGTGATGTTCAATATTTTTATCTGCGTGGTCGCGCCGCTCATCGTGCTGGCGAACGGCTTCGGCTATTCGCAATCGGAGCTGCTGGCAAAAACGATCTTCTATGCATCCTTCGGCAGTATGCTGTTTACCGCCATGCTTCGAATCATGTATGTGAGTATGTACCAATATCAGGCAAGGCAGGCGGTCGATGCGCTGGAGGCGCTGTTTGACGATATGAAGCGCGGCGCGCTGCAGCGAAGATCGGGCGATGCTGCGATCAATACGCTCGGCGACAACAGCATCGAATTTTGCGATGTGAGCTTTCGATATGAAGAGGACTATGTGCTTCGGAATTTGAGCTTTCGGCTTGAGGGCGGCAAAACCTATGCGCTCGTCGGTTCATCCGGCGGCGGTAAATCGACGATCGCCAAGCTGATGTCCGGCTTTTATCGGATCGAGGGCGGCGAGATCAGGCTCGGCGGGCAGCCGATCGAAAGCTATGACGGGGAAACACTGATGAAAAGTGTCGCCTTTGTATTCCAGCATGCCAAGCTGTTCAAAGCCAGCATCTTTGAAAATGTAAAAACAGGTCGTCCGGACGCAAGCGATGAGGAAGTGTTGGAGGCGCTACACCTTGCCCAGTGCGACGATATTCTGGACAAATTCGAAAAGCGGGAGCATACGATCATCGGGTCGAAGGGCGTGTATCTTTCCGGCGGCGAGACTCAGCGGATTGCCATCGCGCGCGCCATTTTGAAAAATGCAGCCATCGTCATTCTGGACGAAGCCTCCGCGGCGGCGGATCCCGAAAACGAATACGAGATCCAAAAGGCGTTTTCCAATTTGATGAAAGGAAAAACCGTCGTGATGATCGCTCATCGACTCAGCTCCATCCGCAAGGTGGATGAGATTTTGGTCATCGACGACGGAAAAGTCGTCGAGCGGGGGAGCGATCCGGAGCTGACGGCTCTGGGCGGAAGGTACAAATACTTGCAGGATTTGTTTGCGCAGGCAAACAGTTGGAGGCTATAATCATGACCGATAAAATAAGAAGAGTATTCGGAATTACCGAGAACGGAGCAAAGGGATTGATCCGGGCGAGCATCGCGTCCTTTTTCAAACAATTTGCCTATATGCTGCCGGCGACATTCATCCTTCTGTTTTCGCAGGAGCTGTATTACCATGAGCTCAAGACGCCGATCTACTACACCGTCGCCATTTTGGCGATCGCAGGTGTGATGTTTTTCATCCTGAACATCGACTACATCACCAACTATAACGAAACCTACAAGGAAAGCGCCAATTTGAGGATCGAGATCGCAGACACGCTCAAAGAGCTGCCGCTGTCCTATTTCAACAAGCATGATTTGTCCGATTTGGCGCAGACGATCATGCGCGATGTTGCGGAGATCGAGCGGGCGATGAGCCACGCCATCCCACAGTTCATCGGCTTCATCTTTTTCTTCACGCTGATCGCGATATTGCTTCTGATCGGGAATGTAAAGCTTGCGCTGTGCATTTTGCTGCCGATCCTCCTTACCGCCGTCATGCTCGGACTGAGTCGAAATATGCAGCGCAAAGCATTCAAAAAGCATTTCGATCTGCTTCGTGAGAACGCCGACAGCTTTCAGGAGGCGATTGAATTACAGCAGGAGATCAAATCCTACGGCAAAGAAGACGCCGTAAAGGAAGAATTATATCGACGCATCGAGCGCAACGAAGCGATCCAAATGGAATCCGAAATGTATGTCGCCATTCCGGTGACGACCATTTCCGCCATGCTCAAATTTGCCGTCGGCTGCACCATCGTCGTCGGCGTTTGGCTGCTTGCGCGCAAAGAGGTCAGCCTGCTGTACTTTTTGGGCTACCTGCTGGCATCCTCCCGAATCGCCGATGCGCTCAGCGCCGTGTATCTCAATTTGACCGAGATGCTGATGGTCGAATCGCGCGTCGATCGGCTCAACGAGCTGCGGGAGACGCCCAAGCAGAAAGGTGAAAGAACGGAGCTTCAAGGCTACAGCGTTGAATTGAGAAATATCAAATTTTCGTATGACGGCAGCAGAAATGTCATAGACGGCATATCCTTTGTCGCCGGGCAAAACGAGGTGACCGCGTTGGTCGGACCGTCCGGCTGCGGCAAAACCTCCGTGCTGCGACTGATCTCGCGGCTCTATGACTACGATGAGGGCGAGCTGCTCTTGGACGGAAAAGAAATTTCAAGGATTGACACCGATCAGCTGTTTGAAAAAATTTCCATCGTATTTCAGGATGTGACGCTGTTCGGCTCCTCCGTGATGGAAAACATCCGGATCGGAAACAAAAACGCGACCGACGAGGAGGTGATCGAGGCGGCAAGGCTCGCCAACTGCCACGAATTTGTCGAAAAGCTCCCAAACGGATACCACACGCTGATCGGCGAAAACGGCAGCAAATTATCCGGCGGCGAACGGCAGAGGATCTCGATCGCACGCGCTTTTTTGAAGAATGCACCGATCATCCTGCTTGATGAGATCTCCGCCTCGCTCGATGTCGAAAACGAGATGAAGATCCAGGAAAGCTTGAACAGCCTGATCAAAGACAAGACCGTCATCATCGTGTCGCATCGTCTCAAGTCGATCGAAAACGCGGACAGGATCGTCGTCATGAACGCCGGCAGAATCGACAGCATCGGAACGCACAAAGAATTAATCAAGCGATCCGAGCTGTACAACAGTATGCTCCGAAAATCGCAATGGACGGCAGAGTATCGCTATTGAGAACGAAAGCGCCGCAAAACAAACGATCGGTATCCGCGATGCCGAGGGCAAGACACAAGAGGCCAGGCTGAAACAGCCCGCAAGAAGGGCAAACGCATTATGAGCCGATCTTCAAAAGCCGGAGTGAAAACCATCCGGTGCCGGCTTTAAGAGAAAACTGTTTATATCCGACAGATGGGCAGCTGCAGAACGAAAAAATCTCATTCGGCATCAGCTCCTTATGTTTTGTTTATTAGATCAGCCTGCTTGATGTGAGCTATGGTATAATCATTCCGAGTAATGACAGAAAATCGAAAATTGTAAGGAGTGGTTATGAAATTTGAAGAGATTGGGATTTTGTGCGCTGCTTGAACAGAACAAAGCGCTCTTGAAAGCGGAGATCAAAAAAATATATGAAAGCCCTCCGATCGGTTTGATTGACCCGCCCGAAAGCCGTGCGAGCGATCACAAATGAAAGGGATTGCGGAATATAAAAAGAGCGGCGAGGCTTGAACGCTCGCGCGAAAATAATAATAAATATTAATTGCAAACCTGTTGCATGTGGCGTTATTTTGGGTATCATTCGAGCGAAATGACAAAGAGTTGACGAAACTTCGGATTCATTTTCAAAACAACAATTCAGGAGGGTTTATGAGTAAGATTATCGTAGTGGGCGCAAATCATGCCGGCACTGCCTGCATCAACACGATGCTG
This sequence comes from Filifactoraceae bacterium, assembly GCA_041845175.1. Taxonomy (GTDB): domain Bacteria; phylum Bacillota; class Clostridia; order Peptostreptococcales; family Filifactoraceae; genus JAUNKE01. Next base: position 12,763 of record JBGZCE010000090.1, read on the forward strand.
GATAATTACAAAGGACAAAACGAGGTCGTCGTTTACGACAGCAACAGCAACATTTCTTTTCTCGGCTGCGGGATGGCGCTGTGGATCGGAAATCAGATCCCGACGGGCGACGGATTGTTCTATTCGAATGCAAAAACGCTCGAAGCGAAGGGTGCGAAGGTTTTTATGGAGCATCAGGTCGTTGGGGTAGACTATTCGGCGAAGAAGGTCAAGGTGAAGGATCTCAAGACGCAAAGAGAGTTTGAGGACAGCTTTGACAAGCTGATTCTTGCGACGGGCTCGCAGCCGATCATCCCGCAGGTGCCGGGCATCGCGCTGGAGAATGTACAGCAGGTGAAGCTGTATCAAAATGCGCAGGAGGTGATCGACAAGCTGGCGAATCCGGAGATCAAAAAAGTTTCCGTCGTCGGTGCGGGCTATATCGGCGTGGAGCTTGCAGAAGCCTTTGAGCGCTGCGGAAAAGAGGTTACACTGATCGATCTTGCGCCGATCTGTCTGGCAAGCTACTATGATCCGGAGTTTTCCGAGCTGATGAAGGAAAATATGGCGAAGCACGGGATCAAGCAGGTGTACGGTGAGATGGTCAAGGAGCTGAAGGGAACGACCAAGGTGGAGGCGGTCGTGACCGACAAGGGCGAGTATCCGTCGGATATGGTGATCCTTTGCATCGGATTTAGGCCCAACGCCGCGCTTGCCGAAGGACTCGAGACCTTCCGAAATGGTGCAATCCTGGTGGACAGACATCAGGAGACCTCGGTCAAGGATGTGTATGCGATCGGCGACTGCGCGACAGTGTATGATAACGCGACAAACGAGAGACAGTATATCGCACTTGCGACCAATGCGGTGCGCAGCGGGCTTGTGGCGGCGCACAATGCGTGCGGCACCGAGCTGGAAACGATCGGGGTGCAAGGCTCCAACGGGATCAGCATCTACGATCTGAAAATGGTTTCGACCGGAATGTGCGAGGCAAAAGCGAAGCAGCTCGGATATGATGTAAAGACGACCACCTTTGAGGATCTGCAAAAGCCGGAATTTATGGAGCATGACAATCACAAGGTATTGATCAAAATCGTGTACGATGCGAAATCGAGAGTAATTCTCGGCGCGCAGATGGCGAGCGAGCATGATATTTCGATGGGGATCCATCTGTTCTCGCTGGCGGTGCAGGAGAAGGTGACGATCGACCGCCTGGCGCTTACGGATATTTTCTTCCTCCCGCATTTCAACAAGCCGTACAACTATATTACGATGGCGGCGCTCACGGCGAAATAACGACCGGCGAGAGCAAAGCGTCAACCTTGCGGCGTGAACGAGCGATGCGCACTGCGAGATAAGGTCGGTGAAGAAGTCCGCCGAGCAGCAAACGGAAAACAAACGAGCAGAAAACAAATCAAAAACGGCACTGCAAATTTCAGATCAACACTGAATTTGCGGTGCCGTTTGCTGTTTGTGCTCCGTGTAATGCTTCTTCGAGCATCAGGAAATTTCAAGTCACAGAAGCTGACAGTGCTTCGTATCGAGCCTCAAGGAATCTTGAGTCGTCGCTATCGAAGCTTAATGCAAGACCTCTTTGCCCATCTCGTTGAAGTCGACCTTGGTGATATCTTTTTCCAAGAATCGTGCAAAGGCGTAGATGGTATCGGACAGGCGATTTACGAACTTGATCACCTGCGGTCGCACCTCGTCCTCGCGCGAGAGTGCCAGGATTCGCCGCTCCGCGCGTCTGCAAACGGTGCGGGCAACATGGAGCGAAGCTGAGCCGTGGGAAGAGCCGGGGATGATAAAGGAATCGACCTTTTCGATCTTGGTCAGATATTCGTCGATCCAGCGCTCGAGCGCGGCGATGTCCTCATCGGTCACCCCGTTTTTGAATTTGCCTTCTTCTTTGGTCGCCAGCTCGCCCGCTACAAAGAATAATTTTTTTTGAACCTGAAATAATTTTTGGCGAATGTCCTCGTCCTGAATAAAATGCGATGCGAAGCCCAAATTGGAATTGAGCTCATCGACGGTGCCGTAGGATTCGACGCGGACGGAGTCCTTGCGAACGCGCGTGCCGTCATACAGCGAGGTTTCTCCCTTGTCGCCGGTTTTGGTATATATTTTCATAATGTCTCCCTTCACAAATATCGGTACTCCTTATATTACCGAAAGTGGAGCGCTTCAAGCAGCCGGCGGAAATTTTGATACGCATCCCGGCGAGCCGCAAGAGAGAATGACGATCGTCCGCAGACGCGAGTGCGAGGAAAAAGGTACGAGTGCGAGGGAATGGACGCGGCATGAGGAAGAGGACACGGCGAGAGGAAAAAGGTACGAATGCGAGGGAATGGACACGGCGCGAGGAAAAGGACACGAGCGCAGGCAAAAATGCGAGCGAGCGGGAAGTGCGCAGCAAAAAATAAGACAGACCGAGCATGCTCGGTCTGCCATTTGGAAGGGATGTTTGCGAATTACGAAAATGTAATTGAACATCTCTTGTGCTTATGTGTGTTTTGCCTGCCTGGAGTTTGACAGGCATTCAAGGCCGTTTGGAGTAGGACGACCTAAAAAAACCTTCCTATCTGCACGCAAATAGAAAGGCTGAAATCAATCATTCAACACACCCTCTATAAGCCGTAGAGTTTTGGTGATAGTCATAGACAGATATTCTGACTTAGGATCATCGATCCTGCTCGCCTTCCCAATTTCTCAGTGGCATCATGAGCATTCTCTCCCCAACACAGCGGCGGTACCGTACAGGATTCAAACCTGTTTCCCTTGCGCCTACAACTTTTGTAATTCGCTATATATAATTTATCATAAAAAATAAATCGGCGCAACCCCCGCGAGCAAAATTTCGGGGATTTTTCGTTAGTGATGTTTTCGGCGCAAATTTTGTGATATAATTTTAGAATAACATTCGATTATAAATATTGGCAGTGGTTAACGGGGTGCGATTTGAAGAATTTGTTTGTTCGCTACGGGCGAAAGAGTCAGGAGATAATAATAGAAGCTTTACAATTTTCGCTGGTGTCGATCGTGATGATCGTGCTCGTGCTGAATGTTCCGCTTTTTCAGCTGGCGCTGTTTATCGTGCCGGCGCTGTTTACGGCGCTGACCTATCGAAACGGAAGTCTGGCGGGGATCGCCGCGCTTTGCGGATCCTGCGGCGCGGTGTACTCGATCTATTCGGATGCGAATCTGATCGTTGTGATGATGATCGGGACGATGGGCGTGCTGGTCGGGGAGCTGTATTATCGTAAAAGGGATATGATGACGGCGATCATGGCGGGCATACTGGTCGTCGTGGCCGGCTTCGGGCTGATCATCTATTTGCAGATGCAAATGACGGGCGGAAATTTCTTGGAGTATTTTATCAATGAGTATATGCGGACGGCGCAGGAGGCGGGTCTGGAGTCGATGATGAATGTCGATCTGACGGAGGTGAAGTTTGCGCTTCGCTATTCCTTTCCGGCGCTGGTGATCTATATGGGGATCGTGTTCAGCGTGATCAATTATTTTTTTGCGGGTCGGATCGTGACGCGGATGAATCCGAGCGAGGGGGACTTCCGGGGCTTTGAGGAGTTTTCGCTCCCGGGCAACGCGCTGACGGTCCTTGCGGTCACGGTTGCCGGATCGTGGCTGGCGACCGTGCTGACGGAGTATTCGCAGGATATCATTCTGAACAATGTGCTTGTGATCTATTCCTTGCTTTTGTTTATACAGGGACTGTCGGTGGTGGATTTTCTGTTTTTGAAGGATCGGCATGCGATCCTGCGAAACCTGGTGCGGCTGATCCTTATTTTTTCAGTGTTCCCGTATCCGTTGATGATCACGGTGGGAACGATGGACCTGATATTCAATATCAGAAGGCTGCCAAGATAACGGGTGGATGAAGGGAGTTCGGGAATGTTGAATGAACAGAAAAGCTCTTTGATTTACAGCAGTGTCTTTATGCTGATCCTTTCTTTGTTGGTATCGGCATTCAATATTTATTTGGGGGTAGCGGCACTTGTCGCCTCGGGTTTGATCATCAAGATCCAATCCGATACGGAGAAGAAAAAGAGCAAGGAGCGGGAATCGTATTTTGAAACCTTTACGATGACGATGGATTATCGAACGAAGCAATCGATTTCGAATCTGCATCTTCCTCTTTGCATGGTCAATGAGCAGGGAATCATTGTCTGGTACAACAAGCGGCTGGCGGAGGTGTTCGGCCGCAAGGGATTGTTCGGGGAAAAAATGGAGGCTTTTATTCCGGAATTCGATGCGAAAAAAATGCTGGAGAAAGAAAACGGCAGCCGGCGCGTCGATCTGCCGGACGGCAAAAAATACAATCTGATCTTCAATGCGAATTCGAGCAAGGACAGCAAGGATCGCAACCTGATGGTCTGTCTGGAGGATGTGACGGAGTTGGAGGATATGCGCGCCGAGTTTGAAGGGAAGCGGCCGAGCATTATTTCGATCCAGATCGATTCGCTCGATGAGGTGCTGGATTCCGCCGGCGAGGAAAATCGCCCGAATCTGCTGCTTGAGATCGATCGGCTGCTCAAGCAATGGGCGGAGCAGTATCGGATGGGGCTTCGCAAGATCAGCTCGGACAAATATTTTGCGGTCGTCGAGGAATCGAATCTGATCGCGATGGAGGAAAACAAATTTCAGATTTTGGACGAGATCCGCGCCATCGACTTTGAGAACACCATTCCGGTTTCCGTCTCGATGGGCGTATCGCCGTACACCAACGATCTCAAGGATACGCAGATGATCTCGGAATCGGCGCTGGACATTGCGCTCGGTCGCGGCGGTGACCAGGTGGCGGTCAAGCGCAACGACAAATACAGCTTTTACGGTGGAATGTCCAAAGCGGTCGAGAAAAAAACGCGCGTCAAGGCGCGCATCGTCAGCTATGCGCTCAAGGATCTGATCCTCGACAGCAGCCAGGTGATCGTCATGGGGCACAACTACGCGGATCTGGATGCAATCGGCTCGGCTCTGGGCATCGTTGCGATGGCGGAGATGCTGGAGCGGGAGGCGAAGATCGTTTTGGAGCATTCCAATTCCTCGATCGACGAATTGTACAATCGGATCAAGGCAAGTCCAAAATACGGCAATGTATTCATCGGCAAGAGCGAGGCAAAGAACCGGATCGACAACACCTGTCTGCTCGTCGTGGTCGATACGCACAAGACCAGCTTGACGGAGATGCCGGAGCTGCTCAAGCTCTGCGATCGGGTCGTGGTGATCGACCATCATCGCCGTAGCGAGGATTTTATCGAAAATCCGGTGCTTGTATTCCACGAAACCTACGCTTCATCCGCCTCGGAAATGGTGACGGAGCTGATCCAATACTGTCAGGAAAGACCGTATGTGCATTCGTTGATCGCGGAGGCGTTGCTCTCAGGCATCACGCTTGACACCAAGAACTTCACCTTCAAAACCGGCGTGCGGACCTTTGAAGCCGCCGCCTTTTTGCGAAAGCACGGAGCGGACACGGTCGCCGTCAAGACCCTGTTCCAGGGAGATATGGAAACCTTCCGCATCAAAGCGGACGCGATGAACCGGCTCAAGGTGATCGGCGACTCCGTTGCGCTCACCTACTGCGAACGGATGATGAAAAATCCGCAGCTCGTCGCCTCCAAGATCGCGGATGAGCTGTTGAACCTGAAGGGGATCCAGGCATCCTTCGTATTGGCGGAGGATCCGGATCAGGAGATACAGGTCAGCGCAAGATCGCTCGGCAAGATCAATGTTCAGGTCATTATGGAAAAATTGGGCGGCGGCGGTCACATGGAAACGGCGGCGACGCAGATTCGAAACATGGCGATGAACGACGCCATTGAAAAAGTGGAAGAACAGATCATGATATATTTGAAGGAGATCGAGAAAAAATGAAAGTAATATTTCTGCAGGATGTCAAAGGAACGGCAAAAAAGGGAGAGCTCAAGGAGGTGAGCGACGGTTACGCGCGCAACTTCCTGTTTCCCAAGGGTATGGCAAAGGAAGCCAATGCCGTCAATTTGAATGACCATAAGCAACAGGAGAAGGGGAGAGAGATCAAGGCGCAGCGCGAGGAAGAGGAAGCAAGGCTTCTGGGCGAGAGCCTCAAGGACAAGCGCGTCGTGATTTTCGCCAAAGCCGGCGAAGGCGGCAGGCTGTTCGGAGCAATCACCTCAAAGGACATTTCGGAAGCGCTGGAAAAGCAATTTGCAAAGGAAATCGACAAGAAGAAAATTTTGCTCGCCGAGCCGATCAAGGCGGTCGGAGCATTTGAAGTGCCGATCAAGCTTCATCAAAGAGTGACCGTCGAGATCGGCGTGGATGTCAGGGCGAAGGACGCGTAGGAGAGCAATATGCTGCAAGGAAAGACGATACCGTATTCAATCGAAGCGGAGCAGTCGGTTTTGGGAAGCATCCTTTTGGACAAGGATCTGCTGATCATGGTGACGGATGTGCTGGATCGGGATGATTTTTATTCCGAGCAGAACGCCGCCATCTATGACGCGATGATCACCCTGACCAAGCGGGGAGATCCGATCGATCTGGTCACGCTGATGGAGATTCTCAAAAGCAGAGAACAGTTTGAAAAAATCGGTGGCATCAAATATCTGACCGATCTGGCGACCGCACCGGATTTTACCGAAAACATCTCCGCCTACGCAAAGATCGTCAAGGACAAATCCATTTTGCGAAAATTGATCAATGCCGCCAATCAGACGATCCAGAATTGCTACGATCGGGAAGCGGAGATCTCACATGTGCTCGAGCAGGCGGAAAAGCTGGTATTCGATATTGCACAGGAAAAGGATCACCGCGGACTGGTCGCGATCGACGAGGTACTGCTCGAAAGCTTTGAGATCCTGCAGGAAATGTATATGCGAAAGGACAAGCTGACCGGGCTGACGACCGGATTCATCGACATGGATCGCAAGCTCGGCGGATTGCAAAAAACGGATCTGATCCTGATCGCGGCAAGACCCGCAATGGGAAAGACCGCATTCAGCCTCAACATCGCACAAAATGCCGCGCTCAAAGGCAAGGCGAAGGTTGCGCTGTTCAGCCTCGAAATGAGCAAGGAGCAGCTGACGCAGCGAATGATCTCCTCGATCAGCCGAGTCGAGCTGTCCAATATCAAAAACGGAAATGTGGCGGATGAGGATTGGTCAAAAATCACACAGGGGATCCAGATGCTCCAAAAATCCGATATATTCATCGACGATTCGCCCGGCATCACGGTGGCGGAGCTCCGCTCGAAATGTCGGCGGCTCAAGATCGAAAAAGGGCTCGATCTGGTGCTGATCGACTACCTGCAGCTGATGGAGAGCGAAGGGCGCGTCGAAAGCAGACAGCAGGAGATCTCCAAAATTTCGCGCTCGCTGAAGATTCTCGCGAAGGAATTGCAATGTCCCGTGATCGCATTGTCGCAGCTGTCCCGTGCACCCGAATCGCGATCGGATCATCGTCCCATGCTCTCCGATCTTCGGGAATCCGGAGCGATCGAGCAGGACGCCGATCTTGTGATGTTTTTGTATCGGGACGATTACTACAACAAGGACTCCGACCAAAAAAACATCACCGAGGTCATCATCGCCAAGCATCGTCACGGCGAGACCGGCATGGTGCCGCTCGCATGGTTCGGCGAATTTCAGCTCTTCCGTGATACCGCGCTCCAACGATAAGCGCGCAGCGGCGGGAGAAATCAGCGGATAGGATTAGAATAAGATGACAAACGAAAATCAAGTATATATCGACACCTTGAATATTTATGACATACCATGGCACCGTCTTACCACCGCCTACGGCCGAGGGACGGATTTTCCGGCGCATCTTGAAACACTTATGCAGATGAACGATCCGGAGCAGGTCGGTCGTGCCCTTCATGAGCTGACTGCGAATATGGAGCATCAGGGTACCTTATGGCACGCCACACCCTTCGGCATGATATTCCTAAGTCGTATTTTAGAAAAGGCTCTGCTTGAGAGCGGGCAGAACGCAGTTGCTTATTATATGGCGGGGGAGCTTTTGGAATTTTTTATCGGCATTCTTCAATGCTACCATGACGGGAATAAAATTCAGCATGCAGCACCTCTTTCGCATTTCTCCGATCTGCTGAAAGAAGAATATCTGTGGTCGGAGGAATATGACGAGGAAGAAGATGCAATGCGGTATGAGGAGGAAGAGGTATTTCCCGACAATTTATTTTACAGCTTCTATTATTATTCTTGGCAAGCTGTCTCAGCTTATCGGAGCTCATTTGAACGATCCGCTCCGAAAGAATTTGCGCCCGAGATCGCCGAACTGACGGAGAAGATGAAGCCGATCATAAAAGAAATCGAGGTCAAAGGGATTTTTACAAAATCCAATCTTCCCGTCAGCGACTATTCGGTCAATCCGTATGTCGGATGTACGCACTCCTGCAAATATTGTTATGCGAGCTTTATGAAACGATTTACAAAACATACGGAAGCCTGGGGAGATTTTTTGGATGTAAAATACTGGCAGAGGGTCAAGAATCCTGCAAAATATGTTCTTTTTAGGATCGGTAACGGATCCTTATTGTCCGGAGGAAGAAATCTACCGCCGAACACGCGCCCTGCTTGAGCAGTTGCAGGGCTTCGATATCAAGCTCAGCATACAGACGAAATCCGATCTCATCCTGCGGGATATGGATCTGATCGGGAGCTTTCCCGATGTGCGCGTCGGATTCAGCATCAACACGCTGGATGAGGAATTCAAAGAAGATATGGATCGCGCGGTTTCGATCGAGCGCCGTCTGGTGGAGATGAAAACGCTTCATGATGCCGGCATTCGCACAAACTGTTTCATATCCCCGATTTTTCCGGAGATCACGGATGTCAAAGCGATCATCGATGGTGTATTCTATAAGAGAAGTTATTCCAATATAGAATAACCTCAAATATAAAATACAAATTATCAAGCCTACTTACGATTGCTAAAACTAAATAAATGGATTAGAAATATTGGGACTATCTTTTTCTTTTCCTAAAGTTGATGCCTGATTTTTTTATGGAAGGAGATTTTTTTAGAAGTTTCCTAAAAACTTCCTTTTCATTCTCAGAAACCTTTTTATATTTTATCCCAAGTGACGTACAAAAAACCTCAATATGTTTATCTATGCTGTTTCCAGAGGATTTCATAATTTGATTGAGTTTCTGCATGGATAAAATGTTGTCATCGTCGGGAATACTATCAATATCATGTTCATGATTTTTACGAATATCTTTTAGAATGGTATCCCAAGTCTTATGGGTAATATGACAAAAGAAATCTTCTTCTCTTATCTGAGCAGCTGAAAGAGTTTTTAATGGGAGATCTTCTTTCACATAAGGATTTTGACTTATAATTTCAGCCCTTACATCTTCAAGAGAATCATTTATGTCATTAAAACACTTAGTAGCAACACCATCAATAAAAATCTCCGTATCAGCCATAAGCGCCTTAAACTTATCATGTGTAGCAATTTCACAAAGTAAACGGTTATTGATAGAGCCGCTTAACAACAAATCAATCATACCATCACTCAAATGTAGATTAGTCAAATCTGTATTTGGGTGATTTTTATTTTCTGTTAAACCGAGAAGATAATCAGTAGACACCTTATAAAATTGTGCAAGTACAACCAAATTACCATGATTGATTTCTTTGTAATCATCATTTTCATAATTACCTAAAGCAGATTTTGAAATACCCGTAAGTTTAGCTAATTCCTCCAAATTCAACTTATGTTCAACTCTTAAATCTTTTAAGCGTTCTTGTAAGGTTATTTTACACTTCATAGATATAACCTCCGTTTAATACAAATATTTTCATAAGAATTATATCATATTTTCCACAATCGTGGAAAAATGAAAAAATTACCTTAAATTCCAACTTTGTGGACATACAGGACGAACAGCAAAAATACACTATCATACAGACATAAAGAAATTGTTCTTTGACAATTGAATGATCGGTCTGTAAGGATATGTATCTATGGGGAAGTAGGTGATAACATTCTCAATATTAGAAAAGAGCCTGCCAAGTAGAACAAAACGTCGCTGTGAGATTCGGGGGTAGGAACTATATCAGGTGTAGCCGACAAAAATAATATAAGATAAAAAAGGGGTTGAAAAATAATGAAATATATAGTATACTCGCTTTGAGAATAAAACTGTATATAAGAATACGACTACTAAAATGAACTGATGAGGTGATGGGAATGGAATTATCAAAGGGAGAACTTACGGTGATGGAAATGTTGTGGGACGGAGAATGTTTAGACAAAAACGGAGAAATTCAAGCATTAGAATTATATAAGTTGTTGAATGAAAAGTACGGCTTTGCAAAAACCTCCTGTTACACTTTTTTTGGAAGATTAGTTGAAAAAGGAGCAATTACAAGGCGTTATCCCAAATATACATTAAGACCGATTGTTTCAAGGGAAGAAGCTTTGAAAAAGCAACAAGAAGAGGCAATACAAAGATTGTTTCAAGGGTCAATAATTACAGTGTGTAGAGCTTTTTTAAGCAAAACACAAGTAACAAAAGAAGAACTACAAGAAATGCGAGATTTAATTGACAGTTTTGATATAGAGGAAAAGCAATGAGATGGTAGAATTGGTTGCAGTTTCAGCGTTAGAGAGAAGTATAAAAAGTGTTTTTATAATTGCTCTCATACTTTTGATTAGAAGAAAACTAAATATAAAAAGTATAAAATGGGCAAATATGATTTTATGGTCAATACTTTTTATCTATTTGATTTTTCCATATTCACTTTTGATAAAGATTGAGAATCCAAGCCGGTATGGGATAGTACAGTATATTTTAGAGTCGATATTGATAATAAGTGAATATATAAGAGCTTTTGTGAAAGATTCAGGATACATATTATCAAAAGTTAATAGAGTGTTTGTCTCAAGTTTATTTTTATTTTATATGATAACGCAAATTGTTCAGAGAAACAAGGTAATGAAAAACTCTATTCAGGTAGAAAACGATATGAGAGTAATAGAAGCTCTTAATTTATTCAAGCTGAAAAGGAAAATAAACATACTTATAAATGACAATGTAAAGGCTCCGATTACTTATGGAGTAATTCATCCCAAAATAATATTACAAAGCCATATATTGAAAGATGATGAATTACTGAAATATGTGTTAATCCATGAACTTACACACATTAGAAAATTTGACATTGTATTTAATCATATCAAGAATCTAATTGTCTGTACTTATTGGTATAACATATTTATCATTATTGCCTCAAGATATATGGAAGATGATATCGAAGTTCTTTGTGATAAATTAGTTATTCAAAGAGTTGGAGATACTGTTAAGAGTAAGAAAGAATATTGCGTATCTATGTTGAAACTGATAGAACAAAAAGAAAATACAAAGCGTGTAGTATTAGAGTTACAACCAACGAAAGAAAGGATGCTTATTATGAAAAAATGGAAGAAAGGATTTTCGGGAGTTTGTGCATTTTTCTTAACAATGGCTTTATCTTTAACAGTATTTGCTGACATAAAAGTCGTTGAGAAAGAACAAGTGATTTCAAGTGAAGTTTCTTCAAATGTGAAACTTAATGATAATAACAGAGTTGTAGAAATAACCGATGAAGAATATAATAGTTTAACGCTTGGAAAAATACTGTTGAATGAATTAAGAGTTGCTGATGTTGATAGCAAAGTAACCTTAGATGGCTTAGAACATAAATCGTATAAATTCAATATGGAATCTTGGACAGAACCGAATCATGATGGATTTACAGTTAAGATGAGTGAAATGTTGTGCAAAGGTGGTTTAAATTATGCTTTAATTATAAAAGAAAACGGAAGCGAAATATATAATGCAAATTTCAACAAAGCAACTACTTTGACTGTTAAAGCGTATCATAATAGCAGATATGAAGTAATAGTAAATAATTTGTCAACAAATGCACTGACATATAGAATCAAGATAAATAGCTATATAAGATAGGAGTTATATATTGATTTTATTAGGTTATGGAGGTGAACAGTATGAAATTTATGAATCCTCAAAGGTATAAGAACTATAGAATTTTAACAGCAATGTTTTTGACCACGATGATAGTATTTTCTTTTGGGTGTAGAAGTAATAATGTAATGAAAAATGTGAAACAGATAGACTTTCCTAAAAATGATAATGGTTATCCACAGGGAAACATTGTCATTATTAATGGGAAGGAGTATCACTTAGATAGAATTGAACAAGCTATAGTCAGTTCTCCTATAAAACACGAAATTGATTTAAAATTGGGTGGTGAGGCAGGAGATATTGTGGAAGTTATACTCCCACAATATAATCCGATCAGTCTGTGGAGTATAGAAACTAAGGAATATATAGACTTAGTATCATATAGCAAAGATGCACTTAAGATAGAGGATAAGCATATGATTGATGGAATTTCAGCAAATTTACAAACATTTCGTTTTATAATTTCTAAAGAAAATGATGCGACTATATCATTTAAGTGGTCAAATATCAATGAAATTGAAAAATCTTTTAATGATCAAGTAGAGTACTATTTACTAAAGATAAAAATATTTGATTAGTTACAGGTTAGTCTTTTATGGATGATTCAAAAAAAGCGAATAGGAGTAAAATCTTAATCGCTTTTTCTATGAGAAAATATTGAGGAGGAAATTACAATGAAAGAATTAGAAAAAGTAATGGAACAATTGGTAAGAGAAAATAATAAAATTGAGAAGGCACAAAATAGAGCGAAGCAACTTAATCAGAAAATAAGCAAACTCAAAAGAAGTGCGGAAACCAAAAGAAAAGTACAAAAAGGTGGTGTGTTTGAAGTGGACTATAGTCAAGTAAATAGACACAAATTTGGAAATTTTTTTGTGAAGATATCTTATTGCTCGGGAGTATCCCAAAGTTTGTGTAAACCTCCAAATTGATGTAAGATAGAATTACTTAGTTTGGAGGTTATTTTTATGTCAAAAAGAAAAGACAACCCACAAAAAGCAGCAATGAGAGAACTAATGCGTGAGTATCTGAAAAA
>JBGZCE010000091.1:0-7646 GCA_041845175.1 Filifactoraceae bacterium
CGTAAATGTACACGATACCGCCCGAGCCGCCGATCCCATCCGGATTTCCGCCGCCGCCGATGCCCGCGCCCAAAGCCGGATCGCTTCCGGGCGCGTAGGCCTGTACCGTGCCGCCATAGATCGTCAGGCATCCGCCCGACTCACCACGCTCGCCCTTTATCCCGTTCCCGCCGATCCCGGCATTCCCGCCCAAGGAGGTCGCCGATAAGCGCCCCGTTCCTTCTTCCTGTCCGTAGATCGTCAGCGCATTGTCGCCGGCCAGACGAATCCCTCCCGTGACAAGCAGCTCCGCACCGTCCGACAGGATCAGATGCACATTGCCGCTGACCGTAACTCGCGCAGGAATATCCACTCTCCCCTGTACCACATACCATTGCTCCTCCCGATCCGCGTCTCCCCAGCGCGTTGTCGAGCCCGACACCGCCGTCGCGGTCGCGCTTTGGCGGACGCCCTCCTTGTAGTAGATCGTCTCCGTCGTTTCCGCATAAGCGAATCGTACACCGAAAGACAGCAACACGATCGCCGCAAAAATTTTTACGGCACCTCGCATTGCTGTATGTATTATCGGATCGCAGATTTTCATATTCTCTCCCTTCGCGAGCTTCTCTCGATTTTTTGGGACAAAGCTCTTCCCTTTGTCCGATCTACGATTATTCTATATGATTTTATTTTTGTTTTCAAGCGCGAATTTCGCGCCGATCGAATGCCGCCTGCGCCGTCTTGGCCCTCTTCTCAAGCGGTGGATATTCCGTTTATATCTTTCTTCGCTTCGGGTGCAAAAAGCGGCGGTCAAAAATTTTACACGGATTTTACATGGAGCGTCGGATAGATTTAATATGGCGGCGTTATTCTTTTTTTGAAATAAAAAATTGGAGGACGATATGAAACGATTAGCGAAGATTTTTACGATAGGAATGGCGGGGATGATGCTTTTTACGGCCTGTTTGCAGGGAGAAAGCGGCGATGCCTTCGATTCGGGCAAGGCGATCAGCGTGGTGTCGCGCGAGAACGGCTCCGGAACGCGAGGCGCGTTTATCGAGCTTTTCGAGATCCAGCAGAAAAATGCGGACGGAACGAAAAAGGATCTGACGACCAAGGAGGCGATCATTGCCAAGCAAACGGATATTATGATGGCGACCGTTGCAGGCGACCGATATGCGATCGGCTACATTTCGACCGGCTCGCTGAACGATACGGTCAAGGCGGTCAAGATCGACGGCGCGGAGGCGACTGGGGAAAATATCAAGAACGGCTCCTATACGGTATCCAGACCGTTCAACATTGCGACCAAGGGCGAACCGAGCGGCGCAGTAAAGGATTTTATCGACTATATCCTTTCGGCGGACGGACAAGCGATCGTTTCAAACACCTATATTGCGGTTTCGGATGCGCCGGCGTATTCGGGCGACAAGCCGAGCGGCAAGATCGTGATTGCGGGCTCTTCGTCGGTATCGCCTCTGATGGAGAAGCTGATCGAAGCGTACAAGGAAGTGAATCCGAATGCCGAGATCGAATTGCAGACCAACGACTCGTCTGCGGGAATGCAGGCGACGATGGACGGCAACAGCGACATCGGAATGGCAAGCCGCGCGCTCAAGGACAGCGAGAAGGAGCAGCTGACCTCGATCGAGATCGCTCTGGACGGGATCGCGGTCGTCGTCAACAATGACAATCCGCTGGAGAATCTGACGAAGGAGCAGGTACAAAAGATTTTTGTGGGAGAGATCCTGAACTGGAGTGAAGTGATAAATGATTAAAACACGGGAAAAGTTGATGAGCGTGGTATTTTTGATCTGTGCACTGACAAGCATATTGGCAGTATTGTTGATATGCTTTTTCCTGTTGTACAACGGTGTACCCACGATGTCGAAGATCGGTTTCTTTGAATTTTTGTTCGGGCAGGAATGGTCGCCGACGGATACGCCGCCGCAGCTGGGCATCTTCCCGATGATCGCGGGCAGTTTGTATGTGACGGCGGGCGCAATCGTGATCGGTGTGCCGACCGGGATCCTGACGGCGCTGTTTGCGGCGAAGGTCTGTCCGAAAAAAATCTACCCGCTTCTCAAGACGGGCATTGATCTGATGGCGGGCATCCCGTCGGTCGTGTACGGATTTTTCGGGCTCACGGTGCTGGTCCCGCTTTTGGGGAACAGCATTTTATCCGCCTGTGTGCTGCTCGGCGTGATGATCCTGCCGACGATCGTAAAAATCAGCGAGAGTGCGATCCGCGCCGTGCCGGAGCAATATTATGAGGGTGCGCTGGCGCTCGGTGCGGGAAAATTCAAAAGCCTGTTTTCGGTCGTGCTTCCGGCGGCAAAATCCGGTATCACGGCATCGGTGGTGCTCGGAATCGGGCGTGCGATCGGCGAAACGATGGCGGTGATCATGGTGGCGGGCAATCAGGCGCGTATGCCGGTCTCGCTGTTCAAGGGCGCTCGGACGCTGACGGCGAATATCGTGCTCGAGATGGGCTATGCGGCGGATCTGCACCGCGAGGCGCTGATCGCGACGGGCGTTGTGCTGCTCGTATTCATTTTGCTCATCAACATCGGATTTGCATTGATAAAAAGAAAAGAGGCTCGATGAAATTGTCAAATCAAACAAAAGAACATATCCTCTCGGCGCTTGTGTGGAGCGCGGCGATCGCAACGGTGTCCGCGCTGCTCTTCATCATCGCCTTCGTGCTGATCAAGGGCGTGCCGAACATCAAGCTGTCCTTATTCTCGTTTCACTACGACAGCGAAAATGTTTCGCTGATGCCGGCGCTGATCTCCACGATCATGATCACGGCGCTCTCGATCCTCATTTCGACGCCGCTGGGCGTATTCGCGGCAATCTATCTGGTGGAATACGCGAAAACGGGAAACAAAGCGGTCGGCCTGATCCGACTGACGACCGAAACGCTCTCGGGCGTGCCGTCGATCGTGTACGGACTGTTCGGGATGCTGTTTTTCGTAACCTTTTTGGGGATGGGATTTTCCGTCCGGGCGGGCGCATTGACTTTGTCCATCATGATTCTGCCGCTGATCATCCGCTCGGCGGAGGAAGCGCTGCTCGCAGTGCCGCAAATGTATCGGGAGGGCTCCTTCGGGCTCGGCGCGGGAAAGCTCCGGACGATCTTTCGGATCGTGTTGCCCTCCGCCATGAACGGAATCCTGGCGGGCGTTATTTTATCCATCGGGCGGATCGTCGGCGAAACGGCGGCGCTGATCTATACGGCGGGAACCGTTGCGCAGATCCCGACGAATCTGTCTCAATCGGCGCGCACCCTGTCGGTGCATATGTACGCGCTTTCCGGAGAAGGGCTGCATGTGGAGGAGAGCTATGCGACGGCCGCCGTCCTGATGCTGCTCGTGATCGGGATCAACACTTTGGCGGCAGCTATTGCAAAAAGAATCGGAGGTAACAATGAATTGCTTTGATGTGGCGAATCTGAATTTGTTTTATAACGACTTTCAGGCGCTGAAAAATGTTTCCGTATCGCTGAAGGAAAAAAATATTACAGCCTTTATCGGTCCGTCCGGATGCGGGAAGTCGACCTTTCTGAAAACGCTCAACCGAATGAACGATTTGGTGGAGGGCTGCCGGATCGAAGGCTCGGTCCGTCTGGCGGGTGAGGATATCTACGGCAAAATGGATGTCAATCAGCTTCGCAAGCGAGTCGGCATGGTCTTTCAAAAGCCCAATCCGTTTCCGATGAGCATTTACGACAACATCGCCTTCGGGCCGCGCACGCACGGGATCACCGCCAAGCACGATCTGGACGAGATCGTCGAAAAATCGCTCAAGGACGCGGCGATCTGGAACGAAGTCAAGGACAGGCTCAAAAAATCCGCGCTCGGCGTATCCGGCGGACAGCAGCAGCGGCTTTGCATCGCCAGAGCGCTGGCGGTGTCGCCGGAGGTGATCCTGCTGGACGAGCCGACCTCGGCGCTCGATCCGATCTCGACCGGAAAAATCGAAGAGCTCCTGCTGACTTTGCGCGACAAATATAGTATAATAATCGTAACGCACAATATGCAGCAGGCGACACGGATCAGCGACTACACCGCCTTCTTTTTGAACGGCGAGATCATCGAATATGAAGAAACGGAAAAAATGTTCTCGATCCCTCAGGATCAACGAACGGAGGATTATATTACGGGGAGGTTTGGATAATGCGCAAACAATTTGACGAACAGCTGGCGGATCTGAACAATCTGCTGATCGAGATGGGATCCCTGATCGAGTATGCGATCTCCGGAGCGACCAAGGCGCTCAACGAACAGAACGCAGCACTTGCACGCGAGGTCATTCGTGACGACGACATCGTCGATGCGAAGGAAAAGGAGATCGAAAATCTCTGTCTGAAGCTGTTGCTCAACCAACAGCCGGTCGCCAGGGATCTGCGTCTGATCTCGGTGGCGCTCAAAATGATCACGGACATGGAGCGGATCGGCGATCAGGCGGCGGACATTTCGGAGCTGTGCATTCGGCTCTCCGAGCAGAAATACATCAAAAAGCTCGAACATATCACACAGATGGGCGAAGCGACCACCAAAATGGTCACCGAGAGCATCGACGCCTTTGTCAGAAAGGATTACGATGCGGCGATCGCCGTCATGGGCTACGACGATCTGGTCGACGACCTCTATGTAAATGTCAAAAAGGATCTGATCAAAATGGTTCACGAAAATGTGGAGCACGGCGAGCAGGCATTCGATCTGCTTCAAATCGCCAAATACTACGAGCGGATCGGCGACCACGCGGTCAACATCGCCGAGTGGGTCGTATTTTCAATTACGGGAAAACACGGAGAATAGCTATGCAAAGGATATTTCTGGTGGAAGACGATGAAGGCATTCGGGATATGACCGCCTACGCCTTCTCGGCGGCGGGTTTTGAGGTCGAAAGCTTCGGTGATGCCAACACATTTCGCAAACGCCTGGAGGAGCAGACACCCTCCCTGGTGCTGCTCGACATCATGCTTCCCGAGGAAGACGGCATTTCGATCCTGAAAAAGCTGCGCGGTGCGCCCGCGACCAAAGCCCTGCCGGTCATCCTGCTGACGGCGAAGGGATCGGAGTATGATCGGATCAAAGGATTGGACTGCGGCGCGGACGATTACATCACCAAGCCGTTCTCCGTCATGGAGGCGATCTCGCGCGTTCGCGCAGTGCTCAGACGCTGTGAAGAAAGCAAGCCCGACGGCTTCTTTTGCATCGGCGACATCACGCTGGATGTTGCCAAAAGAACGGTGAGCGTCGGCGGACGAAAAGCCGAGCTGACCTACAAGGAATTCGAGCTCCTGCAATATCTGATGGAAAACCGCGACATCGTGCTGACAAGAGAACGCCTGCTGGACAAAATTTGGGGCTACGACTACGGCGGCGAGAGCCGAACGCTGGACATTCACATTCGGACGCTGCGCAAAAAGCTCGGCGAAGCCGGTGAGCAAATCGTCACCATCCGAAATGTGGGCTACAAAATCGGAGGAAAATCTTGAAAAAACAAATTTATTTCAGCATTTTGAGATCGACATTGCTCGCGATCCTTTCGAGCTCATTGCTGATGAGCTATCTGTTTTACCAGCAGCTCTCCCGGACGATCCGCACGGATCTGAAATGGAGGGCTCATTTGCTTGCGACCGATCTTCCACAGGACCTTTCGGAAACTCCGCCCGATGCCGCGCTGCAGATCCGGATTCTCGATCCGAGCGGCAAAGTGCTCGCCAAAAATACGGACGATCCGGCAAGCGACTATTCGACGCGCAAGGAATTTGTCGAAGCGATCGAAAACGGCACGGGCGAAAGCAGGCGGCTTTCGCAAACGCTTTGGGAAGAAACCTACTGCTACGCCGTTCGACTCGCGGACGGCAATGTGCTGCACCTTTCAAAGATCATAGACAGTCCTCGGATCCTTCTCAGACAAACGCTGGCGCTCCTGCTGATCGAAGTGCTGCTGGCGGCGGGACTCGCCCGATACTTAGCTCGAAGATTGACAAAGCGTATCACCGAGCCGCTCTACGCAGAGGATATGAAGGGAGATCCTCCCTGTGACGAGCTGTCTCCGATCCTTCGCACCGTCGAGAAGCAGAAAAAGCAGATCGAAAGTCAACGACGAGAGCTGCAGGCACAGAGCCGGATCCTCGAAGTGATCATGAGCGGTATGAGTGAAGGACTGGTGCTGATCGACCGCAGCGGCACGATCCTTTCAGTCAATCAGAGCGCAGCGCATCTGATCCCGCTGAACGACCCGATCGGCAAGCACATCCTGGAGGCCTTTCGCGAGGTGCCGTTTCGCAAAAAAATCAACATCGCATTGCAGGGCGAGCGCGCGGAATACGAATTTCATCTCGCCGACAGAGACTACAAGGTCATCCTCAACCCCGTCAACGAAGGCGGCGCGTTGATGCTCTTTTTGGACATCACGCAGCGCAACAGCATCGATCGGATCCGGCGAGAATTTTCGGCAAATGTCTCGCACGAGCTCAAAACGCCGCTGACTGCGATCTACGGCAATGCCGAGATGCTGCGCAACGGAATGATCCGAGCCGGCGACGAGGCGATCTTTTATGAAAAAATACAAAACGAAGCCGCGCGGATGATCTCGCTGATCGAAAACATCCTCTTGATCTCCAAGCTCGACGAAAACGAGCCGAGCGAAGCGCAGTGGGAGCATATCCGGTTGGACGAGATCGCCGGCGAAGTGATCGACTCGCTCTCCGCCATGATCAGCGAAAAGCGGATCGTCCTTGCCGTCCGGGCAGACGAAGTCGAAATGGATGCCAACGCCGCGCAGCTATACGAGCTGATCCACAATCTGATGGAAAACGCGATCAAGTACAATAAAGAAGGCGGCACGCTCACGCTCGATATTTATGAAAAAGACCGTCAGATCCATATCCGAGTTTCCGATACGGGCATCGGGATTCCGGCATCGGAGCAGGAGCGGATCTTTGAACGCTTCTATCGTGTAGACAAATCCAGAAACAAAGCGACCGGCGGCAGCGGGCTGGGGCTTGCGATCGTCAAACACATCGTCCTCGCCTACGGCGGCACGATCGAGCTCGAAAGCGAAATCAACATCGGCACGAGGATCACGATCAGCTTTCCGCGCGACCATCAGCGACCACCGAGCACAGCCTACACGCGAAACAAACCGACCGAGCGCAGAAAAAACCGAATTCATGCAGCCGCCGATTAGCGAGCCTGCCCGTCAAACGAACAAACAAGTCCGAAAGCGAAGTCAACACAAGGATCACGATCAGTTCTCCACGCGACCGCCGGCAAAGCAGATTTTATTCCAAATTTTTTTGATCCGCCCTTCTTCATTTTGTCAGAGAAAGGCTCCGTCACGATCAAATCGAGGAGAAATGCTCCGCCACAATCGAATCCCGAGCACAGAAAAAATATATCCAAGCAACCGCCCATTAGCGAGCCCATCCGTCAAACGGACGATCGGACTCTACTCGAGCGGTTGCTTTTTATTTCGGAAAAACGGAAATTGAATTGCAGCGTACATCCAAAATCAATCGAAAAAAGCCGCGATGATCAAACGGATAAACATATGTGAAGCGGGAGCATTCAAGCGAAAGAAGGTTCAAAAGGACGCAAGCACAGTCGTATCGTACATCTGCCGTATATACACGGCGAGATCGATCTGCA
>JBGZCE010000092.1:0-5399 GCA_041845175.1 Filifactoraceae bacterium
ATGGCACATAACATTCGCGGCGGAAATGAGAATACACCGGGAGATATTCGAAGAGACAGGCAACGCGCTGTCTCTTTTGCTTTTTGGAAACAACTATATATACGGTCGCCTTCCCGGTCTGGTCTGAAATCGCATACGGTTTTTTGTTTTGGGAAAAACACCGTATGAAAGGCCGGCTTCTCAGCCCGAGTGAGAACACCGCGCAATGTCTCTTTTGCTTTTTGAAAACAATACGATATGAATGGCCGCCTTTTCAGTTCGATCCGAAATCGCATACGATTTTTTTTGAAAAGCGTCGCTCCGGTCGAAAAAATTTTTCATAAAAAGACTATGCAACGCGTCCAAAAATGATACAATACATTTCGGAGGTGAAAGAAATGGACTTGACAGAAAAAATAAAGCAGCTCGAGCAATATATCTGCGAGCATTTTGAAGAGCTGGAGCTCGACGATCCGGTGGAGGAAGGCTATTATTCGGAATATGAACAGCTCAAGGGCGCCGTTGAGGACGCGCTCCGCTCGTTTGAGGACAAATTCAAGGTCGTACTCCCGGAGGATATCAAAGCGCTCTATCGCTACAAAAACGGCAGCGGATATTTCAGCATCCTGCCGGCCGTGATCGGAAGATCGGAAATGAACTTTTGTCTGATGTCGTTGCAGGAGATGGATCGCTCGAAGGAATATTTTCAAAACACCGACGCGCTGCTGACGGATTTTCCCGACCATTTCACGCCGGAGGAGATCGAAAAAATGCGCGACAGCCGCATACAGCCCTATCTATTCAACAAAAAATGGATTCCCTTCGCGCAATACTGTGACAGCTGCTTTTTGATGCTGGATTTTGCACCGGGCGCGGACGGAAAAGCGGGGCAGATCCTCTGTTATATCCATGACCCCGACGAGGTCGTCTATGTCGCGGAGAGCATAACGGAGTTGATCACGATGATCCTGCGAGAGAACGGCTTGGCGCAAAATGCATAGGGCGAGCCTGCTCGGCCGATAAAAAATATGGAGGTCAATATGGGATTTTTTTGGAAATCAAAAAAGAAGGAAGAAAATACGAAGCTTGATTTTGCACAGATCGACAGCAATGAAAAGGCGATGGAGCTTGCGCAGCGAAAGATCCTAGCGCCGCTCTATCTGATGCCGCTGCAATTCGGCGGCGAAGAATCACCGCTCAACCGAATATTCGTTCCGCCGGTCGTGGTCGAGATCAAGGATCGATGCGACAAGATCATCGAAGGACTGCTGATCGAGGAAAAGGTCAATCAATATTCATGTACGCCGGAATACAAAGGGGATAGCTTTATCCCGTCGGCGATCATAATCGCAGCTACGATGGACGATCAGCCGGTCTTTACACAAACCGTTACGATATGGGAATGAAAAAACAAGGATTTCAAGGAGACGGCTATGTGGATGATATTCGGGGTCGTCGCGAGCATTACGGGACTGTTGAACGGGGCGCTTGCGCGGCATGGAAAAAAGAACAAATGGCTCGGCTATTGCAGTCTGTCATTGGCGGCGCTGACGAGCACCTTGCTTTACAGAGATGCATCCGTCCAGGTGCTGAATGAAGATTGGAGCGGGCTTGCGAATATCGTGCCTCCCACATCAAAACTGTTGCTTCCCTGTGTGCTCGCGTTGATTTTGGTCAACAGTATTCCGTTGTGGTTGGAGGCGGAAGAAGAGGAATAGTCGGCCACATTTCAGCAAAACAAAATCCGAGAAAGCAAGAATCGAAGCCGAACAGCGGCAACGGATGAACAGGAAGCGAACGAAACAAATGCCTGCCCGATATGCACATCGTCGGCAACAATATAAAACAATACAATTAGGAAGCAAAAGGTGACGGGATAACCGAAGCAGAGAAAAAACAAAGCAGAGTGAGACCGAACAAAGCAAAGTGCGATAAGACCAAGCGAGGTAAAATAAAGCACAGCACCGATAAAAATGCTGGGAGCAGAGCAGCCGATCTGCATTTTTTGAACAAGTCCGCAGTGCCCGATGGAGATCGAGCCAAAGGAGGAGGTTCAAAATATGCCGTTGACCGGCTGCATTTTTTATCGAATATTTTTCAGCGCATCAAAGGCGTAGTCGATTTCGCTCGCTGTCGTGTAATGAGACAGACTGAGCCGGACCGTTCCGCGCGGATAGGTTCCGTAGACTTGGTGGGCACGCGGCGCGCAGTGAAGTCCCGGACGATTGTCGATGCCGAAGGTGTCGGCAAGAAGATAGGACGCAGCAGCATTGTCGATCCCGTCAAAGTCCAATGAGAACACGGGGAGCTTTTTTGAATAATCCGTTGAGCCGATGACGCGAACATTTTTTAAGGAAGCGATTTTTTCAAAAAAATATTGAGCCATTTCCCGTTCATGCTTTAGGCGATTTTGCATTCCCATATCCAGAATACTTTCCACGCCTGCGAGCAGACCGATCAATCCGACGATATTCGGTGTGCCTGCCTCGTATTTGTCCGGCAACAGCCTCGGATGGATCTCCTCGTGCGATTTGCTGCCCGTGCCGCCTGTGGTGTAGCTGGGGATCTGCTCGGCAAAGGCTTCGTCGATGATCATACCGCCGGTGCCGGATGGCCCAAGCAGAGCCTTGTGTCCGGTAAAGCACAGCGCGGCGAGCGAGAGCGATTGCATATCGATCGGAAGCACTCCGGCGCTTTGCGCGGAATCCAAAATAAAAGGCTTATGGTATATTTTGCAGATCTCAGCGATTTTTTCGATCGGCAGAATATCACCCGAAACATTGCTCGCATGTGTGCAGATCACCGCTTTGACGGAGGAAATATGATTATTGACAAAATCAATGTCGAGAAGTCCTTTGTCCGACACGGGGATCGCAACGATTCTTGCGCCCTGCTGAACGAGCGGGCGGGTTACGGCATTGTGCTCCAGACTGCTGATCATCACGGCATCGCCTGCGCGAACGAATCCCTTGATGATAATGTTGAGCGCCTCGGTGATGTTTTTGGTAAAAACGACGCTTCGGGATGACGGTGCATTAAAAAAATCGGCAAGAACCTCGCGCAGCGTAAAAATTTTGTCGGCAGCACCCGCGGCCTGCGCCGAAACGCTCCGCGATACATTCGTTCCGCCACGGGTCATATAATCGACCATCGCATCGACAACGGACTGCGGCTTGGGAAAGGATGTTGCCGAATTATCCATATACACTCTCATGATCCACCTCCAAATCGTATTGATTCTATTATATACCAACGAAAAATTTTTTGCCATTTCGGTCCATAGAAAAATTCTATTGAAACGATAAATAAAAACAATGAACGGAAACATGAAAGCGGTGGAAAAATTGCAAGAGCAGTAGTATGATAGATATGGATAAATTTTATCATATAGGAGGAGGTTCATAATGAACGACAAGAAAAAAGGACTCTGGCTCGCAGTAGTCGGAGGGATCATCGGGGTGCTGGCAGTGCTGTCCGTACTGCAAGGCAATCCGGGGAATATGGGAATCTGTATCGCCTGCTTTATTCGCGATACCGCAGGGGCGCTCGGCTTACACCGTGCGGAGGTAGTACAGTACATAAGACCGGAGATCATAGGCATCGTTTTCGGAGCGGCGATCATTTCGGTAACTCGCAAGGAGTTTAAGCCGCGCGTGGGCTCATCGCCTCTTTTGAGATTTTTCATCGCATTTTTCGTAATGATCGGTGCGCTGGTGTTTTTGGGCTGCCCGACAAGAATGCTGCTCAGGCTGGCGGGCGGTGATTTGAATGCACTGTTCGGCTTGGCAGGCTTTGTCGGCGGGGTAGGCATCGGGATATTCTTCCTGCAAAAAGGCTACAGCCTCAAGAGAGCATACAAATCCACTGCGATCGAAGGCTCCATGATCACCGTGGGTCAAGCCGTGCTGCTGATCCTATTGGTCAGCGGAGCAAGCTTTATCTTCTTTAGCCAGGAAGGACCGGGCTCAATGCACGCACCGCTACTCTGGTCACTCGGCGTCGGCCTCGTGGTCGGAATCGGCGCGCAGATCACAAGAATGTGTACGGCAGGGAGTTTTAGGGATATTATTATGTTCAAAGATTTCACTTTGTTCATGGGGATTCTGGCAACCTTTGTGTTGGCGTTGATCGTAAATATTGCGGTAGGCAAATTCAATCTCGGATTTGCGGAGCAGCCGATCGCGCATTCGGACGCGCTGTGGAATTTTTTGGGAATGGTCGTTGTCGGCTTCGGAGCGATCCTGCTCGGCGGATGTCCGCTGAGACAGCTGGTATTGGCGGGCGAAGGAAACATCGACTCGGCAATTACCGTGCTCGGATTGCTCGTGGGTGCGGCATTCGCTCATAACTTCGGCTTGGCTTCATCGCCGAAAGGCCCGACGCCGGCAGGACAGATCGCCGTCGTGATCGCATTGGTATTATTCGTCGTGATCGGATTTATGAATATCAAAAAAGAATCCGGCTTCGTACAAAAATAGGAGGATTTATGATCGAGATTGATGCAAGAGGACTTTCTTGTCCCGAACCGGTGATCCGAACAAAAAAAGCGCTTACAGGATCGCCGAAAGAAATCCAGGTTCTTGTGGACAACAATGTCGCAAAAGAAAATGTAAAAAGAGCGTTGGAAGCAAGCGGTTACAGCGTAAAAATCAAAGAAGACGCCGACGATATCATCATCAATGGAAACAAATAAGTATATCGTGCTGTTCTATACACAATACGGGGCGATCCACTATTCGAGACTGCTGAAAAAAGAAGCGATCGAGAATATTACCAAGCCCGTTCCGCGCGAGCTCAGCTCAAGCTGCGGGATCTGTGTAGAAGCGGAAATAGCAGGCGACATCATGCGCTATCTGACGGAGGATGTAGAAGCAATCTATCAAATAGCGGATCGGGAATACATTCCGATCTATCGGAGCGAATAGCCTACGGAATGATCTTAAGCCCGTCGAGCGGATATTACCGTCCTTCCTATCGGAGCGAACAGCTTGCAGGACATATTGCCCAAGGAAGGTGGAACATTATGATGACAGAAGGTGGGGAATGACCGATGCACATTCAGACATTCGCCTGTGAAGCTGAATTATAATAGGATAGAATGCCCGTTGTTGAGAGATAAAAGGGAATTAAGCGAGGGCGCGGTAAGCGACAATAAATTACTAAAAGGTCGCTGTCTTCTGTTGCCGAGGTAAAGAAAAATAACGAGAAGGGGTTGATGCGGAATGAGATTTTTTCATTCCGCATCAGCCTTTTTTCGTATGCAAAACCGCTTATGCCCGGCGCGCTTCGATCGTTCTCGTCGCTCAAAAGCGATTCCTCCTTCACGCACAAAACCGTTCACACCTAAGCCGATCGCCGGCCGGAGCTCGCTCAGGCTTTTGCGGATCGCTTCATTATGCGTTTGCCATTCTTATGGGCTG
>JBGZCE010000093.1:0-11375 GCA_041845175.1 Filifactoraceae bacterium
CGCATTCGTCAATACCGATACCGAGCTGAGCGACATCGCACCCGCCGCAAAGATCGGGTTGAGCAGCGGCCCGCCGAACAGATACAAAAGCCCTGCCGCGATCGGGATTCCGGCGGTGTTGTAGGCAAATGCCCAAAACAGGTTTTGCTTGATGGTTCGGATCGTGCTTTTGGAAAGCTGGATCGCTGTCGCCACATCCGTCAGATCCGAATGCATCAAAACAATATCGGAGGATTCCATTGCAACATCGGTGCCCGAGCCGATGGCGATCCCGATGTCGGATTGCACCAGCGCCGGTGCGTCGTTGATCCCGTCTCCTACCATCGCCACTTTTTTGCCCTCCGCCTGGATCTTCTGCACCTCGCTCGCTTTGTCCTGCGGCAATACCTCGGACAATACGCGCTCAATGCCGACCTGCTTGGCGATTGCCTCCGCGGTTTTGGCATTGTCGCCCGTGATCATCGCCACCTCGATCCCCATTTCGATCAGCTTTTTGATCGCTTTTGCCGAACTCGGCTTGACCACATCGGCGACCGAGATCAGCCCTGCCAATCGACCGTCGATTGCGGCATACATCGGTGTTTTTCCCTCGGATGCCAGCCGGTCGGAGCTTTGTGCAAGCGCGTCGCACGCAATGCCGTTTTCTTCCATCAGCTTTCGGTTTCCGACCAGCAGCGCTTTGCCGTCGACCGAGGCACGGATCCCTCGCCCCGTGATCGCTTCAAATCCGGTTATATCCGCAAGCACGAATCCTCGTTCCTCCGCTTCCTTTACGATCGCTTCCCCGAGCGGATGCTCCGAGCCTTTCTCGGCGGACGCGATCAATCGAAGCAATTCCGACTCGTCGGTATCGATTGTTTCGATGTCCGTCACCTTCGGTTTTCCCTCGGTGATCGTGCCCGTCTTGTCGAAGATGATGGTTTGTATCTTATGCGTCGTCTCAAGTGCTTCGCCGCCCTTGATCAGGATGCCGTTCTCCGCGCCTTTGCCGGTTCCGACCATGATCGCGGTCGGCGTTGCCAGTCCGAGCGCACAAGGACAGGCGATAACAAGCACCGAGATGAATACCTTAAGCGCGAAGGTCAGGCTTTGCCCTGCCAGTAGCCACGCCGCAAATGCCACGATCGCAATCCCGACGACGATCGGAACGAAATAGCCCGACACGATATCCGCCATCTGCGCGATCGGCGCTTTGGAGCCCTGCGCGTCCTCGACCAGCTTGATGATCTGAGCCAGTGCGGTGTCCGCTCCGACCTTCGTCGCCTCAAATTTGAGCCTGCCGTTTTTGTTGCCGGTCGCGGCATAGACCTTGTCTCCTGCTTTTTTGCCGACCGGCATGCTCTCGCCCGTCAGCATCGATTCGTCAACGGAGCTCGTTCCTTCGACCACCACGCCGTCGACCGGGATCTTGGCGCCCGGTTTCACGATGACCAGATCGCCGGGCATCACATCCTCGATCGGGATCTCATATTCCGTTTTGTCGCGCTCGACAAAGGCTGTTTTCGGCGAAAGCCCCATCAGCTTTTTGATGGCGTCGCCGGTCTTGCCCTTTGAGATCGCCTCCATATATTTTCCGAGCAGAATCAGCGCGATGATCACGCCGCCGGTTTCAAAATACAGATTGTCCACATATTCAAAATGTCCCTGTGTGATCATATAGGTGGAATACAGACTGTATGTGATCGCCGCCGTCGTTCCGATGGCGATCAGACTGTCCATATTCGGCGCGAGCAGCCGGATCGCCCGAAAACCGACCTTGTAAAATCGGTTGCCTGCGATCACGATCGGGACCAGCAGAAAAATCTGCGTCAGCGCAAAGTTCAGCGGATAATTCATCGGCTCGATGAGCTTCGGCACCGGCGCGTCGATCCACGAGATCATCGTTCCCATCGCCACATAGAGCAGCGGAATCGCAAAGGTCAGCGAAACCGCCAGCTTCATTTTGAGCGATCGGATCTCCTTTTCCTTTCGGAGCTTGTCCTCGTCCACCGTTTCTTTTTTTATTTCTTCCCAGGTATATCCCGCCTTTTCGACCATCCTTTTGACATCGCTCATGCCGACCTTGCTCTTGTCAAGCTCCACCGTCATACGCTCCGTCGTCAGATTGACATTGACCTTTTTGACACCGTCCATCCGCCCGACCATCTTTTCAACGCGTGCGGAACAGGCGGCGCAGGTCATACCGAGCACCTTCAGCGTCTGTGCATTCTCGCTTACGATCGGTCTGCCTTTGTAACCTGCCTTCTCGATCGTTTTCAGGATATTCTCCATCTCGACGCTGTCCGCCGCTTCGACCGTCAAACGCTCGGAGGCAAAATTCACATTTGCGGATTCTACCCCGTCCAGCTTGCCCACCAGTTTTTCAATTCGTGTCGCACAAGCTGCACAAGTCATCCCCTCAATACGAATTGTTTCTTTCATGGCTTTCCTCTATGCTCCGAATATTTTTACACGCTCATCGATCGGTGCAAATTCCTTCTCATTTGCCGGCGCAGTCGGTCTGCCAAACGGCATTTGCGCGATCAATCGCCAAGCGCTCGGAAGATTCCAGCTTTCCTTCACCTTGTCCTCGATCAGCTCCGAATAATGCTGCAGGGTCGCTCCGAGTCCCACCTCGCTCAATGCGGTCCATACGATATACTGCACGATCCCGTTCGCCTGCTCCGCCCACGGTCTGAAATTTTTTGCATACGCCGGGAACTCTTTTTCCAGCGATTCAGTCAGCGCCGTATCGTCAAAAAATAAAATCGTTCCGTAGCCCGCCTTGAACGAATCCAGCTTCGCCAAAGTATTTTCCAGCGCCGACTCCGGCAGGATCCCTCTCATCGCGTCCGCAACCAGATCCCACAGCCTGTCGCTCTCCTTTTCAAACAACACGACCGCCTTTGCGCTCTGAATGTTGAACGCGGACGGCGCGTGCTTGACGCTTCGCTGCACGATATTGATGATTTCTTCCTTCCCGATCGTCACCTCCGCGTCAATGGCATAGCGCGATCTTCTGTTTTCAACTGCTTCCAAAAAATTCATAAACCCTCCTGAAATGTTGTTATTTGTGATTTGTTTCCCTGATACCTCATTAAAAGTCCCGTTCTTACTAAAGTCTTTTCACCTTCAAACAAGCGCCCGACTCACACTTTTATCCGCATTCGCTTTCATCGACGGACATTCTGCGATCATCATCGAATGCTCTGCTTTCGCCATCGTATGGTTCCGCTTTCATCGGCAAATACTCTCGGTCAGCGATCCATGATCTTGGACATGATTTCCAGCAGCTCCTGCACCTTTTCTTCTGCGTTGTCGTCATTGATCGCCTGCACCAGACAATTATTCATATGCTGCTTCAGAATCAACAGATTGGCACGCTTAAGCACTGCCGAGGTTGCCAATATCTGATTGGAGATATCCATACAATATCGTTCCTCCTCAAGCATTCGGATGATCCCGTCAACCTGACCACGCGCCGTTTTCAGCGCCTGCAGGGCTTTTCTTTTCTCCTCGTTCATAAAACCTCCGACACTCCCACCCCCTATGGGTGTATTCAGCATATCATATAATTCCTATTAAATCAATAGGAATTATTTTTAATCCATAACCCGGAATCTGCCGGGATATATGCTCCTCTTTTTAGAAATACTCGATACCGATGATTCGGACTTTAAATTTCGGTACGGCTTTGCTGACCTGCAATACCCTTTCTTATGCTTTTACTTTTGTGCTTGCGCATCGGTCCGTTCACTCGCAAAGATCTTTCGCTTGTATAGTATAGATTTTATGACAAAATACAACTTTGAAATGAAAAAACAAATGATCATGACATATCATCGTAGCGAGAATGAAAAAGGCATATATTTCAATCAAAAAATCGGTGCCGCTTCTCCTAATTCCCGATACCGGACGGATAGTGATCGGACTTTCGGGCACAAAAAAAGATGCTCTCGCATCTTTTTCGCTTTTAAGTAGATTATTCAGGTTTCGGTGCATCTACCGGACATACGGAAGCGCAAGCTCCGCAGTCGATGCAAGCAGAAGCATTGATAACATATTGAGTATCGCCTGCAGAGATCGCGCTCACAGGGCACTCGCTTTCACATGCACCACAGCTGATACAAGAATCGTTAATTACATAAGCCATAACATATACCTCCTTAGTTAACTATAATGTTTACACTCGGATTATATCAAATTCATTTTCGAATGTAAACACTTTTGTAACATTTTCTATAATTTTTTTCTCAGTTAGTTTATGTGAACTAACCAATATCAGAAAATAAGATCGCTGACTTTTTTCAAGCATTTATTTTTTCTTTTTGAAAATTTTAACGCATATTTCATATCAAAAGTGGTTGAACTTCCAGACTTTATGTTCTATAATCTTAGTAGGAAAATGTATTCCTAATATTATTGAAAATATTGTAAGGAGTGTTGAAATGGAAGTAAAAAATGTAAAAGAGTCACTTAATCCGTTTGAGATTGCTCAAAGACAAGTGAAGAATGCCTGCGATAAGCTTGGCGCAGACCCTGCAGTATATGAGATACTTAAAAACCCTATGAGAGTTCACGAAGTCTCTTTCCCTGTAAAAATGGATGACGGCTCGGTAAGAACTTTTGTCGGTTATCGTTCGCAGCACAACAATGCTTGCGGTCCATACAAGGGCGGGATTCGATTCCATCCGGCTGTAAATATTGACGAGGTTAAGGCTCTATCCACTTGGATGACATTCAAATGCTCCGTTACCGGCGTTCCATACGGCGGCGGAAAAGGCGGTATCGCGATCGATCCGAAGGATTTCTCCGAAAGAGAATTGGAAGCGATCTCCAGAGGATTTGCTGCCGCGATTGCTCCGTTCATCGGTGAAAAGGTAGATATTCCTGCTCCGGATGTCAACACAAACGGAAAGATCATGGCATGGATGGTCGACGAATATGAAAAGGTAACAGGACAATATGCTCCGGGCGTATTCACCGGAAAGCCGGTCGAGTTCGGCGGTTCTCTGGCAAGAACGGAAGCAACAGGCTATGGCGTTGCCATCATGGCAAAGGCCGCTCTTGAAAAATTGAATATTAATTTCAAGGATGCAAGGGTTGCGGTACAAGGCTTCGGTAATGTCGGAAGCTACGCGGCATATTATGCTTACAAGCTGGGCGCAAAGGTTGTTGCGATTTCCGATATCAATGTTACGATCTACAATGAAAACGGGATAGACATCGAAAAATTGTTTGCCGATCCTGTTCGTCCGGTTGCAAACAACGGCTACGGATCCGAGATCACAAAAGAAGAATTCTTCGCTTTGAATGTCGATGCGATTCTTCCTTGCGCACTTGAGAACCAAATCACTTCCGCTAATGCAGGCTCGATCGTTGCGAAGGTCGTGTGTGAGGGCGCAAACGGTCCGACTACTCCGGAAGCGGATGAGATCCTCGCTAAAAACGGCGTACTTCTTGTTCCGGATATTCTTGCAAATGCCGGCGGCGTTACCGTTTCTTATTTCGAGTGGGTACAAAACCTGCAACGATTCAGCTGGACTTTCGAGGATGTTCAAAAGAAACAGGAAGATTTGATGTACAAGGCATTTGACGATATTTGGAATCTGATGAAGGAATTCAATGTGGATATGAGAACGGCTGCATATATGATGTCCATTCGTCGTATCCAGGTTGCTATGAAGCTGAGGGGATGGTATTAATCCTTAATGCTTGGAGTCGTCCTTGATTTTTGTGGATAATACTGCTTGTACTTATCCGTTCAAAATATAGACGAGCACAAGACGAACACTCAGAGGGGCTGTTGCGGAATGAGATTTTTTCGTTCTGCAGCAGCCCCTTTTTTGCGCATCGACCTGAATCTCTTAATAAATATAACGATTACTCCACTTTCTGTCCATAAGCCTCTTTCTTTTTTCAATATAAAAAAGGGCAGCCCTTTATAAAAGCTACCCTCTGTATTGCTTTACATCACTTTGCTTTGGATTTTTCTTTCAACCAGTTTGAAATCAGCGGCGCCACTTCCTTTTTGGCTTTGGAGCTGACATACATTCCGATGTGTCCGGTCGGGATGCCGTGCGTTTCAATGTCTTTGGTGCCGACATATTTGGCAAGCGGCAGGCTGGCTGCCGGCGGAACGATATGGTCTTTTTCCGCATACACATTGAGGACCGGCATGGTGATTTTTTTCAAATCGACTTTTTGGTCGCCGATCATCATTTTGCCTTTGATCAACTTGTTTTCCTTGTACAGGTCGTTGATGAATTGGCGGATGGCTTCGCCGGCTTGCCCCGGACTGTCGAAGATCCAGTTTTCCATTCGCAGGAAGTTGTTCATCACTTCCGGCTTGTCAAAGTCATCGATCAAATTCAGATATTTGCCGACCATCAGCGAGATCGGCTTCATGGTCAGGAATCCGTTGTTCATAAAGTCGCCCGGGATCACACCGTATGCGTCGACCATTTTGTCGATGTCGAGATATTTTCCCCAGCGGAACAACAGTCCGTCATCGGTCGAAAAGTCGACCGGCGCGACCATCGTCACCAATGCGTTGACTTTGTCCGGATGAAGCGCGGTGTACATCATGGAGAAGGTTCCGCCTTGGCATACGCCCAGCAGATTGATCTTTTCTTTTTTGGAATGCGCTTTCACAGCTTCGACGGCATTGTCGATGTAGCCTTGAATATAGTCCTCCAAGGTCAGGTATCGATCCTCCTGCGTCGGATAGCCCCAGTCGATGATGTAGATGTCCTGTCCGTCACGCAGCATATTCTGAACAAAGCTCGTGTCTTCCTGAAGATCCATCATCGTTTCGCGATTGACCAGCGCATATACGATCAGGGTCGGCACCTTGTTCAAGGTTTTGACCAGCGGCTTGTAGCGATAGACCTTCATTTTGTCCTCGGAGTAGATCACGCTCTTTTCCGAAAAGCCCGGTGTCGGATCGCCGACGCTCAGCATGGTTTCAAATCCCTCCAAGAGTTTTTTCTGTGTTTTGATGCTTTCTTCAAACGATTTTTTCCAGTCGTATACTTTATCCATTGTGTTCTCCCTTCACTTGAGCATTTTCATTACGCTTTTTCAGTTTCGGATTGTGCCTTTTTGAGCGCTTTCACTTCTTTTTTGAGGTCATAGATCGTTTTGTACAGACTGTTGATCTCGCTTCTTGTCACGATCGGCGTATCAACCAGATATTTTTCCATCAATTTTTGCATTTCGATTCGGTAATCCATCGCTGCGGATGAAAGCTGTCCGAGAAGCTTCGCATATTCCGGCGTTGCAAAATAGGAATCGAATACGCGCTCCAGCTCATTGGACCAGTAGGTGTAAAATTCGTTGAACGAGCGTGGCTGTGTTCCTTTTTCCGCCATCTCGAGATATTTTTGGATCATATCGTCCAGATTTTCGTTTTGAACGGCATATATCCGTGATGTAAAATCAACGCTGAGCAGCAGCATGTCCACATAGGTGTCAAAGGCCTTGCTTTGCTGCTCGATCAATTCCTTGTTGATGCCCATGGACGGTGAAAGCAGGATCGCGCCGAAGGTTTTGTCAAACTGCGCTCGCCAAAGCTCAAAAAATTCGCCGAGCTTCGCTTTGTCGGACAATACGCCCTCCACGAACAGATTTCTCAGCTCAGTGGCATTATCGGTCCATGGCGCGTAAAAGTCTCTTCCGACCTTGAGATAGGTTTTGAACAGCTCGAACGGATCCTTGGCAAATGCCTGGAATTCCTGCGGCAGCATCGGCAAGACCATATCCTTGAACATCAGGTCGTATTTTTCGGCGACTTCCTGTGCATATTTTTTGACCTGCTCCGCGATCGGCTCGATTTGCGCGCTTTCAAGATCCTGCCAGAATTTGTATACATTCAAATAGTAGGTGTTTGCCTGCATCATTTTTTCAAACAGATCCTTGACTGCCGGCGAAAATGCTTTCCCCATTTCAAGCGGATTGTAATATTCGCGCAGCTTCTCGAAGTAGGCGTTGATGTTTTCCTTCGCCGAGCCCCATGCGCTCATGTCCGCAAAAGGGAAGCCTTGCTTTGCAAAGCCGGAGAAGTCCGTCATATATTTGCTCATCTGATCCATATAATTCTTTTGCATATCCACAAAGAACTCGAATGCTTTCGGATCAAAGGACGGATTTTTGAAATAGTCGGCAAAGATTTTTGTAAAATCCGCGTTCTTGTTAAAGCTCATCGTTTCCATAAACTTCTTCTGCATTTCAAAAAAATCGCCCATCGCTTTTGAATACGGATTCTCTGTGGCGGAAGTCATATTTTTGTACATCTCCTGCCAGGAGTCCATCATATTTTTTTGCGCATCCATCATACTTTTGAAATAATCGTTACTCATATTTATCCTCCTTATTCGCTTGGTTTAGAGTTTCTTCAATACCGCTTCGCCGGTGATCACTTCCGTCTCGCCGTTGTTGGTCGTAACGGTCGTTTTCAGCACAAGAATCTGCTTGTCATCCCGTTTGGACAACACCTCGACCTCCGCCGTGCATTCGTCCCCGATGTAGACCGGCTTGAGAAATTTCAGCTCCTGGCTCATATAGATGCTTCCTTCGCCGGGCAGTTTTGTTCCGAGCACGGAAGAAATCAGCGAAGAAACCAAGATCCCATGGACGATATTTCGTTTGAAAATCGTGTTTTTTGCATATTCTTCATCCAAATGCACCGGATTCTTATCCGTAGAAAGCTCTGCAAAGCTTTGGACATCCTCTTTTGTAAAAGCCTTGACCACCTTTGCCTTGTCCCCGATCTTAATGACGTTATAGTTCATGAATACCCCTCCTTTTGAGGCTCTCAGCACCACCGTTGTGAAGAGCATCCAAGTAAGCGCGGATGCTTTTTGATGATGAGATGCGCTCTTTATTTCTATTATACCTTATCCTTGACAGTTTTCAAGCGAATTATTTTATTTTTCCATAAACTCCGAAATTTATCGTATCGGATTTTTGCTTTCATTCGGGATTTGATGCTTTTGTCCGCTCGACAACGAGCGCGCGATCCATGCGTCATCTTGTTTTGCGATTTGAATTTGAAGAAATGCTTGCTCGTGCTGCAAGCAGCCTCTCGTTTTTCTTCTCATCTCTTTCTGTTGCGTTCTCGTTCGTACCGCGGACTGCCGCTCTGCTTTTTCTCTTATCTGCTATCCGCTCGATCCACAAAATGGAGGTGTTTTGATATGTGCGGCAGCAGCGCCAAATTTTTTTCATCTGTTTTTCTATTCAATTGGACTCTTGCTCGTGTCGCAGACAGCCTCTCGTTTTTCTTCTCATCTCTTTCTGTTGCGTTCTCGTTCGTACCGCGGACTGCTTGCGCCGCATTTCATTTGGCTCTCTTGCGTTTTACAGCAAACAAAAAAGGGCTTTCGCCCTTTTTTGCTTATTGAAGGTTTCAATCGATGCATTAAAAACTCTCAATTATTTCTTTTTCGCTTCCATATCCGCCATGTAGTATTTACCCGGCGTATTGAAGAATTCGTTGGTCAATTCTCTGACCTTCGGTGCAAGAAGAATGACCGCGATCATATTCGGAATGATGATCGCTGCCAGGAAGAAGTCGGTCAAGCTGTACAGGAACTCCAAGCCGCCGAATACTCCGCCAAGGATTGCTGCAACATAAACGAATTTCCAGATTCGAGCAAATTTTTGTCCGAACAGGAACTCTGCCTGCTTCTCTCCGTAGAAAACAACGACAATAATAGTGGACAGAACGAACAGGAACACGCAGAATGTAATGAAGTAGTCTCCTGCCACGCCGAACACCTCGGAGAACGCGATAGATGGCATGGATGCCGCTTTGTCGGAAGAAACTTCCGTCCACACGCCTGAGGTAAGAACCGCAAAGGCAGTGATACTACATACGATCAAGGTATCTACCACAACTTCAAACACGCCCCAAAGACCTTGTCTTACCGGATGATCTACCGTTGCGGTAGAGTGCGCCATCGGCGCCGTTCCCATACCGGCTTCGTTTGAGTATACTCCACGAGCGGCACCCCAACGAATCGTGTTGGCGATGGTCGAACCGGTAAATCCGCCGACTGCAGCAGCCGGTGTGAACGCATGCGCAAAAATGCTGACGATCGCGCCCGGAAGATTTGTAATATTTAATCCGATAATGATCAGACCCGCGATAATATAGATTCCCGCCATAAACGGAACCATTTTATCCGTAACGCTGGCAATACGCTTGAATCCGCCGTAAACAACCAGCGCAACAAGCGCTGCGATCGCAATCCCTGTAATATGTCCAGGCAATCCGAGCGTTTCCGCATTTTGAACAGCTGAAACGGATTGTGTTGCAATCGACGGAATCAACTCGATCATCAGGAAGAATGCAAACCACACCCCGAAGAATTTACCGAGCGGTCCAAGCCCAATCTCTGCAAGCCCTTTCGAGCAGTAGTAGAACGGTCCTCCTATGTACTCTCCGTTCTCACCCTTCTCACGATACTTAAGACCCAAAACGATTTCAACATACTTTGTCGCACATCCCAAAAGCGCCAAGACCCACATCCAGAACACCGCTCCCGGACCTCCCAATGCGATCGCTACCGGTACCCCGACGATATTGGAAGCTCCGATACTGGATGCCAATGCGGCAACCGCTGCGGAAAACGGCGAAACTGCATTCGGATCGTTTGAATCCGCTTTCGAAAACATTTTTCCGAAGGTCTGTGAACATACATATGGAAATTTGGTAATTTGGAGTCCCTTGATCTGCAAGGTACACCAAATTCCTCCGCCCCCGATCAAAAAGAGAATCGGCGGTCCCCAGAACCAATCAGAAAATGCAACCATCATGTCTAAAATAAATCCCATAATTCCCCTCCTAAATATTTTGTTGCATCTAATTGAAAACCGTTATTACATAGCTATCATACTATATATTTCGTGTATATGCAATTATTCGAGGAGAAATCGCCGATTGAAATTTGAATCACTGATTCAAACAAAACATTTTTGCTTCAAGCAGAATTCCATTTATAGTTCAATAAGAAAAAGTCATTAGAAAATGCCGACGATCTACAGGGGCGTTATGGAAGAAAACATTCTTCTGCTTGTTCTTTGATCATAATACACCTCCTCAAGCTTTGTCTTCTAACGGAAACGAAAAAAGCACCTGCTATGCAGATGCTTCTCACTTGGTGCCCAGAGCCGGAATCGAACCAGCGACACGAGGATTTTCAGTCCTCTGCTCTACCAACTGAGCTATCTGGGCATGGTGGGCCTAGCTGGACTCGAACCAGCGACCTCACGCTTATCAGGCGTGCGCTCTAACCGCCTGAGCTATAGGCCCTTGCTTCAAAAATTGTTGAATGGTCGAGGTGGAGGGACTCGAACCCCCGGCCCCATGGTCCCAAACCACGTGCGCTACC
>JBGZCE010000094.1:0-15051 GCA_041845175.1 Filifactoraceae bacterium
ATGATCCTCCGCCCGCAGAGCTTCCTTTTTTATGAAAGTGCCGTTGCTTTTTACGATCTCCGTTTTCAGAAGCTCACGAACAACTGCATTGCAAGCGGCGCCAATATCATTTCACCGGCCTGCGGGCTTGGGACGAGATCCCCTCTTGCTAATGTCCGAGCGATACTCAAAACGCTTAAAGGAGAATGGGCATAAGCCCTTCTCCCTTTTCTTGTTTATAAGACAACCGCTCCCGTGCAAATCGGTTTACAAAAAATAATGCGGACTTTGCGCCGAAGCATCCTGCGGAAGAACAATGGCGAGCACGCCAAAGGCCGTTTTTAAGGAGGAATGTATGAATCATATCACGGATTATAAATGTACCTACGATTTTGACAAAGGGATCGACGAAGAATTTACCAAAAAGCTCGATCTGATATTTCCCGATGCTTATTGCCACAAGGATTCGATCGTCAAGCTCGCAAAGGCACAAAAGGAATATCAAAACGCTCTTTTTTGCGATATTCCTTTTTGTCATACCTTGGAAGCGGAAGCGATGGGCGCAATCATAAATTTGGGAGATGCCAAGACCGGCCCTCGTGCAAAGGATTACCTTGTCTCCTCCGCCGAGGACATTTTGGCTTTGCCCGATATCGACTTCTCAAAGGGAAGAATACACGAAACTCTTCTCGCCGCCGAAGAATTGGTTGCGGAGGGGGAAAATGTCGTATTCTATGTAACAGGCCCTCTGACCGCGTTGGACGCGCTGATCGACCCGAGATTTGTCTTCAAGACAATGAAAAAAAATCCCGAGCTTGCAAAAGCCGTTTTTTGGAAGATCGGAGAAGAAACCTT
Organism: Filifactoraceae bacterium; assembly: GCA_041845175.1. Classification (GTDB taxonomy): domain Bacteria; phylum Bacillota; class Clostridia; order Peptostreptococcales; family Filifactoraceae; genus JAUNKE01. The sequence goes on from JBGZCE010000094.1 coordinate 835, forward strand.
GAAGTTGATGCAATTCGCCTACGAGCGCGGCGTGAGAATCATCAGCTATGCCGACTCCTCCGGCGGCGTCAACATCCTCGGGCCGAAGCTGATGCAGCAGATGGTCGACGATTTTTTGGCGGACTTTTTGAAGAAGATGGACGAGGAATTGCCGAAGGATATGCTGGTACTTCTCTGTCCGAAGATCTCGCTTGCCCTGATCGGTACGGAGAAAGCGGACTTTGAAGATGCCGAGCTCGACGAGGCGATCAGCTTCGGCGAGGCGATCGTCGACCGAATCGGCAAAACGCGTTTCCTGGGCCATCTGTGTGTCAAGGATTCAAAAAAAATTCTGCAAAGCAAAAGGATCAAGCAGCTTGTTCTGCGATAGGCCTTTGGATGCCTGATCTGTACTCAACAAAAAATTTATCGACTCGGGAGCTGTCTATGCCTATTATTACGATCACTCACAACGGACAAAAAATACATTGTAACGAAGGCGCGAATCTTTTGCGCGTGCTGTTATCCGAAGACTTTTTCGTGGATAATCCGTGCAACGGCAAGGGAACCTGCGGAAAATGCAAGGTACGGATCATCGAGGACAATGCCGTGGTCCTCTCCTGCCTGACCTCCGTGACAAACGATATTTCGGTCGAGCTGCTCTACAAGGAAAAAAAGCATCGGGTGCTCACAGAGGGCTATATGCCCGATTTTGAAAAGGATGAGTTTGACGGAGGCTACGGTGTTGCCATTGACATCGGCACGACAACGGTGGTTTCCTCTCTCGTGTCGCTTGCCGACGGCGGCGAAATTGCTCAGGCTGCCATGATCAATGCACAAAAGCATTTCGGTCTGGATGTCTTGACAAGAATCACATACGAATTTGAGCATGAGGATACCGGAATCCTTGATTTACAAAAAGCGATTGTCGATTCGATCAATGATATGATCGACGAAATGTGCGAAAAGGCGGCAATCGATAAGCAGGAAATAAAAGAGATCGTGGTTGCCGCCAACTGCACCATGACGCATATGCTCCTGGGCGTCGACGCGCGACCGATCGGCAAAGCTCCCTACAAGCCCGTTTTTTCGGACGCGCAATTTCTTCCGGCGAAGAAGATCGGGCTTCGTGCAAATGACGAAACGATGCTCTATTGCCTGCCGCAGGTGTCCGGCTATATCGGCGCGGACATCGTTGCCGGCGCGTATGTCTGCAAATTGAAGGAAGCTGTGGATAATATCCTCTTTATCGATATCGGTACCAACGGCGAGATCGTGCTTGCAAGCAACGGCAGGCTTCTCTCCTGCTCCTGTGCCGCCGGTCCCGCGCTGGAGGGAATGAATATCACATCCGGTATGCGTGCCGCCGACGGTGCGATCGAGGATGTAAAGATCACGCCGAGCGGGATCACGCTCTCCGTGATCGGCGATACCGCGCCGGAGGGTTTGTGCGGAAGCGGCATATTGGCGGTTGTTCGGGAGCTTCTGAAAACGGAGATCGTAAAAAGCAACGGCACTTTCATAAAAAAGGAAGCTCTGCCGGCGGAGGATTACCGATTTGATCGGATCCGATTGAACGGAGCCAAAAGAGAATTCGTTCTGACGGAGGATCCTTTGATCCTTATCACCCAGAGCGATGTGCGCCAGGTTCAACTGGCAAAGGGCGCGATCCTATCCGGCTTTGTCGCGCTGCTCGAGCACGCCGGGATCAAAATGCAGGATCTGCAAAAAATCCTGATCGCCGGACAATTCGGAGCACATCTTCCGGCGGATTTGCTGACCGGCGTCGGCATTCTGCCCGCCGAGGTCGAGGGCAAGATATCCTATGTCGGCAACTCCTCCAAGACAGGCGCCTATATGGCGCTGATGTCCAAAAAGGCGCGCGCCGAGATCGAAGCGCTCGCAAAGGAGATGGAATACTTCGAGCTTGCCGAAACCGAAAATTACGAAAGAATCTTTACGCAAAGCCTGACCTTTCCGAAATCGCAGCCTTAAGACGAAAACCGACTGCTCCTGTTCGGCACTTTCTTATTATGTAGTTTTGTATTCTTCCCGGGACGCGCTGTCTGGATTGTATGAATCTTGTTTTCTCCATTTACGCCCTCCTGCTTTGGACAAGATCCTATTTTTCGACTTATTGATCTGATTGCAGCGTGTCTTTACAAAATTTTACAAGACGGTTCAAGGGCGATTTTTTTGTGCAGCAAAAAACCCTGCTGCGAAACACAACAGGGTGAATTGTGCTTTTGTATAGAGCCGGTGCTTCGACAGTTCTCTCGCTTTGTCCGGGGATCGTGGAACAAACGATTCGTTTTGTGCAGGGCCGTATGATTGTTTGTCGAAGTAACTTGTCCTATCACTCGCGCCGGAGATGATTTTTGTTTCCCGATTTTTATTTTTCGGTCGCTCGACCGTTGTTTGTCGAGGCGAGCTAAAGAATTCCTTTTTCCTTGTAGTATCGGATCGCGCCGTTATGCAGCGGCAGCTCCGCCAAATCGGTCACCGCCTGCTCGATCGAAACGCTTTGCAACGACGGATTGGTCTGTTTCAATTCTTCAATATTTTCCCAAAAGGCTTTGGTCAGATCGTACACCGCGTCCTCCGACAGATCTGCCGTCGTGAACATCGCCATTTTGATCGCCGAAGTCGTGATATCCTCCGTCTGCCCGCTGTAGGTGTCCTTCGGGATCGTGTACTCGGCATACCACGGATATTCCGTTTTGAGCTGCTCAATCAGCGCGCGGTCGATCGGGATCAGCTTGGCGTCCGTTGTCGTCATCATTTCGGTCACGGCGGAGGTCGGGATGCCCGCCATAATCCATGCGCCGTCGAGCTGTTTGTTTCTCATCAAGTCGATCGCTTCGGTAAAGCCGACGAATTGTGCCTTGATCCCGTCGGGATAGGCGATCCCCAGCGCGGTCAGATGTACCTTGGATTCATCCTCGGTCGTGCTGCCCGGTGCGCCGGTCGCAAATCGTTTGTCCGCGAGATCGGACAAGCTTTCAATATTTGAATTTTTGCTGACGACCACTTGATTCGGATTGTAGTAGAGCCCTGCGATGATCCGTATTTTGTCATTCGGCCGCCCTTCGAATTTTTCGAGCCCGTTCGCCGCCTGGTAGATATTGCTGACCACCGCCATACTGACCTGCGCTTCGCCCGAATACAAAAGGTTCAAATTTTCGATCCCGCCGTTGGAAGCCTGCGCATTCGCCCGGACATACGGCACCTTTTCGTTCCACAGCGTTGCGATCGAGGATCCCAGCGGATACAGCGCGCCGGTCGTCGCCGCTGTCGGCATATTGATTACGATCGTCTCGCTTCGTTCCGTGCTCGTGCCGGCTCCGGCTCCGTTCCCACAGCCGACCAGCAGCAGCGCCGACAGAATAGCAAATATTTTTTTATTCATAATTCCTCCCCAAAGTGTTCTTTCTTTTCAGCTGGAGCGCAAGGATCACGCCCAAGAGCGCCAAGCCGATCAAGTCCGTGATCTGCCCCGGGTCGATCGACAAAAACCCGATCGCCGTCAGAACGATCCGCTCCACCGGACGGAGCTTGGTCAAAAGCGCGCCCTCGAGCGCCGCCGAGATACATACCACACCAATCGAAGCCGTGACGATCGCCTGCGCCATTACCCACGGACTTGCCGTCTGTTGCAGAAGCAACACCGGATTATCCAAAAAGAAAAACGGTATGATAAACCCGGCGATTCCCAGCTTGACCGCGATCAGCGAGGTCTTTGTCTGATCGGAGCCCGCCATCGCCGACGCCACATAGGAGCTCATCGCGACCGGCGGCGTAATGTTGGACAAGCAGGCGTAGAACAGACAAAACATGTGCGCCGCGATCGGCAATGCACCCGAGCGGATCAGCACCGGCGCGGCGACCGTCGCCACGATCACATACGCCGCAACGCCCGGCACACCCATACCCAAGATCGTACTCATCACCATGACCAGAAATCCGCCGAAAAACAGCTGTCCCTCGCCGACAACATCAAGGATTACCTGCCCGAATGACAAGCCCAGCCCCGTCAACGAGACCGTCCCGATGATAAAGCCGATCAGAATGCAGGACACGCCGACGCCGATGGCGCTTTTTGCACCGTCCGCAAGCGCGTCAAAGATATCGCGCGCACTCATACGCGTTTCTTTTTTCAGTCCTGCCCCTATCACCGTTGCGAGGATCGCCATCGCACCGCAGTAGAGCGGAGTGAAGCCGAGCATCATCAGCACGAGCAGCACGACGATCGGCAGGAGCAAATGCCCGCGCTCCCGAAACAGCTTTTTTGCGGACGGCAGATTCTCGCGCGACAAGCCGCGCAGTCCGAGCCGCTTCGCCTCAAAATGCACCGAGCAGATCACGCCCAGATAATACAGAAATGCCGGAATGATCGCAGCGATCATCACCTGTGTGTAGGAGATCCCCAGATACTCCGCCATCACAAAGCCGACCGCGCCCATGATCGGCGGCGCGAACTGTCCGCCCGTCGATGCCGTCGCTTCGACCGCAGCCGCAAATTCTTTGGAATAGCCCGTCCGCTTCATCATCGGGATCGTAATCGCACCGGTCGTCGCCACATTGGCGACCGCCGAGCCGTTGATCATCCCGAGCAGCGCGCTTGCCACCACCGCCACCTTTGCCGGCCCGCCGACGGAATGCCCGACAAGCGTCAGCGCAAAATCGTTCAAAAAGCTGCTGAAGCCGCTTTTTTTCAAAAACGCGCCGAACAGCACAAACAAAAAAATGTAGCTCGTGCTGACGCCGATGCCGACTCCGAAGATCCCCTGACTGCCCCAGAACATATGTCCGATGACGCGGCGAAATCCGAAGCCCGAATGCCCCAAGGCGCCCGGCACGAATTGTCCCCAAAAATTGTACAGCAAAAAAATCGCCGCCAGCAGCACGAGGTTTCCGCCCGCTCGGCGACCCGCAACAAAGCAGAGCACGATCCCCACGGCGCCGACCGCAATATCCGTATCCGTCAAAAATCCGCCCCGTAGCGCGATCGGTGTATAATTCCATATCAAATACGAAAAACAGCCCACGGCGAGTCCGATCAGAATGAGATCCGCGATCGGCGGCGCGCTTCGTTCCCTGTCGCCCTTTTTCGACGGAAAGAACAAAAAGGTGAAGCCCACCAAAAACAGCACATGATACGCTCTGAAAGTCATCGCATCCATCGTACCCGTCAAATTGAAACAGAGCTGAAAGATCGCCCAAAGCACCAGCGATCCCTCCGCCCATCGTTCAAACGCGCCCGTATATTTTCTGTAATTCGTTTCTTTTTCCTTTTCCTCCAATAGCCGCATCGCTATTTCGTGCTCCGAGTGCTGTGGCATTTTTCGATCCTCTTTCATTTTGCTACTTGAGTAGCATACCACAATTTGTACAAAAGAGGAATAAATGTTACCAAAACTTTCGATATTATTTAGTGACAGTGCAGATGAGGAAAAATTTTTCGGCATCAAAAAAGACAGCCTGCACCTCAAGCTGCCCCTTTTATTGCTGTTCCTCGTACGAGAATCGTGCATCCGCAAGCTTTGTGTCGCATCGACGATCACATTTCAAATGAAGTCTGTTCCTCCGCGCCCTCCGTGCGATAGAAGATCTTGAGCAATTCCGCTTCATCGGTCTCGCTCGGCGCAAGATCGAGCACGATCCTTCCCTTGCGCAGCATGATCAAGCGATCGGAATATTTGAGCGCGTCCTTGAGATTGTGCGAGATCATCAGTGTGGTGATCCTCTGCTCCTTAGCGATCGCGATCGTTTTTTCCATGATGAGGCGCGAGGTTTTGGGATCCAGTGCCGCGGTGTGCTCGTCGAGCAAAAGCAGCTCCGGTCTTTTCAGCGTCGAGAGTACGAGCGACAGCGCCTGACGCTGTCCGCCCGACAGCAGATTCGCTCGAATGTCGAGCTTGTTTCCGAAATCCGGCAGAAGCGGGTTCAGCAGTGCGGCAAAATATTCTCTTTTCCGCCTGTCCGCCAGCCTTCTCGCGCGAAACCGCTCGCCTTTTTTCTCGGCAAGCAGCATATTTTCATAGACCGTCAGCGATGGCGCCACGCCGGCGCTCGGATTTTGGTATACCTTGGCGATCCTTTCCGCACGCTGAAATTCCTTGAGGCGCGTGATGTCTTCGCCGCCGAGCGAAATGCTCCCCTCATCCGCTGAGAGCGATCCCGAGATCAGATTCATCAGCGTCGATTTTCCGCAGCCGTTCGCGCCGATCAGCGCATTGATCGTTCCCTGCGCGATCGAGAGATTGAGTCCGTCGAAGATTCTCTGTTCATTTTCCATCCCTCGATTAAAAGTTTTTTTGAGATTGCGGATTTCCAGCATAGCCTCCCCTTTCCTTTTTTGCAAATGCCTTCAGCGGATTTTTTGAAAAGCTCAGATTGCTCTGCGCCAGAAGCAGAATGACGATCGTTGCCGAGATCGCCTGCAAATCGTTGGGCATAAAGCCGAGCTTCAGCGCAATGCTCCAGATCGCTTTGTAAACGACCGCGCCGAGGATCGCGCGCGTCGTGCTTTTGAAGAGATCGCTTTTTGCAAAGATCGCTTCGCCGACGATGATCGACGCCAAGGCGGCAACGATCATTCCGTTTTTCATGGCGATGTCGGCAAAGCCCAGCGACTGCGTCATCAACGCACCGCTCAGCCCGACCAGAGCGTTTGACAGGATCAGCCCGATCATCTTGTATTTTTCTTCGTTTTGTCCGAGCGCACGCACAAATGCCTCATTGTCGCCCGTTGCAATCAGCAGATAGCCGACCTCCGTTTTCAAAAACCGGTCGAGCAGCAGCTTGACGATCCCCGCAATCAACAGAAGCGAAGCGACATTGCCGAAGCGGTCGAATACGGTCGGATTCGTGATGACGCTGATGTTGGCGGTGTTGTTGACGCGAAGCACGACGGAATAAAAGAAAGTCATGCTCAAAATCCCTGCCAGGATCGGTCGGATCTTGAGCTTGATGCTCAAAAAATAAGTCAGCCACCCGACCGCTCCGCCGGCAAGCATGCCGCCGATCGTTGCGATCAGCGGATGGATGCCGAGGATCGAAAGCTTCGCGAATACGAATGCGCCGAGCGGAAAGCTCCCCTCCACCGACAGATCCGGAAAATCCAATATTTTGTATGTGATATAGACGCCCATCGCCAATACGGCGCATATCAGGCCCTGCTCCAGCGTTACGCCAATCAAGCCGCTCATGCCTTCCTCCGTTCGATCGGTATTGAACCGCTGCTCAAGCCGATGTTTTATTTTTTCTTACGATCGTTTTGATCCGTACGCAGATTTTTTGAAAATCATCCTTTCAGATTTTCGGTAAACCGTATCTCCTTCACCGCTTCCTGCTTCGGTCGCGTGCCGCCGCGGTCGCGGCACACCGTCAGCGACCGCCGGCAAAAAGGTTGCTCTGTCGATCCGACAGAATCACTCCTTCTGCAGCCGCACAAAAATCTTTTTGCCAAGCTTCAGGACATCGCCGGCTTTGATTTTCGCATCCCGATGCCTGACCTGCTCGCCGTTCAGCCGGACGCCGCCCTGTTCGATCAGTCGATAAAATTCGCTCTTACTGCGGATCCTCCTATCATTCAGGAGATCCTCCGCAATATCCGCCACGCAGCTTGCGTCGCTCGAAACAAAGACGGTCGGCAGCTCGCCCGGGATCCCTTTTTGCGCAAACGCGGTCCGATAATATTCCTTTGCCTTCGCCAATGCATCCGGATCGTGGTAGAGCGCCGTGATCGTCTCTGCCAGCTCCAGCTTGATATCCCTCGGATTTTCGCCCTGCGCCAGACGGCGGCGGATTTGAGCGACATCGTCGGGATGAATGTCGGTCGCCAGCTCGAAGTATTTGACGATCAAATGATCCGGCACCTCCATCACCTTTTTGAACATCACCTCGGCGCTTTCGTTCACGCCGATGTAATTTCCAAGGCTCTTGCTCATTTTTTCAACACCGTCGAGCCCTTCCAAAATCGGCATAAAGATCGCCACCTGCTGTTCCTTGTCAAATGCCTTTTGCAAATTTCTGCCCATCAGAATGTTGAAGGTCTGATCCGAGCCGCCGAATTCGATGTCCGCGTCGATCGCGATGGAATCATACGCCTGCATCAGCGGATAAAAAAATTCGTGCAGTCCGATCGGCGTCTGCTGTTCGTATCGCCTGGCGAAATCATCCCGCTCCAGAAGACGCGCGATCGTTGTCGTGGCGGCAAGGCGCAGCACCTCTTCAAAGTTGAGCTTGGACAGCCACTCGCTGTTTTTTCGCACGCTCGTTTTTTCCCGATCCAGAATTTTGAAGATCTGTTCGCAATAGGTCTGCGCATTTTTGTCGACCTCTGCGTCGGACAGCGCCTTGCGTCCCTTGGATTTGCCTGTCGGATCGCCGATCTTTCCGGTAAAGTCACCGATGATGATCACCACATGATGACCCAAGTCTTGCAGCTGCTTCATCTTCCGAAGCACGACCGCATGACCCAGATGGATATCGGGCGCGGACGGATCAAGCCCCAGCTTGACGATCAGCGGCCGACCGTTTTTTTGCGCTCTTTCCAATTTGTCCGACAGCTCCTTTTCGTTTACAAAGTCCGAAACGCCTTTCAGAATGATTTTCATTTGCTCCTTTACCATCATCCTATCCTGCCTCCTATTTTCAGTGATCCTTCGCTTGCCGGATCCCTTTCAGGCAGGATCCGTCTCGCAATTTTCTTCACTTTGTTTTTCTTCACTTTCCGTTCCGCCGAGGAAAATCCCCTCGATGTCACAGGAATTGCTCCCTCGCAATTTCTTCACTTTCCGTTCCGCCCTCGCAAGCGCAAGCTGAGAATCGCCTCTTCGCTTATCCGACAAGCTCGGCATCGCTCAACGCTTCAACGCTGATGTCGAGCTGCAGCGCTTCGGCAGTCGCCCGATTGACGAATTTGAAAAGAGTATTTGAATTTTCGACCGCGATCTCGGACGGCGAAATCTTATCGACCAAAATCTTTTTCGCCATCACCGCCGCCTGCTCACCGATCTGTCGGTAGCTGATGCCGAGGGACAAAAACGCACCGCCCTCCACATGGGACGAATCCGTCGACAGGGTGATCAGCTCTCGCTCCTTGGCTTTTTCGGCGATCAGCCCGATGGAGGATGCGATCATATTGTCATTGATCAGCATCAGCGCGTCGGTCTCGGCAGCGACCATCTCCATCGCGGGATCGATGCTCGCGATATCGGCGATGCCGACCTCCTTCACGGACAATCCGACTCTTTCGCTCACGGTCTTGAGCATCTCGACCTGCACCGCCGAATTGACTTCAGCCGTATTGAAGATCACACCGATCGTATCGGCATCCGGCTTGATGCTCTTGAACAGCTCCAACAGCTTTTGCAGATTCTCCTCCGTTACGGCATCGGTCACACCGCTGATATTGCCGCCCGGCTTGTCCAAGGATTCCACGATGCCTGCCGCGACCGGATCGGATACGGCGGTAAAAACGACCGGGATATCGGTGGCTTCCGTCGCCTTTTGCGCAGTCTGCGTCGTCGGCGTCGCGATTGCAAGAATCAGATCCACCTCCGACTGTACAAATCCGTCGGCGATCATCAGCGCATTGGACACATCGCCCTGCGCGTTCTTTTCGTCAAACTCGGCGCTGACGCCCAGCTCCTGCAATTTGCTCTCAAAGCCCTCGCGCGCGTCGTTGAGCGCCTTGTGGTCGACGATCTGCGTGATCCCGATTCGGAAGACCTCCGCTTCGCTGACGGTCGTTTCACTCGTTTCGCTCTCCGTTTGCGTCGTACCTGCGCAGCCCGCCAAAAGAACCGCCGCCGTAAAAGCGGCCGTGATCCTCATCCATACCTTTTGTTGTCCGTTGTGCAATGTTTTGTTCGTTTTCATTGTTTTCTCCTTTTTGAAACAGAATTGATTGTTGTAAAAAGTGATCGGATCGTTGTGCTTTGGAAGCTCCGCTCGGCATTTTTATAAAAATTTCGCGCGGCGGTTCTTTTCCAAGCTCGCGAGCCGCTTTTGCGCCGCTCTTTTGCGATCACTTTTTACTTTTCCAAAAAGAATGAAGGATCATCGTGGCAAATTAAAAGCCCCTACATACAATGTATGTAGGGGCGAAATTCCGCGGTACCACCCTAATTGGTCAAATGACCATCTCTCCAAGATCCAACAATCTCTCGCCCGATAACGGTGGCTCTCCGTACAAGTCTACTGTTACTTCAACCGTCAGCTCGGCAGTGTATATTCCGTTTTTCTCCGTCCTCGGTTCGCACCGTCCACCGACTCTCTGTACACTTCAAAAAACCTTTCTCTGCGTCGTCGCTTTTAAATTAAACCGATTTTAACGCGAGCGATCCGTTTTGTCAAGCCGTTTTTTGAAAAATTTTTTTCAGCGGTCTCCCGACAGCTCAAGCTGCACTCCGCCGACCGATCTCTGCGCCGCGATTGCTTGCTTCGTTCTGCCCGGCGGTCGCCCGAATGCGAATGATATTTACGATCGTCGAATTTCACATCGGAAACACGATGGTTTCCATTTTGCTTATTTTGTCGCTTCTTCGTATCGCTCGATCCGATCCTTCGTTACCTTTGCGAGCACCTGCAACCGCGCCGACGGCTCGATGTCCGAAATTTCGATCGCGGAGCGATAGATGCGCGCGGCTTCTTCGATCGCCGACTCGTTATTGGTCAGCAGCGCGGCGAGTACATCGCCGGCGTTTACATAGTCACCGATCTTCGCTTTGATCTTGATGCCCGCCGCAAAGTCGATAACGGAATCCATCGTCTTTCGTCCCGCGCCGAGCACCAGTGATGCGATCCCGCATTGCTCGGTGTTCATACGCGTGATGTAGCCGGCTTTTTCCGCCTTGAGTTCAAAAACATATCCCGCCTTCGGAAAAAGCTCGGTGTTTCGGAGACAGCTCGTGTCGCCGCCCTGCGCCTCGACCATCTCGACGAATTTTTCAAACGCGCTGCCGTCCGAAAGCGCACGCTCCGCCATGACGACACAATCGTCATAGCTCCCCTTGTTCGCCAGTTGGAGCATCTCCGCGGAGAGCATCACGCATTCATGCCGAAGATCCGCAGGCCCGCCGCCTCGAAGCACCTCGAGCGCCTCGATCACCTCGAGCGAATTGCCGACATTCTCGCCCAGCGGCACATCCATATCGGTGATGAGCGCCGTGCAGCGCCGTCCGGCATTCTCGGCGATGTTGACCATGATCTTCGCCAGCTCGATCGCCTGCTCCGGCTCCTTGATGAACGCACCGGTGCCGCATTTGACATCGAGCACGATCGCATCGGAGCCCGCCGCCAGCTTTTTGCTCATGATACTGGAGGCGATCAGCGGCGTTTTGTCTACGGTCGCGGTCACATCGCGCAGCGCGTAGATTTTTTTGTCTGCCGGTGCGAGGTTTCCCGACTGTCCGATGACGGCAATGCCGGTTTTGTTGACGATCTCAAAAAACTCCTCCATCGAAAAGGCGGTCCGAAGTCCCGGTATCGATTCCAGCTTGTCCACCGTTCCGCCGGTGTGTCCGAGCCCTCTGCCGGACATTTTCGCCACCTTGACGCCGAGGCTTGCCACGACCGGTGCGATGACGAGCGTCGTCTTGTCGCCGACGCCGCCGGTGGAATGCTTATCCACCTTGATGCCCTCGATCGGCGACAAATCGACCAGATCGCCCGAATGCGCCATCGCCAGCGTCAGCTCGGTGGTTTCGCGAATATCCATATCCTGAAAAAAGATCGCCATCAGAAGCGCCGACGCCTGATAGTCCGGAATCTCGCCCTTCGTATAGCCTTGTACGAAAAACTCGATCTCCTCGCGCGTCAGCGCCTCTCCCCGGCGTTTTTTCAAAATCAGATCATACATTCTCATCATCTTGCTCCTTTGTCATACGGAACACCCGCCGCCTTCGGCGCGCTCGATTTTTTCGAGGTGAAGGACAGCAATATCAGCGTCGCGATATATGGGATCATTTTGTACACATAATCCGGCATCCCCAAGGACACCAGCGCCGGCACAATCGCATAGGTCGCCGCGATCGTTTTGGCGATCCCGAAGAAGAATGCCGCGCCGAGGATCCTGATCGGCTTCCATTGTCCGAAGATCAGAACGGCAAGCGCCAAAAATCCGTATCCCGCCACATCAGCGTTGAAGTTGGTCGAGGTCGGTATCACGAATACGAAGCCGCCGATCCCTGCGAGCACGCCCGAGATGAATACGCCGATGTAGCGCATTTTGTACACATTGATTCCCACGGAGTCCGCCGCACCCGGATGCTCGCCGCAGGCTCGAAGCCGGAGTCCGAAGCGCGTCTTGTACAGTACGAAAACGGAGGCGATCAAAATCAGAAAGCCGATATAGGTCGACAGATAGGTGTTTTTGAAAAACAAGCTGCCGATGACCGGAATATCGCTCAGCAAAGGCACCGCCGCAATACGAAATTCATTTTTGAATTGTACCTGTTGAACGCCCTGGATCATTCGCGCAACATAGATCGCAAAGGCCGGCGCGAACATATTGAGCGCCGTACCCGAAATGACCTGATCCGCATTCATACGGATCGCCGCATACGCGTGGAGCAGCGAATAGATCCCGCCGATCAGTCCCGCTAAAAGAAGCGCCGTCAAAAACAATGCGCTCCCCGCCATCGCGCTCTGCATCTGCATGATGTTGATAAAGAAGATCCCGAAGAACGCGCCGATAACCATGATCCCCTCGAGCGCGATATTGACGATCCCGCTGCGCTCGGAATACATCCCGCCCAGTGCTACGATCAGAAGCGGGATCGAAAAAAACATCGTCTGTTGAAACAGGAAATACAGTGTACTCATTATGCTTCCCCCTCCCCGTCATCGTTCGCACGCTCCGCCTGCCGCTCGAGCGCCTTCGGCTTTTCAAATCGTTTGCGGATCCTTCCGATCTGCGTTTTGACGACCAGCGAAAATGCGCTGAAATATACGATCGACGCCGTGATGATTGTGATAATCTCCGGCACGAATTCCAATCGTTGAAGATAAAAGCCGCCGCGTCCCAAATGCGAGATGAACAGCGCGCTCAAAAATACACCGATCGGATGGCTCATCCCCAGCAGCGCGACCGGGATCCCGTTGAAGCCCTCGGTCGGCAGCACATCGACGACCTCCAGATGCTTTCCCGCTCCGGCGAGCAAAAGCAGCGCGCCGCCGAGTCCCGCAAGCGCACCCGCGATTACCATCGACAATATGATATTCTTCTTCTCGTTGATTCCGGCGTAGCGACTGGCATCGCGGTTGAAGCCGACCGCCTTCAGCTCGTATCCGAAGGTCGTTTTGTTGAGCAGGATATAAATGACGATTACCGCCAGCACGGCGATAAAAAATCCCGAATTGACGCTCGAGCCGTTGAACAGTGTGTTCATTCCAAGCTTCGGCAGGATCGCATTCGCGTTCGGAAACTTCGACTGATTACGCAATGTGTCGAACAGGAGCGGATTGTCCCGAACGAGCATATTGACCAGATACATCCCGATGTAGTTCATCATAATTGTCGCAATGACCTCATTGACATTTTTGTACGCCTTGAGAATCCCCGGCAGCAGTCCCCATAGCGCGCCGCCGAGCATTCCCGCGAGCACGGCGACCACCCATTGCAAGCTTCCGAAGCCCGTAAAGATCACACCGGTATAGACCGCAAAATACGAGCCGACAACGAATTGTCCCGGCGCGCCGATATTGAACAGTCCGGTCTTAAACGCGAAGCCGACCGACAGTCCGGTCATAATGATCGGCGTTGCGAAATAGAGCGTATCGCCGATCCCCTTCATTCCGCCCGACAAGCCGCCCATCAAAATCGTTTTGAAGCCCGCTACCGCCTGCTGCGGATTGGAGATCAGCAAAATGATGAACCCGAACAAAAGACCGATCACGATCGCGGTAAAGGAAGACAGGAAGCTGTTGAGCGCTCCCGAATCAACTATATTTTTAATTTTGGCTTTCATTCATCGCTCTCCTTTTCGATCCTGACATATAAAGACCCAATTCCTCCACACTCGCGGTTTTCGCATCGAATTCGCCGACCAGCTCGCCCTCATAGATGACGATGATCCGATCGCTGACGCTCATCACCTCGTCGATCTCCAGCGAAACGAGCAGCACCGCCTTGTTTTCGTCCCGCACGCGAACCAGCTGCTTGTGGATGTATTCGATCGCCCCGACATCGAGACCCCGCGTCGGCTGCACCGCGATCAAAAGCTTCGG
>JBGZCE010000095.1:0-12087 GCA_041845175.1 Filifactoraceae bacterium
GCACCGTGATCGCACTCAAATTTCCCGTTAGACAAAAGCTTCGCCGGCACGCGAACGCAACTTGCTTCATCACAAAAAAATATCTCTTCTATAATATATCGCGTCGAATGATGTAGTGGAGCTCTTATCGCCGCACGACCGGACGAGCATTCTTCGTCTCCACCGATTTGCGCTGATGCTCACGCAATCTTGTCAGCGATTTTGAGTGCAAATGTTGTCGAAAAAATCACTTCCGTCATATCTTGTCTCGAATGAGGTAGCGGCGCTCTTATCATCGCGCAATCGGGCACGGATCGTTCGGACTCAAAAAGTTGTGACATTTTGACACCAAGCGCTTGCGGAACAATGACGCTTTCGGATTCTTTGTGTAAAGCTTTGGATTTTTTTATAAAAAGCGCGGAATTTATGTGGTGGCTTACTTTATTTTTGAGCTTTGTAAATCGCAGTTGCGCTTTGTTCCAATGCTTTGCGGTTTGTAACCGAATTGTTTCCGCTTCTTTCAATTTTCCCTAAGAATCGCACCGCTTTTAATGTGCATTGCGAAACGATCTGCGTTATACTGAGAATGTCTCAACCGGTTGACAAATATGATTGATTGTTGAAAGGAAACCTACGCATGAAAAAAAATGCTACAAAGGTAATGGTAACGGTATTGGCAACTTCACTTTTGCTCGGCGGGAGCCTGTTACAGGTAAACGCGACCGACAAGACGAGCGCGATTGCTTACGATCTGAGGATTACGGATCAGCAAATGTTCCAGCGACCGGCGATCGAGGAATTGATCTCATCGACAAAAACGCTGACTCAAGCTGAGAAGGATCAGTTGCGAAAGGACGACAAGGAGCTTGCTCCGCTTTATGAAAAAATAACGAAGCTCACCAAGGAGATCGACGAGAAAAGAGAACAGATTCTGAGCGAGGATAAGACATTCCAAAAGTACGAGCAGATCATCGCTTCGAATCAAAAGCTGTGGGATAAGCTGAACAGCAACCTGACTGAGCAGCAGGCGTTTATGTCGGACGAAAAGGAAGTGATCAAGGCTTCCAAGGCACTGACCGAAGAAGAGAAGCAGATTCTGTTGAGCGAGCAGGACAAGCTGGATGCACTGGATGCGAAGATCAATCAGCTGTATGCAAAGGTCGATGAGGCGACCAAGACGCAGCGCGCACAGCTGGATGAAGCATTTGATCAGATCGACGCCGTATATGTGAAGAGCGCTTCGATCTGGGACAAGATTTATGTGGATTAGTCGATGATTTTTCAAAAAGCATCGCTTAAATAGATAAAAGAAAGACGGGCTGAACATACCACCGGCGCCGTCTTTTTTGCTGCGCTCGTGTGCGAGACGGCGCGGTAATCGGCTCAGATCGTTTCGATCCCTCGGTGTGCAATACGCTTTATAAGAATTTTCTATGGCAATCCCAAATAAATTCTATGACGCGATTTGTTCCATACACTTCCCGTTATTGCTATAATAATAATCGGACAAGCGTTGCTCCGGCGATCCGGAGCTTTCGGCAACAGACGGCGATCGTTCGTTGCGGCTTGTCTGCGCAATCATTTGCAACGGAGGACAGTTCGGTATGAAATATTTGGGAATCGACATCGGTTCGACGGCGATCAAGGCGGCCCTGTTATCGGAGAACGGGGAGCTTCTTTATACAACGACCGCCGAAACCTCATGGGACAGCAGCGTGAAGGCGCTTGCCATTTTGGATCGGATCGCGTCGGAGTATGCCCCGGGGGATGAACTGCGGATCGTTGCGACCGGCTACGGTAGAGTCAATGTGGATTTTGCGGACAAGACGATCACCGAGATCAGCTGTCACGCGAAGGGAGCTGCCCATATTTTCGGCAAGCAGTCCGCGATGATTGTCGACATCGGCGGTCAGGATACCAAGATCATCGCCTTGCAAAACGGCAGAGTGGCGGACTTTCTGATGAATGACAAATGCTCGGCGGGAACGGGTCGGTTTTTGCAGGTGATGGCGCATGCGATGAATATGAGTCTTGCGGATATGTGCGAGCTGGCGCGCGACGGGCAGAACATCGAGATCAGCTCGATGTGCACGGTCTTCGCGGAATCGGAGGTCGTCAGTCTGATCGCCAAGGGCGCTCCGAAAAAGGATATCGCGCATGCGATCATCGTCTCGATGGCGAACAAGGTCAAGACGCTTTGTTCGCGCCTGGCAGGCGACGCCTCCGTATTTTATTTGACGGGCGGGCTGTGCGAGCTGGATTTTGTTCTCGAAATGCTTTCGAAACAGCTGGGCAAAACCGTTGAGTCCGCACCAAACGCGCGATTCGCCGGGGCGATCGGCGCCGCATTGTTTGCAATGGAGCTTTAGCTCCTTGTATAGATCAGGAATAACTTTGTGTTTTGTTAAGGAGGTATTATGAGTTTTACATTACCGGAAAAATTCGAGCAATTCGCGGAGGCTCGCCAAAACGGATTCCTCAAGGTAAAGGGGCTGAAGGAGGACGGCAAAAGTGTGGTCGGTATTTTCTGTACCTTCACTCCGGCGGAGATCATCGAAGCCTCGGGTGCGGTTTGCGTAAGCCTTTGCGCTTCGAGCAACGAGCCGATCGTGGATGCGGAGAAGGATCTGCCGAAAAACCTTTGTCCGCTGATCAAATCCAGCTACGGCTTTGCGGTAACCGACACTTGTCCGTATACATATTTTTCCGACATGATTATCGGCGAAACCACCTGCGACGGGAAAAAGAAAATGTTTGAATTGCTCGGCGAGATCAAAAATGTGCATGTGATGCAGCTGCCGCAAAATTTGGATCGCGCGTATTCCTACGATAATTGGAAGATCGAGGGCGAGATTCTCAAGGAGAAGCTCGAGGAGCTGACCGGCAAGAAGATCACGGATGACGAGCTGCGCGCCGTCAGCAAGGATCGCAACGAGTACCGAAAGCTGCTGATCGAATTGATGGAGCTCGGCAAACTCGATCCGCCGCCGATGAAGGGCAAGGATATGGCGACCGTACTGAACGGCTTGACCTTTGAATTCGATCCTCATCTGCGCAAGGAAAAGGTCCGCGATATGATCGATTCGACCATGAAGGCGTATCATGAAGGACAGCGCCCCGTTTCGGAAAAGGCGAAGCGAATCCTCATCACCGGCTGTCCGATGGGCGGCGTGATCGACAAGACCATCGGCGTGATCGACGAGGAAGGCGGCGTGGTCGTCTGCTACGAAAACTGCGGCGGGATCAAAAATGCGTACCAGATGGTCGACACCTCACAGGAGGATATCATGAAAGCGATCATGGATCGCTATCTTTCCATCGGCTGCTCCGTTATGACGCCGAACAGCGAAAGGATGCGTCTTTTGACCGAGCTGATCAAGGAATACAAGATCGACGGTGTGGTCGATGTGATCCTTCAGGCTTGCCACACATACAATATTGAAACAAAAACCGTCAAGGAACTCTGTGATGAGCTCGGCGTAGCGTATATCGCAGTCGAGACGGATTTCAGCCAGTCCGATACCGGACAGCTTCGCACAAGGCTGGGTGCGTTTATTGAAATGCTGTAATCTCTTCTATTCATAGTTTACCCATAATAATAAATCAAAAGAAGGTGCCCGATCGGACACCTTCTTTTGATTTGCAAGCTGCACGGCTTGTACTATGCTGAACGCAGCTCCGGTTTGCACCGAGGATCCGGCACTGTTTACAAGCTCGCTCCGCTCGGCTTTGAGCAGACTCGAAGGGTTATCGAGGGTCGCGCGAGCTGCCCTTCGTATTTCGCTCCGAGTTTTGCCGGCTCTTATGCCGCGCTTCTTCGCTGCTGCGATCCGCATTCGTTTGCGGTTTTGCTTTGCAATTTTTTTCTATTGTTTTCGTATTTATTTTTAATTAATTTTCCTGTCGCAGGTGCTGTCCCTTCGATTGCGCCTGATACATTTCATAATACCTGCCCCGCTTTTCGATCAGCTCGTCGTGATTTCCCTGCTCCAGCACGCGCCCCTTGTCCAGCAGATAGATCCGATCGGCACTGCGGATCGTTGACAATCGGTGCGCGATCACAAAGGTCGTCCGTCCCTCCATCAGCACCTGCATCGCGCGCTGAATCACCTGCTCGGTCTCCGAATCGATCGAGCTGGTCGCCTCGTCCAGAATGAGAATCCGCGGATCCTGCGCCAATGCCCGCGCAAAGGAGATCAGCTGCCGTTGTCCCGCCGAAAGTGTCGCACCGCGCTCCGTCAGTCGCTCCTCGATCCCGCCCGGCAGATGGCGCAGTACGATCTCGCCGCCGACCGCATCGAGCGCTCTTTGTGCATCGGCTCTTGAAATGCCCGGCTTGTCCAGCGTGATATTGCTCAGCACCGTTCCGGTAAAAAGATACGGCTCCTGCAGCACGATGCCCATGTGCTCGCGGATCGCCTGATCCGGCAGCTCGTTCAGATCCATTCCGTCGATCAGAATCCTGCCGTCCTGCGGCGAATAGAATTTGAGCAGAAGGTTCATGATCGAGCTCTTGCCGCTGCCGGTATGACCGACCAGCGCGATCATCTCGCCGGGCTTCGCTTCAAGATCGATATCCTTCAGCACATATTCCCCCTCCTTGTAATGGAAGCCGACCCTTTCAAAGCGTACCGCTCCTCGGATCGGCGCCATCCGCTCGTCCGAGAGATCCTTGCCGGCTTCATCGATCAGGGCGAACACCTGTGCCGATGCGGCGCCCGCTTTTTCAAGCTCACCGACCTGCTCCATCACGCGATTGGCATGCATAAACAGATTGTAGATGTAATCCACATAGACATAGATCATCCCGACCGTCGTCACTACGCCGCTGTCCGTCATCCGGCGCCCGAAATAATACACCAGGATCATGAAGGCGATATTGCGAAGTGTCGAAACCATATTGTAGGAGATCATCGAATCGAGCGTCAGCATCTTTACCTGCTCGCGATAGCGTTCGTCACCGATCTTCTCGAAGCTGCGCAGAATGCTTTTCTGATTGTTGAACGCGCGGATGATCTGAATGCCCTGCACCGCTTCATTCAGCGCACCGTTGAGCTCGCTGAGCTTTTCCCGAATCAACTGATTATGCTTCTGCGCTCTTTTGCTGTAATAGCGCAAAAACAGAAACATCACGATCGCGATCGTGAAAATCAGCGCGGCAAAGGTCGCATTCGCCATAAACAGCGCCACATAGATCCCGACGATGTACATCGCGGACATCGAAAACTGCGCCAGCACCTTGATGTACAAATTCTGCACCGCCTCCGTGTCATTGGCGATCCGCGATACGATGCTGCCCGCCGGCACATTGTCGAAATAGGCGATGCTCAACCGCTGAATATTTTTGTACAGATCCATCCGCATCCTCTGCGCCACGCGCAGCGCCGTGATGCGCAGCTGGATCCCGCTCAACAGCTGAAGCATCGTTCCCGAAACATTGACGACGACATAAAGCAGCACCAATCTCCACACCTTTTGCACATTGATCGCCTCTTTCATCAGCTCACCATCGAATATCCGCTTGATCACGAAGGGCGATGCCAGCTCGAAGCTCACCGCCGCAAGCAGCAGCACGACCCCCGCAAACAGATTTTTGCGAAATTTGAGCGCATAGCCGATCAGGCGCTTCACATCTTTTTTTCGGATCCTGTTTTGATCCTCCGATCTATTCGTCTGCATCCTGCTCCTCCATCTGCTGAATTTCGTATTGGCGGAAGTACCAGCCCCTTTGGGCGATCAAGCTCTCATGCGTGCCGCGCTCGATGATCCGGCCGTCGTCCAGCACGATGATCTCATCCGCATGGGCAAGCGCCGACAGACGATGCGACACGATGATCGTCGTCTTGTTCGAGCGATTTTTTCGGATATTTTCGATAATCCGCGCCTCCGTCCGCGCATCGACCGCCGACAACGAATCGTCCATGATCAACAGCTCCGGCTCGCCGATGATCGCCCGCGCGATCGAGATCCGCTGCTTCTGTCCGCCCGACACCGCAATACCGCGCTCGCCGACCAGCGTATCCAATCCGTCGTTAAACTGCGCGATATCGCGATCGAGATCCGCCAGCTTGATGATCGCCGAAATCTCCTCCTCCGTCGCATCCTCCTTGCCGACCTTGATATTCTCGCGGATCGTTTTTGAAAACAGAATATTTTCCTGCGACACATACCCGATCTGCGCCATCAGGCTCTCGGTATGGATGTCCGAAAGCGGGATGCCCGAAATCTCCAGGATTCCTTCGCCCACCGGGTATTGCTTGAGCAGCTGTTTGAGCAGCGTCGATTTTCCGCTGCCGGTTTTGCCGACAATGCCCAGCGTTTTTCCCTGACAGACTGACACCGAAAGCTCCTGGAGAACCCTTTGCTCCGCCGCCGGATAGGAGAACGAATACTTCTCAAATCGGATGTGTCCGATCCCGTCGATGTGGATACGCTCCTCCGTCTTTGCATCATCAGGCATATCGAGCACCTCATAGATCCTGCCGATCGAAGTCGTTCCGCGCTGCGCCACATTCACAAACTCGCCGATCGCAAACATCGGCCACAGCAAATATGCCAAATACACATTGAACGAGATCAGCTCGCCCAGCGTAATGCTGCCCGCAACAACCATATTCACGCCGAAGCCGACCGCAATCGCATACGACAGCGTCGAAAAAATACGCGTCACTCGCCAAAATCCGCTCGCCAGCACCTCCGTGCGAAGCGACTTGCGATACACCTCCTCCGCCACCGCTTCAAAGCTGTCCACCGTCTGGCTCTCCATCACATAGGATCGGATGACCCGTATCCCGTCGATATACTCCAGCGCCTGATCGTGCATCTTGCTGAACACCTCCTGCTTTTCGGTATAAAAACGGTGCAGCACCTTGCCAATCCGATTGACGAGCAAAACCAAAAACGGCAGCGGAAGAATGCTCAAAAAAGTCAATCTCCACGAAACCGCAAAGCCCATCATCAGAATAATCGTCCCCAAAAACAGCACACCGTCGAAAAACGCGAGTGCCCCGAAGCCCATCATCTCCTCCACCGCAGTGACATCACTCGTCGCCCTCGCCATCAGATCGCCCGACGAAAAACGCTCAAAAAAACTCTGCGGCATCGTGAGCAGCTTTTGCATCATCTTCATCCGCAGCCGAATCTCGACCACAATGGCGTTCTTGAACAAATTATACGACCACGCATAGCTCAAAACCCCCTCCGCGATCGTGATCGCTCCCATTGTCAGCATAAAATCGCGCAAAGACGACAGCGTCGCACTGCCGTCCGCAATCGTATCCACCGCGCGTCCGATGATGATCGGCGGCAGCACCGTGATGACATTCACCGTCATCAGCGAAATCAGCGCAAGCGCATAATGCTTCTTGCGCTCCGAAAAAAACCAGTCCAGCTTTCTAAACTCCCTAAACATATACCTTCTCCCACTCTATCTCAAATGGCTGCGTCGCGCAGGCAAGCCTTGCTGCCTCCGAATCGCTTTGAAGAAATTTGCACCCCGAAAAAGCACAAGCACGATTCGCAGCCAAGCTGCTGCCGCCACAGATTTTTCGAATTTCTCCATCCCTTCATACTTATTCATTATACCATTAAAGTATCCGTTCCTACCATTAAATCTGCACGGCAAAAAGCAACCGGATCGCTCCGATTGCTCTTATCAATAATATCCCCCTTTGCCATGTCGCCGATGGCATTCTCAGCCTCCCTGTCGCAGCCAAGCTCCCCCTTGTCGACCCGGTGAGCTTGTTGTACTCTTATTATAGCAAAAAATTTTTCAGATTCCTATGGCCCAAACGGACCATTTTGATCAAAATCCTTTTTTAATAAAAACGCGCACCGAAGCATCGCGAACCGAGCCCCGAAACAACGACGCGATCACGCTTGCGAAAATTTTTATTGCCAAACGCTGCGGATATTCCGCGCCGAAGCACCGAAAAAATACGAACATTTTGACGCACTTTCCCTCATGATCGGTCGACAAATCGCCACCGGATCGTTCGACAAAATATTTTTGTGCCCCTTCCTCACTGACTCTGCGTTCACACTCCTCCGAACGACCGTCAAAGATATTCGACTTTCGGGCTCGATACAACAGCGCTTCGCTTCATCTATATATTTTCCGTCTCTGCGCTTGTTTCCATTTTGAGCCTTCGTTTCCAAAAATACACGGCACCGTTCTTCATGTTGTTCTGTTGTTTATCATAAGTAGAGAGAATAACGAAAAACAATGCGTTATAAATTCCCCCGAAAGTCTTGACTATATTTATTTTATTTGATAAGACTGAGTTGAGGATTGTTATGAAGTTATTCCCTACTTAATGATCAGGGAATAACTTGTGTTTGATTTTACATATATCGACAGGAGGGGGAACATGTTTAAAAAATTTACAAACGCATGCGTAAGCATCATGAACAAGTTTTTGCCGGACCCGTTTATTTTTGCGATCCTGCTGACCTTACTGGTCTATGCAGGCGGCATTATCGTAACGAAGCAAACGCCGCTTCAAATGTTGCTCACATGGAGCTCGGGCTTTTGGTCCTTGTTGGCATTCTCCATGCAGATGGTTCTGGTGTTGGTGCTCGGGAACGCCATGGCAAAGGCAAGCATTTTTCAAGATGCCTTGCAGAAAGTGGCAAAATCGGCAAAGACTCCGTCAAGAGCGATCATGCTGACCGCTTTTGTTTCGGTCGTCGCCTGCTGGATCAACTGGGGCTTCGGTCTGGTATTGGGCGCTCTTTTAGCAAAAGAGATGGCGAAGGAAGTGGATGATGTCGATTATCGGCTTCTGATCGCAAGTGCTTATTCGGGCTTTGTCGTGTGGCACGGCGGATTATCCGGTTCCATTCCGTTAAAAATCGCAGGAGAAGGCGAGCTGGCTAAAATGAGCGGCGATCTGATCCAAGGCTCGATCCCGACCACGCAAACGATCTTTTCTCCATTGAATTTGACGATTTCCGTTCTGATCATCGTGTTGCTGCCGTTTGTCTGCAAAGCGATGATCCCGGACAAGGAGCATACGATCGTCGTGGACAAGGCATTGCTGCAGGATAAAAAAAGAGAGAAAGCCGTTGCGACGACACCTGCCGAAAAAATGGAGCAGAGTAAAGCTTTGTGGCTGATCACCCTGGCGCTCGGCTTCAGCTTTATCGTGTACAATATTGCAAAAAACGGATTGAATTTAAGTCTTGATTTTGTAAACTTCATATTTATGTTCACCGGTCTGCTGCTCCACGGAAATATTCGAAATTACATCGATGCCATCATCGACTCCGCTGCAAGCTCCGCCGGGATCATTCTGCAATTCCCGTTCTATGCGGGGATCATGGGTATGATGACCGGCGCAAACCCCGAAACCGGTGTTTCTCTTGCCGGCGCGATCTCCGAATGGTTCGTTGCGATCTCAACGGCAAAAACATTCCCGCTCTATACTTTCTTGAGTGCCGGAATCGTCAACTTTTTCGTTCCGTCCGGCGGCGGTCAGTGGGCAGTTCAGGCTCCGATCATGATCCCTGCAGGCTATGAGCTCGGTGTGGATGCGGCCAGAACCGCAATGGCAATTGCGTGGGGTGATGCGTGGACCAATATGGTTCAACCGTTCTGGGCATTGCCGGCACTGGGTATCGCAGGCTTGTCCGCGAAAGACATTATGGGATATTGCGTCATCACGCTCCTTTTCTCGGGGATCATCATCTCCGGAGCATTCCTGCTTTTCTGATGAAAGTCCACACAGCTTTCGGAATGGCTGATACATTTCGCACAAAAGATTCAACCGATATTGAATAAGCACAGCAAAGCTCTCCGCCAAGATTGAACGGAGAGCTTAGAGAGGAGACAGGCTAAACCTTTATCACACGAAGATTCTGGCTGTCTCCTTTTTCGTTTCACCGGATTAGTCGGTCTTATTCTTCAACTTTTTCGTCCAGCTCGATGATTTCCAAAATCGCCTGCCGCTTCAGGTTCGTTTCATTATAATCAGCGCTTTCCAAAAACCGTATGTCAATGCCCATATCACCGACAACATGAACGGGATTTTTTCTTTCCCTGACCATACAGCTGACGAAGGGCATTCCCTCAACACTCAACACATTTTCATAATCCGCATAATAGGGCGAATCCTCAAACACTGCAGGAGTTGTATGCCCTAAAACAATATTTATTCCATTAAAATCAACGACCCTTTCTTCTCTCCGTTCGCCCTTTTTCAGCTTTCTGTAAGCCGACAGCTTATCCATTGCCATATCCAGAGAAATCCGCAAGCCGTGTTTTTCCTTTTCTTCTTTAACAGAGCTGACCAATACAAGCCTTTGTCCCGGCACCTTCAATATATAGACCTTGTACCAATACGGATGCGGATGCGGGATTTTTATATGCAGCTCACCCTTTTGAATAGTTACTCCTTTGTTTTTCCAATGCAAAACGGCATGATCCTCATACAGCTCAAGCTGTGCCTCTTCCTCCCTGCTTCCCCAGCACTTTGCGGCGATCCATGCCGGCAGCAGCATGGCGACGGGAATCAGGCCGAAGATAAGCCAAATCGCGTGATCGCTGTGCTCTCTGAAATATGCGGGGGCATACTCCGGGCCTTTTGCAATGCCGAAAAACAGAAGGATCGCGTAATATACCGAAAATCCGAGCGCCACGCCGAATATAAGCAGCACATAAAGCACGCCCGGCGTATATTTATTGCATCGAAATTTTATGCTTTCCATTCTTTTTCCCTCCCTTTCAAAAAACAGGCGTGATCAAAAACGGTGCAGGCAAGCAGCAAAATCAAAGGTGCCGAAAGTCTTTTCGGTGTAAAGCCCGGTCGATTTTGGAACGCACCATTTTTATCTTTAACGGCAAACCACCGCCACACGCACAATAAAAGGCTCGGATTTTTCCGCTCGTATCTTTACAAATTCGCTTTTGTCGCCGAGACGATCAGCCGTTGCAGGATCGCGGCAAGCTCCGCGCGCGTCGTCAGCCCCTTGGGGTCAAAATAATTTCCGTCTTTGCCGTTCATAATACCGGTCCGCTGCATCAGCGCGACGGCTTCTCGGGCATCTTCACGAATGCTCTGCGTATCCGTGAATGGTTTTTCTTCGTTCACAGGCGGCAGCTTGATATCGATGCTTCGGATAAAGTTGCCGATCATGATCGCCGTCTGCTCTCTGGTAATCGGCGCGCTCGCCTGAAATTCGATCCCCCGAAGAATCCCGCTGTGCACCGCCCAGCCGAGTGCTTGCTCGTAGTAGGTGTTTTGCCCGGTGCCGTAGCCGCTGCTTGGGTACCGACTCTCCTGTCCGCTCATCCGACTCAGCACCGTGACGAGCATGGCCTGATCGGTTCGGCGCTCCGGCGAAAATTTGTCGCCGCTCGTTCCAACCATAATGCCTCTTTCAACCACATATTCGATGTTTCTTTTTGCCCAGTGGCTCGCGATGTCGGTGAGCCGATCGCTTCTCTTCGTATCGGCTGCCCCGTCGATGCTTTGCAATGCGGCAAGCGCGGATGATCGCTTTACTTCCGGCGAGCCTGTGCTCGGTAAGATGGCAGGCGACGGGCGAACACCGGCGTTGGCGCTGCCATGGATCATGCCGTCGGTACCGGCGTTTTGGTTCAGCGTTTCGTTCGCAGGATCGACCGTTGCCGCCGGTGGATCGATCATCCGTATCATTTCGGGCGAAGCCGCTCCGCTGAAATCGACGCGCCCTTTGTTGATGATTTTTCCATCCCCGCTCAATGTTCCGCCTCCGCCGAGCGTTCCGTTGTTTATGATGAGTCCGTTCACCGTCAGATCGCCATCGACCGTCAGGCGGTTTGCGCCGCTTACGGTCAAGGTCGTATTCTCCGGCACGGTCAAGGTTTTTCCGCTCGAAACGACAAGATCGCGTTGCAATGCCCGATCGCCGTAGACCGTGCCGCGGTCGCCTTCAAAGAGGATGCCGCTCCAGTTTTTCTTGTCGCTTTGGTCCTGAATGCTTTTGGCAAGGATCAACGGATCGCCGTTGTCGGTTCGGAAGGTTCCGCTTGCATCCGCAGTCGGCGCCGAGCCCTTCCCGCCGCCGATGCCCTCGCCGCCCGGCCCACTGTCCGCTCGATTCGTTGCCGTTATGCTGCCGCCGAAC
>JBGZCE010000096.1:0-11587 GCA_041845175.1 Filifactoraceae bacterium
CACACAAACCGACCGATCGGCTCAAATCCGCTGTTCACACAAACCGACCGATCGGCTCAACCCGCTAATCACACAAACCGACCGATCGGCTCAACCCGCTAATCACACAAACCGACCGATCGGCTCAACCCGCTAATCACACAAACCGACCGATCGGCTCAAATCCGCTGTTCACACAAACCGACCGATCGGCTCAACCCGCTAATCACACAAACCGACCGATCGGCTCAACCCGCTAATCACACAAACCGACCGATCGGCTCAAATCCGCTTATCAAAACAAAAATATCCGGATCAATCGACCCGGATATTTTTGTTTTGCATTTTCACAGCGGTATTGTATATTTTCTTTTTGCTTTTGTATTGATTGACAATTAATATTTATCGTTTGAATGTCCGTCGTTTTTTTCATCGTCCATCCACGAGCTTGCTGCCCGATCGGTCGCTATTTCAAATCCTGTTTGCGCCCGACTCGCCAGATTGAATCGACCGAGCTCCTGCTTCAGCATGCTCGCCTGCGCGGACATCTCCTCGCTGGACGCCGAATTTTCCTCCGCCGTTGCGGCATTGCCCTGAACGACAGCCGATATTTGCGACAGACCGGTCTTGATCTGCTCCAGCGATATGGTCTGCTCCTCCGATGAAGCAATGATCTTTTTCATACTGTCGTTTACCATCGCATATTTGTCCTGCGCATCCTTCAGAATATCCGCCGCCTGCTCCGCCAGCTTCGCGCCCTCTTCGACGGTGGAGGTCGAATGCTCGATCAGCTTGGCGGTGTTTTGTGCCGCTTCCGCCGATTTTGCAGCCAGATTCCGAACCTCGTCCGCGACGACCGCAAAGCCCTTGCCCGCCATTCCCGCTCTTGCCGCTTCGATCGCCGCGTTGAGCGCAAGGATATTGGTCTGAAACGCGATGTCTTCGATCGTCTTGGTGATATTGGCAATTTGCTTTGAGGCATCCGTGATGCGATCCATCTCCCGAGTCAATGCCTGCATATGTTCGTTGCCGACGGCGATCCCCTCCGATGCCAGCGCGGAATAATTGCTCGCCAAACGAACATGGCTCGTGTTATCGACCGCTTTTTCGGCAACATGGATGACCGATGCGTTCAGCTCCTCCAGCGTTGCCGCCTGCTGCGTCGCCGAGGTTGCGAGCAGATGCGCGCCCGACGATACCTGCGAAGCGCCAACATCCACCTGTTCTGCTGCCTGATCGATGACGGAAAGCGTCTGTGTCAAGGATACTCCGATATTTTCAAGCGCGGTCTTGAGCTTTGAAAACTCGCCGACATAGTTCAGGTTCAACTGATAGTCCAAATTTCCGTCGGCGATCTGCGCCAGCGTTTCCGAAGCCTCTTCGATGTATTTGGTATATTCTCGAAGACTGATGATGCTTTTGTCGATCATCTCGCCGATCTCGTTGTCGACATTGTTTTTTCTCTCCACCGAAAAATCGCCGACGGATATCTTCTCCATCACCGTCGACAATTCGTTGATCGGTGAAATGATTCTTCTTTTCACCACGCGCACAATCAGATAGCTGACCGCCGCAACGATGACGATGCACAGGATTGTCATCAGAATCGCCAGTCGATTCGTGTTCTGATACAGCAATGATTCCGCGCTGCCGATCGCAACGATCCAGCCGGTCTCCGGAATCTGTGTGTACCAGATTCGATAGCTTTCTCCGTCCAGCCTTATCCTCGCGTTGCCGTGCTTTTCCTCAAGCATTTGCTTGCCGAGCTCCGCCAGCTTGGCATCTTTTTCCTCCGTGATATTGGCGACCAAAAGCTTGGAATCGTCCTCCGCCGCAATATAGACTCCCTGCGAATCGATCAAAAAGGCCTTTTCCTTTTCGTGCTCCTCAAGCCCTCGGATCATCTCCTGCATTTTTGTCAGGTCAATGTCCGCCGACGCAACGCCGATCATTTTTCCATCGTCGTTGAAGAACGCGGTCGACGCCGTTACCATCGACCTTTTTGTAAAGCTGTCGAAATATGGTGCGCTCCAAACGGTCTTGTCCGTATTTTTCGCATTGGTATACCAGCTCTGATCCGTGTAAAATATTCCAACTCCCAAAGAATAGTTTTCCACAAAAACCGCCTGACCGTTTTCTTTCATCGCATACGGCGAATAATACCGTATCTTCTCATCATATTGATACCGTTCAAACCAGATACCGGCACCGAAGGTTTCTTCATTCGTATCAATCCATGCCGGAAGCCATTTTTTGAAATCCTCCGGCCGAATGACGGTTCTTGACGCTTGCACCGATTTTGCAAGCCCCTCCGCAATCTTCTGATTCTCAGCCAGCGATTTGCTGATTTTTTCGACCGCGAGCGAAAGCGTACGATCTCTTTCCGTTTCAATATCCTTCTCAATAATTCGATAGGCCGTAAAATAAGCGATTGCAGACAAGATGACCATAAAGATCGCAATAAACGGTACGACCGTTATCAACACTTCATCTCGTATGCTCCTCGCCTTCGAACCCCTGTGAAAAAATTTTTTCATAGCATCCCTCCCTGAACCGCTCTATGAATTTCTTATCCTCTGTAATCCATTTAAGCTTCTTTCTATTTTATCGTCAGGGATTTTCATTTTCTTAATATGTTTTGTGTACGATAACTTTGCGCCGAAAATTTTCCCGATCAACGCATCTCGCTTGCTTCAACGAATGCTCTCTCCGGCCGGTGCGATTCTGCGTGGATGCCTGCATGCACAGAACATCTGCCGCTATACGCTTGTCAGTATTTTCCTGTGGGCCGCGAAAAGATTCTGCGCCGTATAAAAAGAACGCTGAGCTTCTTCGATCAGCAGACGGTGGTATGAAGAAAGCATTCTGCTCGTACAAAAGCCGTCCGCATCTACGACAACAAATACACCACAAGAGCAGCACACACGGCACAAAAAAATGGCAGCTGCATTTGCAACCACCATTTGATTTTGCGATTTGGCTATTCGATCAAGCTCGAATTATTTCATTTCAGCTTTTGCTCCCGCTTCTTCAAGCTCAGCAATGATCTTCTTCGCTTCGTCGGCAGGCACGCCTTCCTTAACGGTCTTAGGCGCTCCGTCTACAAGATCCTTCGCTTCTTTCAGTCCAAGTCCTGTAATTCCTCTTACGACTTTGATAACGCCTACCTTGGAAGCTCCCGCATCCGTAAGGATTACATCGAACTCCGTTTTTTCTTCAGCAGCTTCTGCCGCTCCGCCGCCTGCGCCCGCTACGACTACCGGTGCGGATGCGGATACTCCGAATTTTTCTTCTGCCGCTTTTACCAATTCATTCAACTCGAGAACCTTCATGTTCTCAATAGCTTCTAAAATTTGCTCTATTGTCATTTTGTTTCCCTCCATTATATAATTGAAATTTGTATTTTGTTAAGCATTAAGCTTCTTCCTGCTTTTTGGCAAGTGCATCGATAAGATATACGAAGTTGGATACCGGTGCTTTAAGGCTTCCAAGCAACTTAGCGATAAGCTCTTCTCTTGAAGGAATTTTCGACAGCGCGGTCAATCCCTCCGCATCGTAATATTCTCCTTCGACATATCCCATTTTGAATTCCACCTTCGGGTTTGCCTTTGCAAAGTCGGCAATAATCTTTGCCGGAGCGATTGCGTCCTCGTATCCGAAAGCGATCGCATTGGTTCCTACCAGATTCTCTTCATCAAATTTTTCAAATTTACCGAGATCTCTCGCCGCTCTTCGGACCAAAGTATTTTTGTATACCTTGTAGTCGACGCCGGCTTCTCTGAATTTGTTTCTGAGCGTTGTCGCCTGCTCAACCGTAACGCCTTTGTAGTCGACGACCACGATCGATTGCGCTCTTTGCATTTTGTCGGCGATCTCGGAAACGATATTCTGTTTTAGTTCGATAGCTTTTGACATGTGTACCTCCTTCTTGCGTATTCAATCAAAAAAGCCTTTTATGCGCATAGACATAACAAGGCTTTGATCTTCTTTTTCTACCTCGGCAGGATTTATGTTCGTACCTACTGTCTACAGCATTTATTCTCTTTTAACTTTTATAGTGTACTATATCCCTGTCAAGGTGTCAAGGATTATTCGCTGACTTTTACCGGATTGACCTTTACGCCCGGCCCCATCGTGCTGGCAAAGGTCACCGAACGCACATACTGTCCTTTTGCCGCTGCCGGCTTCGCTTTGATGACCGCGTCGATCAATGCGAAGAAGTTGTCCTTCAATTTGTCTTTTCCGAAAGATACTTTTCCGATCGGCACATGGATGATATTCGTTTTGTCAAGTCGGTACTCGACCTTACCGGCTTTGATCTCTTCGATCGCTCTTGCAACATCGAAGGTTACCGTTCCGGATTTCGGGTTCGGCATCAGTCCTTTCGGTCCGAGCACTTTTCCCAGTCTTCCGACAACGCCCATCATATCCGGTGTCGCTACGATCACATCGAATTCAAACCAGTTTTCTCCCTGGATCTTGGATACAAGCTCCTCCGCGCCGACAAATTCCGCACCTGCCGCTTCCGCTTCTTTGGCCTTGTCTCCTTTGGCGAAAACCAAAACTCTTTTTGTTTTTCCTGTTCCGTGCGGCAGAACGATCGCGCCGCGCACCTGCTGATCCGCGTGTCGTGAGTCTACCCCGAGCTTGATATGCGCTTCTACCGTTTCATCAAACTTTGCAGATGCAATATCCACTACTATTCCTAATGCCTCAGAAGCCACATAAAGATTCGATTTGTCGTATTTTTTCAGCGCTTCCTGATACTTCTTAGGTAGTTTAGCCATATTATGTTCCTCCTTTGTGGTAATAACGGTTAATTCCTCCCACCAATCTATATAGATAATAGAATTAATCTTCTACAACTATTCCCATACTTCTTGCCGTTCCGGCGATCATGCTCATCGCCGCTTCGACGGATGCCGCATTCAGGTCCGGCATTTTCAGCTCTGCGATCTCTCGCACCTGAGCGGATGTGATCTTTGCCACCTTTTTCTTGTTCGGCTCTCCGGATCCCGATTCGATCTTTGCGGCTTTTTTGATTAGAACCGCTGCCGGCGGAGTCTTTGTTATGAAAGAGAACGATCGATCCTGATATACAGTGATAACAACCGGTATAATCAATCCTGCCTGATCAGCAGTCTTTGCATTATACTGCTTTGTGAACTCCATTATGTTTACTCCGTGCTGTCCCAGAGCTGGTCCTACCGGTGGCGCCGGAGTAGCTTTTCCGGCTGGTATTTGAAGCTTGATTTGCCCAATTACTTTTTTAGCCATTTAATGACACCTCCCATTTCTGATTTTAACTTACCTTTTTAATTTGAGAGCATTCCAGATCCAGAATGGTCTCTCGGTCTCCGAACATAAAAATCTGAACCTTCGCCATTTGTGTCTCGGGTTCGATTTCCGTAAGCGTTCCGACAAATTCTTCAAAAGGCCCGGAAAGGATCTCCACCTTGTCTCCCACTTTGAAATCAAAGCTGAATACCTGGCGCATCCCGCCCTCGAGTCCCATATTCTCGACCTCTTCCTCCGTCAGAGGGACCGGCTTGGAATTGGGCCCGACGAATCCGGTCACTCCTTTGGTGTTGCGAACGACATACCATGACTCGTCGGTCACGATCATCTTCACCAAACAGTAGCCGGGGAAAATTTTTCTTTGCTTGACCTTTTGCTTTCCGTCCTTGGATTCGACGATCTCCTCCATCGGAACGGATACCATCTGGATGACATCTTCCATGCCGCGGTTTTTGACCGCCTTCTCGATGGTTGCCTTCACCTTGTTTTCATGTCCGGAATAGGTATGAACGACATACCATTTCGCTTGATCACTCAAGTTTATCACCTAACTTCCTATAAGCTTGCCGAGCGCGGCGACTACCACGCTGTCGATCGCAAAAATAAGAACCGCCAAAACAAACACTGTGATAAAGACAGTGGTCGTGTAGTTTGCCAGCTCGCTTTTGGTCGGCCAGTGAACTTTCTTGAGCTCCGCTTGTACTTCTTTCAAAAATTTTCCTAACGAAAATTTTTCAGTTGATGTTTGCATTCAATCACACCTTTCGTAACTATTTAGTTTCCTTATGCGTAGTGTGCTTCTTGCAGAACTTGCAATACTTTTCCATTTCGATTCTGTCCGGATTGTTCTTCTTGTTTTTCATCGTATTGTAATTTCTCTGCTTACACTCTTGACATGCCAACGTCACTTTTACTCTCATAATGTGCCTCCTATATACTCTAAACTAGAAGGATCTATTCCATAACATAGATTGGTGTAAATATGGTTTTACCCATATACTCTACTATAAATCGATTGGCTTGTCAAGGATTTTTAATCCTCCAGACGGATCAGAAGCTCGCCGGCTTTGACCTGCTGCTTTTCTTTGACATGAATGGATTCGATGATCCCCGCGCATTTGGATGAGATCGTCGTTTCCATCTTCATCGCTTCGATGATCATCAGGCTCTGATTCTCCGAAACGGCTTCGCCTTCCTTCACGAAAATTTTGAGCACCGTGCCCGGGATGCCGGAGCCGATCTCATGATCGTCCGACGGATCCGCCATCTGCGTGAACACGAGCTTGTCTTCCTTGCCGCTGTTCTTGTCGAAGATCCGTATTTCGCGCCGATTGCCGTTGACCTCAAATGCCAGCGTCCGATAGCCCTGTCTGTCCACCTCGCCGATCCCGACCAGACGGATGAGCAGGATCTTTCCGGCTTTGACTTCGACCTCGCAGGTCTCGCCCACCGACAGGCCGTGAAAGAAAATGTC
The DNA here is from genome assembly GCA_041845175.1 of Filifactoraceae bacterium. GTDB lineage: Bacteria > Bacillota > Clostridia > Peptostreptococcales > Filifactoraceae > JAUNKE01. Next base: position 6,752 of record JBGZCE010000096.1, read on the forward strand.
GCTGCCCATCAGACTGAGGTCGCCGTATTCCTTGTATTTGTCCAGATAGTCCTCAAAGACCTTGCCGTACAATGCGTAGCTGAGCGCGTCCTTTTCGTCCGCGATAATCTTGTGCTTGTCCTCGAGATATTCGATGATTTTCTCCAGATCTTCATCGGGCAGAAGCAGTCCCGGCCGCACCGTGATCGGTTCCTCGCCCTTGAGCACGATCTTTTGAAGCTCCGGCGGGAAACCTCCCTCCGGCTGTCCCATCATTCCCTTGAAGTAGGTGACGACGGAGTCCGGATAGGTCAGATGCTTTCCTTTTTCGAGGATGTTGTCCGGCGTCAATTCGTTTTGCACCATAAAGATCGCTAAGTCGCCGACCATTTTGGAGGACGGTGTTACCTTGACAATGTCGCCGAGCATCAAATTGACCGTGCGGAACATCTCCTTGACTTCCTTGAATTTGTGCCCCAGACCGAAGCTTTCGACCTGCGGACGCAGATTGGAATATTGTCCGCCGGGAATCTCGTATTTGTAGACCTCGGCGGTTCCGGCTCTGAGATCGGATTCAAATTGTGCATAGACCGGTCTTACCGCCGCCCAATAGCGCGAAATTTCTTCCATGCCGTCGAGATCGATCCCGGTCGCGCGCGAAGTATTCTCCAGCGCGGCAACGACGGAGCTCAGCGCCGGCTGACTGGTCAGTCCGGACAGGCTGTTGGTCGCGGTATCGACGATGTCGACGCCTGCCGCAGCCGCCATCAGCAGGGTGGCTACACCGTTTCCGGAGGTGTCGTGGGTGTGCAGATGAATCGGGATGCCGATCTCCTGCTTGAGCGCCTGAATGAGCTTGGTCGCGGCATAGGGCTTGAGCAGTCCGGACATATCCTTGATGCCGAGGATGTGCGAGCCGGCTTTTTCAATTTCCTTCGCCTTGTCCACATAGTATTTCAAATTGTATTTGTCGCGACTTTCGTCCAAAATATCGCCGGTATAGCATACGCATGCCTCCGCCACCTTGTTCTGCTCGCGCACGCAGTCGATCGCAAGGCGCATGCCTTCCATCCAGTTGAGCGAATCGAAGATCCGAAACACATCGATCCCGCTGTCGGACGATCGCTTGATAAATTCTTTGATCACATTGTCGGGATAGTTTTTGTAGCCGACGGCATTGCTCCCTCTTATCAGCATTTGAAAAAGAATGTTCGGGATTTTTGCGCGCAGCTCCTCCAGCCTTCTCCACGGCGATTCGTACAAAAACCGATACGCCACATCAAAGGTCGCGCCGCCCCACATTTCGAGCGAGAAGAGATCCTGCCCGTACACCGAGGTCGCCTTTGCAATCTTGATCATATCCTTTGTTCGGAGCCTGGTCGCCATCAGGGACTGATGCGCGTCACGCATCGTGGTGTCCGAGATCAGCAGCTTGTCCTGCGCCAGGATCCAGTCGATCAGCCCCTGTGTGCCGCGCTCGTCCAGAATCTGCTTGGTGCCGCGCTGATTTTCGGGCCGCAGCACCTCCGGCACGATCGGTACATCAAAGTCGGGCTTCGCTCGCCCGATCCCGTCTACCACTTTTTCGCCGATGTATTTCAACGCTTTGAGCTCCCGATCGTTCTTCGGACGAATGGCGAACAGCGACGGATTGTTTTCGATAAAGTGAGTGTCGCAGATCCCCTTTCGGAAGGTCTCCTGATTGAGCACATTGATCAAAAATCCGGTATTCGTTTTGACGCCGGAGATCGACATTTCCTTGAGCGAACGCTCCGCTTTTCGGATCGCATCCTCAAAGGTTCGGGCATGCGAGGTCACCTTGACCAACAGACTGTCATAATACGGCCCGATGACGGAGCCGGTAAAGCCGTTGCCGCCGTCCAACCGGATTCCGAAGCCGGAGCTTGTGCGATACATATCCAGCCGCCCGGTGTCCGGTGCAAAATTGCTCGCCGGATCTTCCGTCGTCACGCGGCACTGAATCGCAAAACCGCGCGGGCTGATATCTTCCTGCTTATAGATCCCGATCTCCTCCGATGCGAGCGGATAGCCCTCCGCGATCAGGATCTGACTTTGAACGATATCATAGCCTGTCACCATCTCCGTCACGGTGTGCTCCACCTGGATTCTCGGATTCATTTCGATAAAATAGTGGTCGCCGTTTTTGTCCACCAAAAATTCGACCGTGCCGGCGCTTCGGTAGCCGACCTGTCCCGCGATCCTGAGCGCATCCTTGCAGATCGCTTCGCGCTGCGCCTCGGTGAGCGAGATCGCCGGCGTGAACTCGATCAGCTTTTGGTGGCGGCGCTGGATCGAACAATCCCGCTCGAACAGATGCACCATATTGCCGTATGAATCGGCGAGCACCTGCACCTCGATATGCTTGGGCTCCTCCAGATATTTTTCGATAAACACATCCGCCACGCCGAACGCCTTGAGCGCTTCGCTGCGCGCCTGATGAAATGATGCTGCCAGCTCCTCCTCGCCACGCACGATCCGCATCCCGCGTCCGCCGCCGCCCGCCGACGCCTTGATCATCACCGGATAGCCGCATTGAGCCGCAAGCCGCTTTGCATCCTCCTCGCTTTCGATCGGATATTCCGCGCCCGGTATGATCGGTACGGCCGCCTCCTTCGCAACAAGCTTGGATCGTATCTTGTCGCCGAGCCGATCCATCATCTCCGGCTTCGGCCCGATAAAGACGATGCCCGCTTTTTCGCAGCGACGGGCAAATTCCGCATTCTCCGCCAAAAATCCGTAGCCCGGATGGATCGCGTCCACGCCCTTTTTCACTGCCAGCTGTATGATCTCGTCCATCGCAAGATACGCCTCGACCGGACTTTTTCCCTTGCCGATCAGATAGGATTCGTCCGCCTTCGTTCTGAATAGCGCCGTCTTGTCCTCCTCCGAATAGATCGCCACCGAGCGAATGCCCAGCTCCCTGCAGGCGCGAAAGACTCGAATCGCGATCTCGCCCCGATTCGCCACCAATATCCTCTTGAATTTTCGTATCATATTTCCTCCTTGCTATTCTCGATCCGGATGATATCCCGACCAGCCTGTCGGCGGCATCGTCAAAATGCGATACATATCCTCCTGCGAAAGCTCAAAACCGAACACATCCATATTTTCCCTCATCCGCTCCGGCGACGACGCCTTCGGGAAAGGAATCACCTCACTTTGCAGCGCAAAGCGCAAACAGATCTGCGCCGGCGAAGCGCCGTATTTTTGCGCCAGCTCGACGATCAGCTCATCCTCCAGCACACGCCCTCGCCCGATCGGGCTCCATGCCTGCACCTTGATTTGATTCTCTCTGCAATAGGCAACTGTCGCCTCCTGCGTATGCCCCGGATGAAACTCGATCTGATCGACCATCGGACGGATCCTCGCATGCTGCATCAGATTGTCGAGATGGTGCGGCAAAAAATTGCTCACGCCGATCGCGCGCACGCGGCCTTCCTCATACAGCTCCTCCAGCGCACGCCAGGTATCCAGATCCATATTTTTCCAATCCTTATGATCCGCCGACGGCAACGGCCAATGGATCAAAAACAGATCCAGATAATCCGTTCGCAAATTCCGCAGGCTCTCCTCAAAGACATTCCTCGTTTTCGCATAGCCCATTTCCGTCTTCCAAACCTTTGAAATAAAAAAGAACTCTTCACGCGCAAGGCCGCTGTTTGAATACGCCTCGCCCATAAAGGCCTCCGTCTGATAAAAGGATGCCAGATCGAAGCTCCGATAGCCCGCCTCGATCGCACGGCTCAGGATCTCCGCACTCCTCCCGTCCGCCGCCTTGTAAGTCCCGAAGCCCATGCACGGGATCTCTACCTTATTATATAAAAGAAAGGTGTCCTTGATATTTTTCATTCATCGCTCCTTTGCTCCAATTTTGAAAAGCCCTTGTCATAGCTTCCTGCTCCGCCGACGGATCGTAAAGCTCGACAAAGCCGCTGAGAGCCTCCGAACCTTCGCTGACGGATCGTAAATCAAGTCGAAACGCCCGCCGCTGACACGATCTCCTCGTCGTTTCCCCTTCTCCGATCGCGAATGCTCGAATGCAAAAAATCGGGATGCCGATTTTTTCTTTCCATTATACTTCCAAAGCCGATTTATGAAAAGGGAAATTTTCAAAAATATGACGGAAACAAAAATTTTACTTTCAATCGGCATTGCCGCCGCGTACAGCTCGATCGCCGATATCGGCAATGCATATCCGACGGACAATCCTACAGCTGCTCGAAGTCAACCGAGCGATCCGGTCTTTGTAAAAAATACTCGGATTATCCTGCCGGCTTGGTGGCGTTCGCCAAACGAAACGGTAGGCTTTATGAAAAATTTTCGATGTATTCGTATTCTCGTTTGATTTTTACGGCGAACGAACCGATAAGCTTTATGCAGAATACACGGGTATGGTCCGAAGCTTGGCGATGATTGCCGAATTTTTCATTTCTTGAACATCTTCGTTTCTTCTACATAGGATTATGTATGCATCCATAGCTCATGCTCCCACAAACAACCGGCGGAGATGTTCGACTTTCAGAAGAACATCTCCGCCTTCGCGCTCACGCTCCGTCATATAAATCTTGCCGAATTTTTCAGCTTGAGACTTATACCGATATTTGATTGAGTAGCCTCCCCCATTCCGAAATCCCTTACTCGATCACATACACCGTGCCGAGTCCTTCCACTTCTTTCTGAAATACTTTCGTATCTCCACTCATGCAAAAGACCGGGCGAACCCCCAATTCATTGATCACCTGCGACGGACCGATTATGCCTTCCGAATCCGATAAATTGTATATCATGTGATCAAACCATGTGTTCGGCGTCCTTAACCAAAAATTCATGCTCTCG
>JBGZCE010000097.1:0-9032 GCA_041845175.1 Filifactoraceae bacterium
GAGCGTTACCGCGGTCAGAATGGCGGCGACGATGCCGTCCTCGCTGATCGCTTTGAGCCTGTACGCGCCGAGCAGGATGCCTGCGGACAGGAGCAGGTAGATCCAAAGTCCGAGGCTGCCGTGATAGAAACACAGCATGACAAAGCTGCCCGTGCCGATCGGCAGCGACAAATTGTCCGTTCCCTTTTTGCCGGTCAATTCGATCAGCGCGGCGAGCAGTGCATTGCAGCTTGCGATCAGCAGCATCGGCCACACGGTATCATATCGTCCCTCCGCTCGATTGAAACACTGCATCACGCCCAAGGCGATCACAAAGCTGACGCCCATGACGACCAGCGTGCCGAGCAGGGTTTTTTCGGGTGCGAACGCGAAGGGCTTGCGCTTTCCCCATGTTTTGCCGACAAGCGCCGCCAGTCCGTCCGCGTATGCCATCGTCAGCACACCGACGAGCGGCAGGATCATCCGATCCAATGCAAAGCCGAGTCCTGACAGCACAAACAGCGCGATCGCGTAGTAGACCGTGCCGAGGCTGTCATCCTCGCGTTCGATCGAGCTTATCCAGCGGTATTTGAAGCTGAGCGCGTTGATGATGATAAAGGCGAAGGGGATCAGAAGCACCGCCCAAAGCTCGCTAAAAAAGGGAACGAATAAGATCCAGTTCCCCACGAAAATATGCACAAATTTTCTGCTGAATTCCACATCCGCGTTTCGTCTTTTGGAAAGAAAGGACGAAATCGAAAGGATCATCAGGATATATGATAATGAAATGATCAGGATCGGGCAATTACTCACGACAATCTCCTCGTATCAATTTTTCGGCGCGAGACACCATAGTCATTATACTCGATTTTCGGATAAATTTCAATCACGATCGCTTCGGCGCGGCGCGCAGCAGTCTTTCAATGCAAAAGCCGCCGCGGTGTTGCCCGTGACGGCTTGAAGTGCGTGTCAAACAAAGCTTGCCGACGGTGTCGGTCGCGGGCATGGTGTATGGCAGACAGCGAATAACTATTCGCGGCTTGCGGCGGCGACGCAATTATTCGTGCGGCGCGCGCTCGGTCGATATTTCCGGCTCAACTCGGCGAGCTTGACTTCTTCGGTCTGCACATTTCTCTCGGCATGTGATTGGCGCGGGCGCGGCAGTCTTTCGATGCAAAAGCCGCCGCGGTGCTGACCGTGACGGCTTTTTAGTATCAAACGAATGCTCAGTGCTCTTCGCGATGGATGTGCATGATGTGCTCGTTGTCCTTGAGGATGCCTTCGTAGAGCTGATTCATGATATAATTGTCTTTGGCGCGCTTGATCTGCTTGACCTTGTCGATGGAGTACAGCCCCGCGGCGCGCTCGGTTCGTCTGGTTTTTGCGCTGGCTTTGCTGACGGGCTGTCCGCCGCCTGCGACGCAGCCGCCGCGGCAGGTCATGACTTCGACCATATCGTAGGCGCGTTCTCCGGATTTGATTTGCTTTAACAGCATATCGGCATTTTTGAGTCCGTGCACGACGGCGAGACGGATCTTTTTGTCGCCGAGGTCGATGACGGCTTCTTTGACATCGTCGAGTCCGCGCACATTTCGGTAGAGATCGTCCAGCGATTCTTTGTCGAGCAGGTCACCGACGACATTTCGGAGAACGGCTTCCATCACGCCGCCGGTGTTTCCGAAGATCACGCCGGCGCCGGAGGCGACTCCGAACGGCATATCGAAGGAGGTTTCATCCAGCTCCTTGAAGTCCAGTCCCATTTCTTGAATCATCATGGCAAGCTCCTGCGTTGTGATGACGATATCGACATCGGGCTTGCCGTCGTGGCGGAATTGCGGTCTGGTGCATTCTTCCTTTTTCGCGGTGCAAGGCATCACGGATACGAGCACGGTTTCGCGGTCGTCGGTCGGGTTTGCGCGGTCGTATACCTTGTACACCGAGCCGAAGATCTGCTGCGGCGATCGTGCCGTGGACAGATTTCCGACAAATTCGGGATATTTATTCTCGACGAATTTGACCCAGGACGGACAGCAGGAGGTGAACAGCGGCAGTCCTTGATTCGATTCGAATTTTGCCAAAAATTCGTTTCCTTCTTCTCGAACGGTCAAATCCGCCGCAAGCGCCGTGTCGTATACCTGCTCAAAGCCGAGCAGATGCAGTGCGGTGACCATTTTGCCGACGGAGACGGTGCCGGTCTCCAGTCCGAATTCTTCGCCGAGCGCAACGCGGACGGCGGGCGCGACCTGGCAGACGACGCGCTTGCTCGGATCGTTCATCGCCTCCCATACTCTGTCGATATCGTTACGGATGGAAATGGCGCCGGTCGGACAGACGACGCGGCATTGTCCGCAGTTGACGCAGTTGGAGTGAAGCAGATCCTTGCCGAAGGCGGGCGTGATCTCGACATTGGCTCCGCGATAGGCAAAGGAGATGGCGCCGACGCCCTGAACTTCTTCACAGGCAAGCACGCAGTCGCCGCATTTGATGCATTTGTTGGGATTGCGCACGATGCTCGGCGAGGAGGCGTCGATCGGCTTCTCGGCGTAGTTGTTTTCAAACCGGATGTCGCGGATGCCGTAGCGCTGTGCCAGGCTCTGGAGCTGACAGCGTCCGGTGATCTCGCATTTCGTGCATTCGCGGTCATGGCTGGAAAGCAGAAGCTCCAGAATCATTTTGCGATATTTTTTGAGCTTGAGCGAATTGGTGGTGATGTTCATATTCGCGCGCGGGCGCTCGGAGCAGGAGGCGAAGATGTTTCCTTTTTCGTCCTCCACGCTGCACATCCTGCACGCGCCGTGAATGCTCAGCTCGGAATGGTAGCAGAGCGTCGGCAGGTCGATGCCGGCGTTTCGTATTACGGTGAGTACATTTTTTTCATCGGTAAACGCAACGCGGTTTCCGTTGATGGTCATATATTTTTTCTCGTTCATATTACGCCTCCAATATTGCATTAAAAGGGCAGGTTCGGACGCATGCTCCGCAGCGGATACATTCTTTCTGGTCGATCCTGTACAGTCTGGCGTTGTGCTCGTCCTTTGCGATCGCCGTGACCGGACAGACCTTGGAGCATTTGCTGCAGCCTTTGCACAGCTCCGGCGAGATCACGATCTTGCGCAGACCTTTGCAGGTTTTGGTCGGACAGGTTTTGTCAACGACATGCGCTTCGTATTCGCTTCTGAAAAATTTGAGCGTGCTGAGCACCGGATTGGCTGCGGTCTTGCCGAGTCCGCACAGGGCGGTGTGCTTGGTCATATCGGCGATGTCCTCGAGCAGCTTCAGATCCTCGAGCGTTCCGTTGCCGGCGACGATCTTTTCCAGAATCTCCAGCATCCGCTTGGTGCCTTCGCGACACGGGACGCATTTTCCGCAGCTTTCGCGCTGGGTGAAGCTCATGAAGAATCGGGCGACCTCGACCATGCAGGTGTCTTCGTCCATCACGACCAGTCCGCCGGAGCCGATCATCGCGCCGACGCTTTGCAGGGAGTCAAAGTCCAGTCCCAGATCCAAATGCTCGGGAATATTGCACAGACAGCCGCCGGACGGCCCGCCGATCTGTACGGCTTTGAAGTTTTTGTTCTCGCGTATCCCGCCGCCGATGTCAAATACGATTTCGCGCAGCGTCGTGCCCATCGGCACCTCGATCAGCCCCGTGTTGACCACATTGCCGGTCAGCGCAAACGCCTTGGTGCCCGGCGAATTGTGCGTTCCGCAGGCTCGGAAGGCTTGGACGCCGCCCGAAATAATCGTCGGTACATTGGCGAAGGTCTCGACATTGTTGAGCACGGTCGGCTTGCCGAACAGGCCTTGCTCGACGGTTCGCGGCGGTTTGACGCGCGGCATGCCGCGTTCGCCCTCGATCGAGGCGGTCAGTGCCGAGCCCTCTCCGCAAACGAATGCGCCGGCACCTTGATTGATATGTAGGTCGAAAGAGAAGCCCTTGCCCAAAATATTTTCGCCGAGCAAGCCGAATTGCTGCGCCTGATCGATCGCAATATGCAGTCGCTCGACCGCCATCGGATATTCAGCGCGGACATAGATGTAGCCGTGGCTTGCACCGGTCGCGACCGCCGCGATCAGCATTCCCTCGATCAGCCGATGCGGATCCCCCTCCATGATCGAGCGATCCATGAATGCCCCCGGATCGCCTTCGTCGCCGTTACACACGACATACTTCGGCAATGCCTCCTGAGCAAGCACCTGCTTCCATTTTTTGCCGGTCTCAAACCCGCCGCCGCCTCGTCCGCGAAGTCCGGCTTCCTGGATCTGATTACAGATCTCCTGCGGCGTCATCTCGAGCGCTGCCGCAAATGCACCGTAGCCGCCTATGGCGATGTATTCCTCGATGCGCTCGGCGTCCAAATGGCCGCAATGCTCCAGCACTACACGCTTTTGCTTTTCGTAAAACGGGATCTCCTCCTGCTTGCGATACAGCTGATCCCCGATGCGATACATCAGGCGATCGACCGTTTCGTCACCGACGATCGATTTTTCGATAATCTCGGCGCAGTCGGCGACCTTGACCTTCAAATACAAATATCCGCTCGGCTCGATCCGCACGAGCGGTCCCGCTTCACAAAATCCGTGGCAGCCGCTTTTTTTGATGCCGACACCGTCCTTTTCGGATTCAAGCGAGATATCGACCAGCAGCCCTTTTTCGGCAACCAGCCTTTTCAACTCCTCGTAAAGCTCCAACGAGCCACCCGCGATACAGCCGGTCCCGCCGCAAACGAGGATCCTCTTTTGTTGTTTGTCCAAGGAGCGGCGATACTGCTTTGCCAGCTCCGTCAAATGCTCTCTATTTCGTACTCGCATCATTGTTCTCCTCTCTGAGCTCCCGAATGATCTCTACGGCTCGCTGCGGCTCCATCTGCGGATAGACCTTGTCATTGATCGTAATGACCGGCGCCAGTCCGCACGCGCCCAGGCACGAAACCGTCTCCAGCGTGAACAGCATATCGTCCGAGGTATGCTTTTTGCTTGAAAGCCCCAGCTCCGTTCGCATCGCGTCATAGATCGGAATGGATTTGCGCACATGACAGGCGGTCCCGTCGCAAATCTTGATGACATATTTGCCCTTCGCCTCCAACGAAAAATTTTCGTAGAAAGTCGCCACGCCGAATATCTTTGCTTCGCTGATGTCCATTTTTTCCGCTATGTAGGTGATCGCCTCCTGCGGCAGGTAGCGATATTGCTTCTGGATCGCCTGCATCACATTGATCAGCTGCTCCTTCTGCGTGCCGTATCGCGACAAAATGTCGTCCAACACTTTTTTCAAATCTTCCATCTCAGTCCCTCCCAAAATAATTTTTTCTCGTCGTACGCGCATATGCGATCTGTCCGCTCGTGCAGTCTGCTTTCTCGTGTGCGCTCGGCTCTCGCACATTCCGATCGCGTGCGCTGCTATGTGCTCGCTTCGTCGTCGCTCGCAGCTCGTGTGATTCTTTCGGAGATTCTCAGCGTCTGCGATTTTCTTGTCGTCTCTTTTCTTGTATTTTACCTTATGAAGCGCGGGTTACACAACACTAACATGATAATTCTTTTTCAAAATTTTAGCCTTCGGCAAAATCATCTTCATACAATTTAATTTAACCATTTATGAATTTGCCGCGCACAGATTCGCCGCGCAAACAGCAACCGCTTCTTTCGCGCGGCGCACAGAACGATCCCGCGCACAGCTGCTTCGTCTCCCGCGGGAATGCTTCGCAAAATTTTCGGCACGACCTGCGAGCGAATTTCTCACGCGCGATTCGATCGCCTGACGGAGTTTCTTCCTATTTATATAGCGACTTATTCGATTCGCGTGACCGCTTCCGTTTGAGCCGCCGGCTCGTGCTCCTGCTGCTCTCGCTTTGCTACTGACGCTGCGGTATGATTTTCGGAGCAAACGCAAAAACTCCCGAGCGGAGCTTCAAGCTCACACTCGAGAGTTTTCTGAAAGGGGGATATTGTTTACGCGCTGTACGCTTTGAGCATCCATTGCAGCTTTTGGTACTCGGAAAGGTATTCGTTGAACAGATCCGCCGTTGCGTTGTCGCCGACTTCTTCGGCAAGCGCCATCAGCTCTTGGGAATCTCGGATCCAATATTCAACATCCGATATCAGCTCCTGTACGGTGCGCTCGGAGGAGATCGCCTCGTCGGACAGTTCTCTGACCGCTGACAACTCCAGCGCTCTCTTCAGGCTTGCGACCGGTGATCCGCCAATCGCCAAAATTCTTTCCGCCACCTCGTCGATCACTTCAGCCGTTTGGTCGTAAAGCTCCTCGAGCTTTGCGTGTAAAGTGAAAAATCCGTGTCCCTTCACATACCAGTGCAAATTATGCAGCTTGATATACATGACTTGTTGGTTCGCCAAAAATGCGTTCATCTTTTCGATCAATTTTGTATTCATAAAAGCTCCTTCTTTCTTTCAAGATCCCTGAGGCACTTCGGATAATCCCTCTCGCGCCTGAAGAATCCTTCTCCTCAAAAATCTTTCTCTCATAAAAATTCTTTGTGCTCAAAAAATTTTGCGTCCAAATTTCTTTTCGTTATTAGTAATTTGTTCTATTAAGAATATATCCTTGCAGACAAAAATTCAAACAGCCCCTTGAAAAAATTTTTGCGTTCCGCGGATTTTTTTCGAAACAAAAAATCCTCTTGCATAAAGAGGATCGGGTGCTCGATATTTTGCACGGCTTGTCGGAGTTTCTTCCTTTTATATAGTAGCTTTTACAAATACCGACTTTTACAATTCGCGCGAGCACTTGTGCTCTGAGATGCCGACTTGCTCTCTCGCTACCCCGCCCACGCTTTGCCATTGAAGAGGCGGCAGGATTTTTTTTGTAGGCGTGCTTTACTCCGGCTCGCGCTTTTGCACTATTTTTTGCGAAATCTTTTTTTGTAGGATTCCTTGCTCGTATGCTTGCTCGATTTGTAGCTGTAGGTCGTGCGCAAATTTTTGTCCGAGCCGACGAGAACGCCGAACAGCGCCGCCGCCAGGACGATCAGAAAACCGAAGTCTGCCAGATTGTTCAGCGCCTTGAGCAAATTCTCGAGCAACACCGTCAGAAACGCGCCGTCCGAATACGACGGGATATTCAGCACATAGGCTCCCAGGATGCTGAGCAGCGCGACCGAAGCCGCCACCGGCGCCAAAACGATCTTGCGGTGGTTATGCGTTTTTTTGTTTTCCGTAAGGATTACAAGGAAAAAAGACAGGACAAAAGAAAGAAATAATGTGATATAGGTCGGCTGCATGTCGATCGGACCCGCGATGCGCACGGTGTCTCTCGCCAAAAAGCCTATGGTGACGATCAGGGTCAGTATCCAAATTTTGTGTTTGCTTCGCATGGTCCCTCCTTTTCCGGGTCAGTTTGAACCGAATGATTTATCGTTCGTGCGATGCGCCGTGAGGCTGCGTCGCAATTTTTGTTGTGCTTGGGTCGTGTTGTTACCGTCTTACTTTTTCTTCGTATCCTTTGCGGACGGATCGATTGTTCGATCCGCGTCATCCTCACGCTTCCGTGTACGAGGAGCGCGAGGATTCTTCCGGTCGAAAGCCGTATGCTCCGTTTCGTTCTTATGGCGCCGGAGCACTCGCTCGGATCCTGTTCATGCTTTTTGTGTGCGGGATTTTTGCCCGCCCGATATTTGTTCCTTCGTTTTTTTCTTTATCAATGATTTTGATTATATCAAAAATTTTTGTCTTTTGCTACCGTTAAAAGTGTTGACTTTGTAAAAATATCGTACTATAATAAAAAAATCTGTTTTTGCGAGCGTAAGCGCGGCGCAAAAACACGCAAATGTTGCCATTCTTCGTCGGCGATCGGGTAATCGAGTGCGGGCCGGGCAGGCTCACACACAGCGCGGCGGGGCGCAAAATTCATTTCGCTTGATTCGTTTCGTAGCGGCAAATCATAAAGCCACGCGCGGCGCAACATTATTTCAAGGAGTTCTTATGGAAAACAGATCCGTCAAATATTATTTGCAAAAAATTTTTTATCTGAATGTGGGCTATATGCTCTGTTCGTTGGGCGTGGCCTTTATTCTGAGCGCAAATTTGGGCTACGGCCCGTGGGATGTTTTGTCGAGCGGGCTCTCCAATACGCTGGGTATTACGATCGGGCAGGCGGTGATCCTGATCTCCGCATTGCTGGTCGGCATCGAGTATGCGCTGGGCACGGGCATCGGCATCGGCACGATCCTCAATATGCTGTTGATCGGCCTGTATATCGATTTGTTCCGTTGGACGGGGCTGATCGATCCGGGCGACGGCTTTGTGCCTCGATTCGCCTTTTTGTTTCTCGGAATGATCATCCTGAATTTCGGGATATGGCTGTATATGGGGCAGGGGCTCGGCTCGGGGCCGCGCGACGGCTTGATGGTCGTATTGGCGAAGCGGTTCAATCTTTCGGTCGGTGTGATGAAGCTGATCAACGAGTCCGTTGCGGTAACGATCGGCTATCTGCTGGGCGGCAGCTTCGGCGTCGGCACGATCGTGATCGCATTTTTGTCCGGACCGATCCTCAACAAGCAATTTCAGCTTTTGAAATTCGATGCGAAAAAAGTCAAGCATGAAGTGCTGACGGATTACTTCAAAAGAAAAACGGAATCTTAATATACAGGTTTTTGAACGCTGTGTTTGCGCGGGCGGCATTTGTGCCCGGAGCTTTGCGCACAGGTTCCGCACGCACAAAGGATCTTGGTCGCCAGCGAAAAGAAATGCCGAGCACAAATTCATTGAATCTCTTTATCGCAGTCGAATATGAGCTCCCGGGTCGCAAGCGTGCCATATTTGCACACGATGCTCGCACAGTACTCGCCTGATGATTTTCAATTCAGGCGATGCTCGATCTTAAACGCAAAAAAGACCGCAGGCGGAGTAGGCTTTCCTCCGCCTGCGGTCTTTTTATTTTTTCGGATGATCCTTTGATCGGGCTCATCCTACTTGCTTTTCAAGCCTTTCTTACATGTGCCTTCAAGCAACTAATTGTTTTGATTTTGAAGAATGTTTGCAGGAGCGTCAATTCCTTTTCCTACATTGAATTGATCCCAGAGAAGATCGATCACGAC
>JBGZCE010000098.1:0-34638 GCA_041845175.1 Filifactoraceae bacterium
GAAGGCAATGAGCCGGAGGGCGAGCGCGATGCGCGAATCTTCGGCAAGATCGTTCGCGAGGCGGCGACCAATGCGGTCCGGCACGGCTTGGCGAAGGAGATCGACATTTTGTTCTCGGAGGACGGGAAGAACTATGGTTTGGAGATCCGAAACGACGGCGTGACACCGGAGGGCGAGCTGCGCCGGGGCAACGGACTGCTGATTATGGAGGAACGGCTGAAAAAAGTGGGCGGAAGCTTCCGCGTAGATATCGACGGAGCATTTACGATCCGCGCGACGATACCGAAGGAGAAATGATATGATTACAATGGGCATAATAGACGACCACGCCTCGATAAGAGATTCCTATCAGCGGGCGCTCGAGACCGACGGTCGCTTTGAGGTGATCGGCAGTCTGGCATCGGCATCGCTGGCGGATGTGTGGTGCAAGCAGTATCACCCGCATGCGGTGTTGATGGATATTTGTACGGAGGGGGAGGAATCGGGACTGGACGCGACCCGAATGATCAAGAAAAGCTGCCCGGACATCAAGATCATCGTGATGACCGGCTTCGATGAGATCTCTTATGTTCCGCGCGCAAGACAGGCGGGCGCGGACGCCTTCGTGTACAAAAGCAGGAGCATGGAATATATGATCGAGGTGATCCTGCGCGTGATGGAGGGCGAACAGATCTTTCCCGAGCCGATGGAGATCACGGTACATCACGGCGAAGCACCGCTGACGGATCGCGAGCTGGTCATTCTGCGCTTGCTGTGCAAAAATTATTCGCGCGCCGAGATCGCGCAGGAGCTTTTTATCAGCGAATACACCGTCAAGCGGCATCTTGCGAATATGCTGAAAAAAACGGGCTTTCACAGCGTCATGGGTCTGGTGGTGCACATGATCTCCAACGGATGGATCAATCCGAATGTATAAAAATGGTCCGTTCGGACTATATGCAGGCGCACAATTATGTGGTATGCTATCCTTTGAGAAACGGTTTCAGCATTTGCGCGCGAGATCGCGGGCAAGTGTTTTTGTAGAACATCAAATTTATTTTTCGTAAAGGAGAAGATTATGAAGTACGAAGTACGCGGTGGCAATTTGCCGGTGGTGATTTGTGAGCTCGCAAGCGGCGAATCGATGATTACGGAGTCGGGCAGCATGAGCTGGATGAGCTCGAATATGAAAATGGAAACGATTTCAAACGGCGGCGTGAAAAAAATGCTCGGCAGAGTATTTTCGGGCGAGTCCGCATTCCAAAACCGATATACCGCTCAGGGCGGCGACGGGATGATCGCTTTTGCATCCAGCTTCCCGGGCGAGATCCGGGCGATCCAGCTTCAACCGGGCAAATCCGTCATCGTACAGAAATCCGCATTCCTCGCATCGGAAACGACCGTCGAGCTCTCGATGTTTTTCCAAAAAAGCTTGGGTAAAGGATTTTTCGGCGGCGAAGGATTCATCATGCAGAAATTGAGCGGAAGCGGAACCGTGTTTATCGAGATCGACGGACACGGTGTGGAATACGATCTGGCAGCCGGACAGGAAATGATCGTCGACACGGGCTATCTGGTAGCGATGGACGAGACCTGTACGATGGATGTCGTCACCGTACCGGGGATCAAAAACGCGCTCTTCGGCGGCGAAGGGATCTTCAATACCGTAGTAAAAGGACCGGGCAAGATCATTCTTCAAACCATGCCGATCAGCAATGTGGCAGGAATGCTGTTGCATTACCTTCCGTCCAAATAAGATCCGAGGATCGAATCATTCGGCAGCGCAGCGAGAGATCGTTGCGCTGTTTTTGTGTGCGGGTGTGCGCATGAGTCCGGGTTCGAATGCGAGCCGCTGTGCAAGAATTCGAGTGATGAATCGTGAGCGAGGATTCGAATGCGTGTCGGCGCTCGAACGCGAGCGGTTGTGTTGCGACGGGCTCGGTGCTTCCGGGCTTCGTCGGCGCAGGGATACGGAGAAATCGGCGAATCGCCGAAGTTTAGTGAGTACTACGGACGGAGGGCTGCGGCTGTGCGAGGATTCGAGTGAGGACTCGTGAGCGAGAATTTGAATGCGAGCCGCTGTGCGAGGATTCGAGTGGTGACTCGTGAGCGAGGATTCGAGTGCGATCCGCTATGCGTGTCGGCGCTCGATCAAGGGATGGGATGCCGATTGCTGCGCGCCGTTTTGGGTAGAACTGAATTAAAATCATATACAAAGGATGGAATATATGCTGGATTTTTTGCGCACACAGAACATATCGGAGAAGCTGATCGGAGAGATCGTGCGATTTCGAGAATTTTATCAATGCGATGACGAGGTGCGAAGTCGCGTGCCCAAGCCGCGCTATCGCTATTACGGCAAAGAGGTGTGGGAGATGGCGATCGTGGCGATCCTCGAGGGCGAGCATATTTTGCTCAGCGGCGCGAAGGCGACGGGCAAGAATGTGCTGGCGGACAATTTGGCGGCGGCATTCGGCAGACCGGCGTGGAATGTGTCGTTCAATGTCAATACGGACAGCAGCTCGCTGATCGGGACGGACACCTTTGCGGACGGCCGCGTGCAATTTCGTCGCGGGATGGTGTACGAAACGGCGATCCACGGCGGCTTCGGGATACTGGACGAGATCAATATGGCAAAAAACGATGCGGTCGCGGTGCTGCATTCCGCGCTCGACTATCGACGGATCATTGATGTGCCCGGCTATGACAAGGTGGCGCTGA
Source organism: Filifactoraceae bacterium (assembly GCA_041845175.1). Taxonomy (GTDB): domain Bacteria; phylum Bacillota; class Clostridia; order Peptostreptococcales; family Filifactoraceae; genus JAUNKE01. The sequence goes on from JBGZCE010000098.1 coordinate 2,701, forward strand.
ACGAGGCGACGCGTTTTATCGCGACGATGAATTACGGCTATGTCGGCACGCGCGAGCTCAATGAAGCGCTCGTATCCCGATTTATGGTCATCGACATTCCGCCGCTCACGCGCGAACGGCTCGGTCTGATATTGGATTTTGAGATCGGCGATCTGAAGGAGGAGTACAAGCAGCGCTTTGTCGATCTCTTTTTGGATCTGCAGCTGAAATTTCAAAATTCGGAGCTGTCGGGCAGGGCGGTCGATCTGCGCGGGCTGCTTGCGGCGATCCGCTCGATCAAGCGCGGGCTTTCGCCGTCCGCCGCCATTCGGATGGGGATTACGGACAAAACCTTCGATCCGTTTGAGAAGGAGCTCGTCGAGGATGTGATCGTGCTGCATCTTCCGAAAAACGCGGACGGGGAGGCGATGTTTTCGTGACGCGCGGACAAATGACCGAGGAGCGGCAGCTTCGGGCGCAGAATATCATCTGGACGATCAACCGGGCCTACGATTTTGTGCCGGAGCCGGAGCTGATCGGGCACACGGCGATCGACGCGCTGGATCGCTACCGCAGCATTCTGCTCGGCGAGCTGTATCGGGAGACAAATGCGGACAGGACCATCTCGTATCGGAAGCGAAAGAAGCAGGCGACCGGCGATGCGGCGATCTTTGCGGAGCTGTTTGCGCTGGCGCTGGAGGAGCGGATGCTGCCCAAGCTGAAAAAACGATTTGAGGGAGTGGAGGCGCTGGCACGCGAGGCTGCCGAGCAGGCGCTTTCTTTTGATGCGAAAAAACGAAAGCGCACCGATGTGTCCGAGGAGATCCGCTACGCCTATTACGCGCACAAATCGGGCAGCGTACCGAAAACGAATCGCCGTGTCATGGAGCTGCTTTCGGAGCTGTTGACCTTTTCCGCCGAGGACGAAGATCTGCCGCAAAAATTGGACGCGTTGCTCGAAAAGCATTTTCATTTTCAACGGCTGGCGGAGCTGCTGGACGGACAGGAAGCGCCGGCGGCTCCCGAGCCGAAAAAGGAGCGCACGCGAACGAATATCGCACGCAAAACGGAATTTTTGGTCCACGAGGAGCAGGTGATGTCCGCGGAGTTCAACCAAACGGATATCGACAAGATCTTGGAGCAGGCGGAGAAGGATATGGCGGAGGCGCCGTTTGAGCAGGCGGAGGCGGACAGGGACGCGCTCGAGCGTCGCATCATCGAGCGCTACGGGCCGCCGAGCGTCGCCGGGGGCAAGCGGCGGGAGCTGGAGAAGGAGCTGTCGGTCGGACTGCACAGCGGCGAGCGGCTGCACATCACCGACCGCTTTACACAGGTCGAGGGCTACCGCAAAAAAGTGCTGACGGAGCAGACGCAAATAAATATTGAAAATTATAATTATCAAAATCATATATTCAGACGAAATATAAGTAAGATGTCGAATGAGCTGAAAAAAATTTTGTCGCAGGATCTGGAGTATTCGCGGACGAAGCTGGACAACGGGCTGATCATGCCGGAGCGGGCATGGCGGAGGGAGGTGCTCGGCGCGCAACGGATCTTTTACAAAAATATTCGGGATACGCGCGGCGAGGCGGTCGTCGATATTTTGCTCGATGCGAGCGGCTCGCAGGCGGACAACCAGAGCCGGGTCGCGGCGCAGGCATACATCATCGCGCAGGCGCTCTCGCAGGTGAATGTGCCCTGCCGGGTCAGCAGCTTCAACAATCTGTTCGATTACACCGTGCTCAAGATCTATCGCGACTATCTCGATCCGCCGACTCGCAACAAAAGGATATTCAGTTATATGGCGGAGGGGAGCAATCGCGACGGCTATGCGATCGCAGCGGTCGGAAAGATGCTGCTGCAAATGCCGCAGGAGCACAGGATCCTGATTGTTCTGAGCGATGGCAAGCCCAATGATGAGCGCGTCGGCGGGCATTCCGATTCGGCAGCGGCGCGGACGAGCTCCTATACGGGTGATGCGGCGATCGAGGACACGGCGCGCCGTATCCGTGCACTGCGTGCAAAGGGAGTCGCGGTGCTCGGCGTGTTTACGGGTAAGGACACGGAGCTGAAGGCGCAGCAAAAAATTTTCGGCAAGGACTTTGCCTACATCCGGCAGAGCGAACGATTTTCGGATGTGGTCGGCTACTATTTGAAAAAGCATTTGGAAACGATTTTGGAAACGGGATAAAACGCAAAGCGAATATGAGGGGAGTGACGGCGTGATAAAGCAAAGATACAAAATGAACCGGTTGAAGGAGCAGCTGCTGGAAAAGATGTTTATCGGAGATCCGGAGCAGGCGATCGAGGAGATCATGGAATACTTGTGCACGGAGCTGGACTGCGATCGCGCCTACCTCTTTGAATTTACCGCACCGAATCGGGTCAGCAACACCTACGAGCATTGCAGGCTCGGCGTGACGCCGCAAAAGGAGCTTCTTCAGGACGAAAGCCTGGAGGCGGTCCGCGACTGGTGGGATATGCTGGAAGCGGGCGAGGCGGTCGTGCTGGAGGACATTGAAAAATATCGCGCAAGCTCTCCTGACGCCTATATGATGCTGGAGTCGCAGGAGATCAGCGATCTGGTCGCCGTTGCGCTTCGGTTCGACGAAAAGCTGATCGGCTTTGTCGGCGTGGACAATCCGGCGGCGGACAAATTTTCGGGGATCAAGGATTTTGACTATGTGACACGCGCCTTGACGGAGGCGAGCCGATACATCAGCACGCTGATCAAGCGCAGAGATATCGCTCATCGTATGGTATATGTCAGCTATCACGACTATCTGACCGGATTTTTCAATCGCCACGCGTACAGCGAATTTGTCGCACAAAAGAAAGACTGTCGCTCGGTGGGCGTCGTGTACGCCGACATTTCCGGGCTCAAAAGAACCAATGACAATATGGGGCATGCGGCAGGCGATCAGCTGATTTTGGATTGCAGCGAGCTGATGAACAAAACCTTCGGCGACGGCAGGCTCTATCGTCTGGGCGGCGATGAATTTGTCGCGATCAGCGTCGACATCCCGGAGGAGCTTTTTCAGAAAAAAACGGAGCTGCTCGCACAGATCATCGAGAACGCATCCTGTCATATGGCGATCGGCAGCATCTGGAGCGACGCGCAGCCGATCGAGCTGACGGCGCTTGTCTCCGAAGCGGAGCTTCGGATGTACGAAAACAAAGCGCAATACTATGAGCGCGTCAACAGGCTGTCCGCCCGCAGCCGCTACAAGATCAAAACGACGGGCGACGAGTCGGCATCGCAAAAGGATCATCCGGAGCTGCGAAGCTTTTTGGAAGACAACTATTTTGATCCGGTGCTGTTCATCAAATCCGTATCCATGTCCGATTACTATCCGTACATCAGCGATCTGAAGACCAATTTATCTTACATATCCGACGAGATGCGCGACATATTCGGATTTCAGAGCAACATCGTCAGCGACCTGTTCGGCGTGTGGGAGAGCCGGATCCAAAATACGGAGGATCTGGCGCTTTTCCGCAAGGATGTTCAGGAGCTTCTGAAACAGGAAAAGGACATCCATGATTTGCGCTATCGCGTGACGGATAAAAACGGCGATGAGATATGGATCCATTGTATGGGAATGATCCGGTGGAACGAAAATCGGACCGAGCCGCTCTTTTTTTCCGGAGGCATCGTGCGGCAGGAGAAGGATTTCGTCGTCGATCCGGTGACCAACTTTCCGAGAGAATTCGGCGCGGAAACAAAGCTCAGGGAGCTTCAGGGAAAGGGCGAGCTGACCGAGATCATCGGCTTTGCGCTCAACAATTTTTCCGAAATCAACGAGATTTTGGGGAGAAACGGTGCGGACGAGCTTTTGAGCAGAATATCCAAAAAATTGATCAAGGAATTCGGAAACAAATTTTATTTCTGTCGCTTGGAGGGAATGCGCTATATTGCCATATCGCTTCCTACACACAAAAGCGATCCCGAAAAAATGATCACCCGGATGCGATCCGTTATCCACAAAACCTATGCGGAGGCCAATATTTCCATCAATATCCCATGCGCAATGGGATTGATGAAGCATATCGAAAAAGATTTGTCGGCACAGGAAATTCTGGTCAACATGGTCGATCTGCTCGAAATGGCGAAGCGCAAGCCGACGATGAAGTATCTGACGCATTCGTCTCAAAATATCGGACTGCAAAAGCAAAAAACGCAGATGATGATGGAGCTGAACAAAAATGTGCTTAACAATATGGAAAACTTCCGAATCGTCATTCAGCCGACGCTGTCCTTGGAAGACGCAACGATGAGCTCCGGCGAGGTGCTGCTGCGGTGGAAATACCGGGGAGAGGATATTCCGCCCGATATTTTTATTCCGATTCTTGAAAAAAATCGCTTGATCAATGCCGCGGGGCAATGGGTGTTCGAGCAGGCGGTTCGGATCTGCAAGCGGATCTTGAGGCATGTTCCGAGCTTCAAGGTAGGGATCAATATCAGCTATCATCAGGTGCTGGATGCGGAATTCATTCCGTTTATCGAAAAAACGATCAAGCGCTACGAACTTGGCGGCGAGCATTTGATCCTGGAGATCACGGAAACGCACTACGATGAATTTCCGACGAAGGTCTATCAATTTATCGAGAGCTGCAAAAATATGGGGATCGATGTCGCGATCGACGACTTCGGCAATGCCTACGCCTCGCTGGTATTTTTGCTCAAGCATCCGGTCGGCATCGTAAAGCTCGATCGGAGCCTGATTCGTGAAATGGTCGAATCGAAGGAAAAGATCAATTTCATCTCGAGCATCGTCTATGCCTGCCACAAATTCGGCAAGGTCGTCTGTGCCGAAGGCGTCGAGACGGAGGAGGAGCTGAAGATCATTCAGGATGTCGGCTGCGATCTGTTGCAAGGCTTTTACTACTGTCGCCCGACCGAATCGGGACAATTCTATCAGGAGCTGATCAAGCTGCAGGAAAAGGGCGATCGGATACGGGATCGGCTGAACGAGTTGCCGGACGAAGCGGAAGGCACCTTCGACACGATCTACTCCAGGCGACTCGAGCTTTTGTAGAAAAGAATCATCATTTGAGCTGCGATCTGCCTGATCGGGCAAAAGCGTCACGGCTGCGGCGCAGCGGTTATCAAAACCGCTGCGCCGTTTTTTATGCCGCCGCGAGCCGGCGATTTTGCACGCCGATCGGACAAATCGAAGAAGAAAAACAAATTTTGCGTAGAACATTCTTGAAATTTAAGAAGGTTTGCTTTATAATCATTACAAATGTACGGATTAGGAGTCGGATATGAAATATAAAAAGAGTGAGCGCATCGGCGCGATCGTAAAGGTGCTTTCGGATCATCCGAACAGAATTTTTACTTTAGGATATTTTACGGAGCTGTTCAACACGGCAAAGTCCACCCTGAGCGAGGACATCGCGGTCGTCAAGAATGTTTTTGAAAAGCTGGCGCTCGGCAAGGTGATCACGATCGCCGGCGCGTCGGGCGGCATCAAGCTGATCCCGTATATCTCCAAGCCGCAGGCGATCGCCGAGATCGAAAAGCTGATGCAGGTGATCGACAACGAGGAGCGAAAGCTGGTCGGCGGATTTCTGTATCTGAACGATCTGGTCTCAAGCCCGCGCATCTGCAAGACGGTGGGCAATCTGTTCGCCAGCGTCATTGATTACAAAGAAGCGGACTGCGTGGTCACGATCGAGGCGAAGGGGATTCCGATCGGCGTGATGACGGCGCAGGCGATGAATCTGCCGCTCGTGATCGTGCGAAAGAACGCGCGGATCACCGAAGGCCCGTCGCTTGCGATCAACTACATGTCCAGCACGAACGGCACGATCCAGAGCATGGCGCTGCCGCGCCGAGCGATCAAAAAGGGCGCGAAGGTGATCTTGGTGGACGATTTTATGCGAGCCGGCGGAACTTTCAAGGGCATGGAGGATCTGATGCGGGAATTCGACGCGCGGGTGATCGCCAAGGCGGTCTTCATCGAGCTCAGGACGGAAAAGAAAACGACGACGAATTATTTTTCGCTGATGACGCTTAACGATACGGAGACGATCGACATTGAGATCAGCCGAAATTTTTTGGAGCGTTATCAGCCGTAAATAATAAAATTTTGAATAAAGATAAAGTTGAAATAAAATTTGTATATTTTGTGTTGCAAAATATAAATCTTTATTGTACACTATTGCCAAACAAGTTAAATGCAAAAGGAGTGGTCAATTATGCAAATTACAGATGTAAGGGTAAGAAAATTGTCAGACGAAGGTAAAATGAGGGGAATCGTTTCCGTTACATTTGACGACGCATTTGTTGTTCACGATATCAAAATTATCGAAGGACAAAATGGACTTTTCATCGCGATGCCGAGCCGAAAAGTTTATGAGGGGGAGTTCAGAGATATTGCTCATCCGATCAATGTGGAAATGCGATCGGAGCTTCAGACGAAAATCATCCGGGCGTATGAAGCGGTAAAGAGCCAGGAAGAAAAAAACATAGAGGAGTAGATGACGGCCAAGGATATTCGTCAAAGGATACATAAGATACTCGGTGTTCCCGCCGAGTATTTTTTTGTGTTGACAATCTTACAATCACATTACAAAGCACGCTAAAAATTGAAAAAAATTTTTTTTGATGTTATGCTATTGGTTAGGAGGACAAAACGAATGAAAAAGACAGTTCTGGGAATATTTTTTGCGATCATGTTGTGTACTTTGACTTCGTTTGCGTCAAACGGATCGATCCCGGATGAGATTTTTAACGGGCTATCGAGTGTGGTGGATATACAAAATGCTTTGCACGGCGTCGGAAACAGCGTCGTGCTTCCTCAAGGCTCCGACTTCGGATCCAAGGTGTCCTACACGCGGGACAGAAACAGTGCGAGTATGACCATCAATGTTATGGGCCTTGAAGACGCAAGAATTGAAGAGAGCGCGCAGCAGATTGTTATCGACATCCCGCAGAAGGTGCTGGAGTCGAATCTGCTGAGCGAGCCGGCGGAATATACTTATGATCTTCAGGATCGATTGGTCGCGGAGCATCAGCTGGTCCGTCTGGACAAGGATGCGCAGCTGATCGTCCGTTTGAAGGAAGAGGTTACTTATACGATCAGCAAGAATCCCTACGGGATCATCATCAGCCTGACGAAAACGAATCTGACCACGCCGAGGGTCATTCTCGATCCGGGGCATGGCGGAAAGGATCCGGGCGCGATCTCCAAGATCAACGGCGTATATGAAAAGAGTTTGACGCTGAAGACGGCGCTTGCGCTGAGAGATATGCTGCAGCAGCGCGGCTATGAGGTAATCATGACGAGGGATTCGGATGTGTATCCGACGCTCACCGAGCGGGCGGCGCTTGCCAATGATATGGACGGTGATATTTTCGTTTCGATCCATTACAACGCGACGACCAAGGCGTCGATTTCGGGGATCGAGACCTATGCGTATTCGACACCGGACAATCAGTATTTGGCGGAGCAGATCCACCGCAGTCTGATCGAGAGCACGGGCGCGGTCAATCGCGGCGTGAAGAGCGGCAACAAATTGGTGGTGCTCAACCGAACGAAGGTGCCGGCGGTGCTGCTGGAGCTGGGCTTTTTGACCAATGCAAACGAAGCGAATCTCGTGACGCAGGAGCATTACCAATCGACCTTGACGATGGCGATCGCGGACGGAATAGACAGGTATTTTGGGAGATAGAGAATGAAAAAGCATAATGAGCTCAGAGAAATACGATTCACAAAGGATTTCAGCAAATATGCGGAGGGCTCTGTTTTGGTGGAATTTGGGGAAACAAGGGTCATTTGTACGGCATCCTTCGAGGATAAGGTGCCGCCGTTTTTGAAAAATACGGGAACGGGCTGGGTCAGCGCGGAGTATTCGATGCTCCCGCGCTCGACAAAGGAGCGCAAGGTGCGCGATTCCGTGCGCGGGAAGATCGACGGCAGGACGCATGAGATCCAGCGTCTGATCGGACGGGCGCTCCGCTCGGTGATTGATCTGAAGCTGCTCGGCGAAAAAACGATCTGGATCGATTGCGATGTGATCCAGGCGGACGGCGGAACGAGGACCGCCTCGGTGACCGGTGCCTTTGTGGCGCTCGCGCTCGCCTGCGACAAATTGAAAAAGGAAAAGCTGATCCGCAAATTTCCGATCGTGGAGATGGTGAGTGCGGTGAGCGTGGGCATCGTGGAGGACGAATATATTTTGGATCTTTGCTTTGCCGAGGATTCCAACGCGCATGTCGATATGAATGTCGTGATGACCGGGAGCGGCGAATTTGTCGAGATCCAATCGACAGGTGAGGAAAAGCCGTTCAGGCTCGAGCAGTTCGAGCATTTGCTGGGGCTTGCGCGGCAAGGCTGCGAGAAGCTGATAAGCCTGCAGAGGGAGGTGCTCGGCGAGGAGATCCTTTTGCAGATCTATCCGCCGCAGACCGCCGTCAAAAAAGAAAAGGAGATCTACGACAATACGCCGTATACCAATGAAGCGGGCGAGATCGAGTTTGTGCTCGCTTCGTCAAACAAACACAAGATTGCGGAGATCCGGAGCATTTTGGAAAAGCACAGGATCCGTCTGCTCTCGCTGGAGGAGGTCGGGCTGGAGGGGCTTGCGATCGACGAGACCGGAAGCACCTTTGAAGAAAACGCGATGATCAAGGCGAAGCGCGTGATGGAGCTGACCGGCAAAATCGCGATCGCCGATGATTCCGGGCTTTCGGTCGACGCGCTGGGCGGCGCGCCGGGTGTTTATTCCGCGCGTTACAGCGGTGAGTCGGCGGATGATCACAGGAACAACAAGCTGCTCAAGCAGAACCTGATGTCCGTTCCGTTCGAGGAACGCAGCGCACGATTCGTTTCAGTGATCGCGCTGGCATTTCCCGACGGACGGGAGGGCTATTACAAGGGGATCTGCGAGGGCATGATCGGTTTTAACGAAAAGGGCGAGAACGGCTTCGGCTACGATCCGCTGTTCATTCCGAGCGGCTACGACCGAACCTACGCGCAGCTGACGGCGGAGGAGAAGAACCGCATCAGCCACCGCGCCAGAGCGCTGAAGGTGATGAGCAAAAAGCTGTCCGATATATTATAAGGGGAAACGGATGAAAAAATATCTTGCAAGCGCGCTGATCGTCGCGCTGCTCAGCCCGCTTTGCGCGTCGGCGGAGGAGCTCTCCGCGGTGTTTCGCAGCCTGAGCTTTTTTGTGGACGATTATGCGGCCGCATCGGCGGAAACGGCGTCGGTGCTCCTGCTCGACATGCAGGGCAATTCAAACAAAACGGCGCTTAGCGGTGCACCGCCTCAGACGACCGCAGCCGGCTTGACCGTTTTGCAGCGCAATATTTTGCTGCTGGCGCAGGATCAGCTCGGCAAGGCCTATCGCTACGGTGCGGCGGGGCCGAGTGAATTCGATTGCTCGGGGCTGATCTACCATGTGTTTCGCTCCGCGGGGCAAACGATCGCGCGCACCTCGTTTGAGCAGAGCAAGGGCGGGATCGCGGTCGAAAGGGACAAGCTTCAGGTCGGCGACCTCGTATTCTTCGACACGCGGCACACCGGCGATCCGGCGAATATCACGATCGACGAGGAGGATGTGCTGCCGCTGTTTGCGGGAACGACGAGCGGCGCGACCGGCGGCTTTGTGCCGAGCAAGGTGACGCACAGCGGAATCTATATCGGCGAGGGAAAATTCATTCACGCCTCGTCGGGCTCGGTGATGCAGGTGGTCGTCGAGGAGATGAGCGCAAAATATTTCGAACAGCGATTTCTGTTTGCGAAAAGGTATCTTAACGGAGAGCTATGAAAGTCTTATTTACCTCGTTAAATTCAAAATACATCCATTCCAATTTGGCGATACGCTATTTGTCCAAATGCCTTTCGAGCGCATGCGTAAAGGTCGAGGAGTATACGATCAATGAGGATACGGAGAGCATATTTTACAGGATTCTGAGCGGAGGCTACGATATGGTAGCCTTTTCGTGTTATATATGGAATATCGAAAGCACGCTCAAGCTGGCGCAGACGCTGAAAAAGGCGCGCCCGGAGCTGATGATCGTGTTCGGCGGGCCGGAGGTCAGCTTCGAGACGAAGGAGCTGATGCAAAAGCATCCGGCGATCGATCTCGTGGTCGCCGGCGAAGGGGAGAAGGCTTTTTTTGCACTCGATCGCGCGCTCGGAGATCATACGAAAAGCGGTGCGCGTCCGTTCAAAGCGTGCGAATTCATCGCGGAGCGGGAGGCGCTGCTGTTTGAGATCCCGAATCTCTTCTACCGAAAGGGCGATGCGGTCTGCAATCTTTCCGATCCGAAAAAGATGGAGGAGGAGATGGTGACGCAGGATCTCTCGATCGTGCCGCGTGCCTACGATCCGATCGAGCCGTCCGAGATCAGGGATCGGATCGTCTACTACGAGACCTCGCGCGGCTGCACCTACAACTGCTCCTACTGTCTGTCCGCCACCTCCAAGGGCGTGCGCTACTTTGACGAAAAAAGAGTGTACGAGGAGCTGTCGGAGCTGGTTCGAGCCGGCGCCAAGCAGATCAAATTCGTCGATCGTACCTTCAATGCCGATTCGGCGCGTGCCGAACGGATGATCGACAAAATGCTTGCGCTCGACGACGGACAGATCAATTTTCACTTTGAGATCACGGCGCATCTCTTGCAGCAAAATATCCTGTCCAAGCTGCAAAATGCGCGGACGGGGCTTTTTCAATTTGAGATCGGCGTCCAATCGACCAATCCCGACACGCTGCTTGCGATCAATCGCGGCGGCAAGCTTGAGAAGCTCGAGGACAATGTCCGCAGGATCAAGAGCCTCGGCAATATCCACCAGCATTTGGATCTGATCGCGGGCTTGCCGTATGAGAGCAAGGCGCGCTTCATCGAGTCCTTCGATCGGGTCTTTGCGCTCCGTCCGGATGCTTTGCAGCTGGGCTTTCTGAAAATGCTCAAGGGCAGCCCGATCTACCATCAGGCGGCGCAGTACGGCTATGTGTATCGCGACTATCCGCCGTATGAGATCATCGCCAATCGTTTTATCACGGCGGAGGAGCTGTACGAGCTCAAATGCGTCGAAAATATGGTCGATCGCTATTACAACAAGGGGCGCTATCGAAACAGCCTCGGCTATCTGGCGGACTTTTTCAAGGAGGACGGCTATGCGCTGTTTTATGCGCTGCACCGAGTGATCGAGGACGAACGCATCGACCTGAGTAAGAAGAACGAAGAATTTCGGGGGCTTGCGCTGCTGGCGGAGCGTCTGGTCAACGCAACGACTGCGCGGGCGGAGCGGATGTGCGCCGAATTTGCAGGGGCAAGAGAGCGCACGGACGAGAGAGAGCACAAAGACGCAAGAGATCACACAGGCGCAAGAAAGCGCATGGGCGACGGCGATCGCACCGTCATCGACCCATTGGATCAGCTCGCCGCAAAAAAAGAGTGGCTGTGCTTTTTTTCGGAGCTTTTGCGCCTCGACTATCTGTTGATGGGCAGAAATCCGAATGTGCCCGACTTTCTCAAGGCGGAGAATCTCGCTCGCAAGGAGGAGATCTTCGAGCTGCTCAAGGACGGCGCGCTGCTTCGGGCGCTCGGATTTGATGAAAACACCGCGCCGAAGGAGGCGTTCAAAAAAATCGGGTGGTCCAATTTTGAATATGATGTGCTACAATATATGAAAAACAAAAAAATCAAGAAGCAATCGACGACGGTCATCATCAACTACGCCTATCCGCGGCGTGGCGACGAGTCTTTTGCGGCGGTGGGGAGGAAATATGAGAGCAAGGCTTGATGATTATCTGAGAGAGATGACGGATCGGCTGGCATTTTTGAATTTGGAGGAGCATCTGCTCGACGCGTTCGACGATGTGCCGTCCGATTTCGTGATCCCGATCCTCGTGACCGACATTCGGGCGATGGCGACCTCCTCCGCGGGCTTTACGACCGGACAGATCGCATCGGCGGCATTGTATCTGCTCGGCATCGACCCTTCGTTTCGATTTGCCGGCGCATATGAAGCCTTTCTCCGAAAAGCGGTTGATCGGCCCGCCGCCATGGCATCGGAGCTGGCGATGAAAAGCTATGACAGCCGATCCTACAAGGACGCGCTCATCTATCTGCGCGCCGCCGCACTGCTCGATAAGGATTCCAAATATCCGCTTTTCAACCTCGGGCAGGTCGCGCTGGAATTTGCGGGAGCGACGCAGGATCGGGAGCTGTCGGAGGAGCTGATCGCGCAAGCCGAGCAGGCGTTCCGAAGCGTGCTTGCGCTGGACGGCTGCGAACCGCTCGCGAGCTTTCAGATCGGGATGCTGCTGCTCGAAAAGGAAGCTGCGGAGGAAACGACCGAAGAAGCGAAAAAGCATTTGAAAACCGCGATGCAATACGGCGAGGACGAGATCAAAGACAGAGCGCTCGCGATCCTGACGGAGCTTGACGCCGGCGAAGCGCTGGTACGCGCCGAGGAGCTGATCGATCGGCACGAATACGAAGCGGCGCTCGCGATCCTTGAAAAAAGCCTGAGCGGCGAGCTGAGCCTGCCGCTGAAATATCGGATCCTCTTTGCGCGCGGCTTCTGCCGAAAGGCGACCGGCGATTTGGACAAAGCGATCGAGGACTACTCGCAGGCACTTTCCGTCTATAATCAGGACACGCTGCTGCTTGCCGAGCTCGGTATCTGCTACGCGTACATGGGCGACCTCGAGCAATCGCTCGAATTTTATCTGGCGGCGCTCGATCTCGAAAAGGATTCCGTCGAGCTGCTCAACAATATCGCGATCGTCTACTTGAATATGAAGAATTTTGAAATGGCAAAAAAATACATCAACATCGCAAAGGAACTGGCGAACGGCGATGAGGTCATCGACGCCACGATCCTTCAGATCCGAAACGAGGAGGAGAAGAGCAATGGATGAAATGGGTTATGTGATCGATCAACACGACGAATATGTCGTCGTCAACATCAAACGAAAATCCGCCTGCGGCAGCTGTAAGGCATGCGAGCTCGGCAAAAGCAATATGGACGAGATCAATGTCGATGTCAAAAACAGCCTCGGCGCGGCAAAGGGCGACTATGTTCGGATACAGATGCAGACGCCCGACATTCTCAAAGCGGCGTTTCTGGTCTATATGATCCCGCTGCTGGCGCTCCTGAGCGGGATCACCGCCGCCTATCTGCTCGCGCAAACGATCGAAGGCATCACCGAGCTGCACATGCTCGGCGCAGGCGCGGTGCTCATGCTGCTCAGCCTGCTGTATGTGCGCAAAAAGGATGCCGATATCAAAAGGACGGAGGTCTTTGAGCCGATCATGGTCGAGGTCGTCAGCTCCGAGCCCGCGCCGATCCGATAAAACAAGTCCGAAGCTTTTCCGCGAGAGAGGCTTCGGATTTTTTCGATAAACGGTCGCTCGCTTTGGCAGAAGCCGATGCCGATGCGCGCGGATGTCTGCCGTAGGCGACACATGACAGACAAAATTTGTTTCCGCTTGCATCCGACGCGAAACGCTCAGCCATCCGCGAGCTTCATATATTTTATGGAAAATCGGATGCAGCCGACACATTTTATGGTATAATAAAAACATATTTATTCGGACTGCGCGCAGAGCAAAGCCGCAGTCGGACCGTCCTTTCGGACGAAAATACAAAATATCTTGGAGGAACAATGGCAGAGAAAAAAAGTGCTATGAAGGATAAACGGATCCCGCTTGAGCCGCTGACCGGAGAGGATCGACAAAAAGCGCTCGAATCGACGCTTGCAAGAATCGAAAAGGATTTCGGAAAAGGTGCCGTCATGATGCTCGGCGAAAATTTGAATATGAATATCGAGGTCATATCGACCGGCTCGATCGGCATCGACCTGGCGCTGGGGATCGGCGGACTTCCGAAAGGAAGGATCATCGAGATCTACGGGCCTGAATCATCCGGAAAAACGACGGTCGCGCTCCATGCGATCGCCGAAACGCAAAAAGCCGGCGGGATCGCCGCATTCATCGACGCGGAGCACGCACTGGATCCGTCCTACGCCAAAGCGCTCGGCGTCGACATCGACACTCTGATCATCTCACAGCCGGACAACGGCGAGCAGGCGCTGGATATCGCCGATACGCTGGTCGGCTCGGGCGTGATCGACATCATCGTCATCGACTCCGTTGCGGCACTCGTGCCGAAAGCCGAGATCGAGGGTGAAATGATGGATCAGCAGATGGGCTTGCAGGCGCGGCTGATGTCCAAAGCGCTCCGAAAATTGACCAGCTCCATCAACCGATCCAAAACGATCACGATCTTCATCAACCAGGTGCGTGAAAAAATCGGCGGCTACGGAAACGGACCGAACGAAACCACCACCGGCGGACGCGCGCTCAAATTCTACGCGTCCATCCGTATGGATGTCCGCAAGATCGAAAGCATCAAAAAAGGCGAAGAAGTGCTCGGAAGCAAAACAAGAGTGCGCATAGTCAAAAACAAACTGGCGCCGCCGTTCAAAACCGCCGTGTTCGACATCAACTACGGAAAAGGGATCTCCAAGGTGGGCGAAATCATCGACATGGGCGTCGAGGCGAACATCATCAAAAAATCCGGATCCTGGTTCTCCTATCAGGACGACAAGCTCGGACAGGGAAAAGAAAATGTGAAAGAATACCTGCTTGCCAATCCGCAGCTGTTTGCCGAGCTTGAGGAAAAGGTAATGGGATATTTCCTTGAAAACGGTACGCCGGACTACGATGTGCAGGACGATTCGGTCGACGGCGGACAAGGAGAGAGCGAAGAATAAGAACGGGGGCTTTATCTTTGAAAAACGGAAAGAAGCCGTCCTCCTCGGAAGGGCCAAAATCCGAAACCTGAAATATGCTCCTTCATATATCGTGAAAATCAAAATGGGGTTGCTGCAAAGGATTTTTCGCTTTGCATCACCCCATTTTCACTTTATACCGAAATCTTGCTTTGTTCGCGGGACTTTTATCCTGCGACCCGCTTACAGATACTTATCCACCCACCGTTTTTTTCTCTCGTCCGCAGAAATCTCGTCAAAATCCACATACTCGAAATCGACATTGAACTCGCCGTCCTTCTCCAAAATCACCGTGATGATGTTCCATGCCTCACTCTGAAGCTCCTCAAAGGCATCCGCCAGCTCCTCGACGATTTCACTAAGCTCCTCCGCCAAACCGAATTCATCGATCAAATCCCTCGATTGCCGCAAAAGATTGTCCGACACCGGATAAAAGCACCGACGAAGCACGATCGAATCTTCCATCAGTTCACAGTGCAAAAGAATTTTGCCGCACTCGACCGGCACCGTTTGGGCCATCTTGGCCGCCAAGCTCCGGAATATTCCGTCGATGCGCTCCTGAAGAATATCATGTTTGACATCGCCGATCGGATCCTTGTCGGGATCCAGATATTTCTGCGCCCATGCTTCACGCCTTTGCATTTCGGATAATCGGACAAAGTCGCGATCCTCGAATGTCATCACATAGGAATCCTCCTCATCGGGCTTCGTTTGATCGATAAACACATTGAGCGTATTCCACGGATCATGCGGAACATCCTCAAGGGCAGCAAACAAATCGTCGAGGATCTGAGAGATTTCCGAGGAGAGACGATCTTTCTCTTCCTCGGTCATAGCAAATTCATCGACCAAAGCCATCGGTTCCCTCGGCAGATTATCCGAGGTCGGATAAAACACATAATGAATCCGATTCCCGTCCTCGGCAAACTCCCCATAAAATGCCAGCTTGCTCCATTCGAACGGGAGCATTGAAAGCAGCTTTCTTACCAGAACAAGGTTAAGCTCATCGACCCGATGGAAGGCAAAGAAATTCTTGTCCGGAGAAATCATTTGGTTCTGTTCCCTAAGTTTTGCGGCATTCAAAGCGGCTTGAGCCGCAATCTGCTCTTTGCACTCGGGCAGATATTTTTCTTCCCACCATTCCCGATCATCGAGAATCTCTGAAAGATGATAATCAAAGTCGACGGTATATTTTCCGGTATCCTGCACAATGACGGTGATAATATTCCACGGTTCGTGAGGGATTTCTTTAAAAGCATCCCGAATGCGCCATGTCAGGTCGGATAATTCGAAAATATGCTTGTCGTTCTCATCCTCATCCATGCCGAACTCATGGATTAACATATAGGATTCTTTAAAATCCCCGTTTTTGGTAAAGAAAGAATAGTAGATTGAATTTGAAAACTCCGTGATAGCAGAGTAAAACTGGATTCTACTCCATTCGACAGGAATCATTGTGGACAGTTTTTTTGCCAATTCTTCAAACAGGGAATTGATTTCTTCATAGCTCATTACTTTCCTCGCAACGAAGCGATTCAAAAAATGGCTTGCTCCTACGAGCCTGCCATTTTTTCGGAAGCTGATCCGCAACCGCTTCTTGATTTTTTATGATTCCAAAACGGAGCAATGCCGTTTTTGAAGGGTACCTTTTATATTTCAAGCGAATCGACGCTGTCGTTAAAATCCTGTGCGCTTGGCAAAGGGGCATTCGATGCCGCGGCAAGCTGCTGTTGAAGCGCTGCGAGCTGTGCATTCAGATTGTCGATCTGTCCCAAGAGCTTTTTGTTTTCCAGATCGGTTTGCTCCATGCTTTTTTGAAGCGTGGTTTGCTGTTTGTTTAACTCGCGTGCATTTTTCGATGCCTTGAAGCTGCTGTTCAATCCCACGATCAATCCGATGATCACGCCGATCGCGGTCGTAAGCACGATGATCAGCGCCAGTGATACGGATATCTCGTAGACCAGAAAGCGGATGACGGCTGCCTGATAATTTTGGACGGCAAATACGGCGACCAATATGACGCCGATCAGCGCCAGGATCGTTTTTACTCTTGACATATCAATTTCCTCCATATTCTTCTCATTGCAGCGCATGATGAAAGGGATGGCTGCTCGCAGTTATTATATCACAATTTCGGTCGATGCGATCAAATTTTGAACAAATCTTTCGCAGCCTGCTGAATGAGCGTGAAAAAACGGTCTGTTTTTTTGAGCTGAAACAATGGTATAATAGCATGGAAACGAAAAAGAAAAGAGGAATCGTATGTATAAATTGGTTTCGCTGGATATGGACGGGACGACGCTCGGCAGCGATCATCGGATCAGCGCGCGAACGCTGAGCACTTTGCGACGGGCGAGCGCGAGCGGCATCGAGGTGATGATGAATACGGGTAGGAGCTTTTATGAGGCGAAGGAGTACATCGCGCAGATGGATTTTTTGAATTATGCGGCGCTTGCCAACGGCTCGGTGATCTATGATGTAAAGGCGCAGGATTTTATTCGGATCCAGGGACTGGATATCGCGCTGATCGAGGAGACCGATCGGATCGCGCGCGGCTATGCGGATGAGGTGTCTTTGTCGATCGCGGGAGAGCGGCATACCTATGTCGAGTCCTTCTACTATCACAGCAAGGGCGCGGAGCGTCATCGGCGGCTGACGGGCGAGGAGAATCTTCGGTTTGTCGACGGCTTGGCGGAGCAGTTTCGGGATCGTTTTATTGCGAAGGGGCTTTTGCTCGGCGATCATGCGGTGCTGTTGAAGATCAAGCAAAAGCTCGAGGATCGCTTCGGCGATCGGATCCAGCTGGTGTTTTCGTTGCCGCAGGCGCTCGAAATTTTGGATCCGAACACGGACAAGTCCAATGCGCTGGCGCGGATCATGGAGATCAAGGATCTGAACCGCAGCGAGGTGCTGGCGTTCGGCGACGGGGAGAATGACATCGGGATGCTCAAGGCGGCGGGATTTTCGGTCGCGATGGGCAATGCGACGGAGAAGCTCAAAAGGGTGGCGGATTATATTACGCTGACGAATGACGAGGACGGCGTCGTGTTTGCGATCGACCGTTTCGTGTTCGGAAGCTGATCGGAGGCGCAGGGTGAGAGCCGATCAAACGCGTGTGCTCGAAAAACCGATGAACCCGGCGGAGCTTCTTTTTCCGCGCAATATTCGTTGTATCGCCTGCTCGATGCCGATCAGCCGGGAGAATTATCTGTCGCTGTGCAGATATTGTTACGAATCGCTTCATTATATATACGAAAGCTGTCCGATATGCGGACGCTTCGGCGAGGGGCGCAGCATGTGTACCGACTGTGCCGATGAGACCTATCATTTTGACAGGGTGTACAGCGTGCTTGGGTACAATGATTTTATGCACCGACAGCTGTACGGCTACAAGTATGGACATCGAAGCTATTTGGGAAGGATTTTCGGGGAACTGCTGCGGGATTTTATTCGAGAAAACGAGCTGTCCTTCGATTTTGCGACCGCCGTTCCGATCTCCGAGCGCAGGCTGGGCGAGCGCGGCTTCAACCAAAGCGAGCAAATGGCGCAAGCGGCGGCGGGAGAACGCTATCGGGCTTTGTTTGTTCGCAAAAAGCATACCGCGTTTCTTTCCGATCTGTCGAAGGCGGCGCGAATCAATGAGCTGACGGATGCCTTCGACATCGACGAGGCGGTGCTTTCGGAAATGCTCGAGCGGCATTATGCGCACACATTGATCGGCAGGGCGTCCGAACGGCAGGAAAATGCGCAAAAAAAGGATGAGCCTTCCGAGCCGAAGCTCCGACTGCTCATCATCGACGACATACTGACGACCGGCTCGACGCTGAATGAATTGGCCGGGCTGGCGAAGAAAAAAATCCATTCGGTCGAGATTGTCGGACTGACGCTGTGCAATGCGAGAAGATAGGCTTTGAGGCTGACCTGATCTTTGCCCCCGCACTCGCCTGCTGGAGATCTTGCTCGGGATCACCTTACGCCATCTCTCTCGAAAAATTCGGCAGGACTTACACCTAGAATGCGCCATGCTCATTTTGGTCGCTGTGCCAAAACTTACGCGGGTCCCTTTGTCCGCATCTGACATGGACTTTCAATCACAGACCCTCAAAGCGTTATTATTGTACAAAAAAATGACCGATGTGTCAATGACATAGAAAGCGGGACGGGAGGAATTATGGAGTATTTTATTTTGTTTTTGGAAGGGATCATCACCTTCATATCGCCTTGCCTTTTGCCGATGCTTCCGATCTATATCACTTATTTTATCGGAGACACGGGCGAGGAGGAGGGCGCCGCGCACAAGCACAAGCTGCGTGCGCTCAAAAATTCGGCAGGCTTCGTGCTCGGCTTTACGATCGTTTTCGTGCTGCTCGGAGCGGCGGCCGGAACGGTCGGACAATTTATGTTTGTGTACAGCCGATGGATCAATCGGATCACGGGCGCGATCGTGGTGCTGTTCGGACTGAGCTATCTCGGCTTGATCAGGATCCCGATCCTGAACCGAAGCTTTCGCGCGAAAAGCGAGATCGAGCCGGTGGGCTTTTGGAAAGCGATCCTGTTCGGGATGGTGTTCTCGATCGGATGGACGCCCTGCGTCGGCACCTTTCTGGGCTCGGCGCTGCTGGTAGCGGCAAATTCGCAGACGGTCGTCAAGGGCTCGCTGATGCTGTTTGCCTTCAGCATGGGGCTGGGCATCCCTTTTATGATCTCGGCGGTGCTGCTGGATCAGCTGATGGGCGCGATCGGCTTTATCAAAAAAAATTACGCGACGATCAATAAGATCGCGGGCGTGTTTTTGATTCTGATCGGGCTGTCGATGATGACCGGATATTTTGCGAGATTTTTAGCATGGTTTTTATAAAAGTTAGGAGAGCGATATGAAAAAAGGAACGATTATTTTGATAGCGGTGCTGGTTATTTTATTGGGGGGCGGGAGCTTTGCATACCAAGCGTTGAAGGGAGCTCAGACCGATACGGCGCAAACGAGTGAAGAAAGTCAAACGACCTCGGACTCTACCGACGACGGCGCGCAGGATAATGCACAAAGCGCGCCGCCCAAGATTCCGGCGAGAAATTTCACCGTGTTCAATGCGGCGGGGGAGCAGGTGTCTTTTGAGAGCTTTATCGGGCAGCCGAGCGTCGTGAACTTCTGGGCGAGCTGGTGCGGCTATTGCGTCGCCGAGATGCCGGATTTTCAAAAGGTGTATGAGGAGTACAAGGATACGGATCTGAATTTTATGATGATCAACGCCACCGACGGGCAGATGGAAACCCGCGCGAAGGGCGAGCAGTTTATCGAGGAGAACGGATACAGCTTCCCGGTCTACTATGACGAAGCGATCAGCGGCAGAGACGGCTTGACGATCTCGGACAGCGCCAATGCCGTATACGGGATCAGCGGCTTACCGTCAACGCTGTTTATCGACCGCGAAGGAAATGTGGTCGGATTATACAGCGGGGTGATGGACGAAGCGAGGTTGAAAAAGGTGATCGAATTTATCATGGACGATGCCAACATCGGCAAAAGCCTGGCAGACGCATTGTCGTAAAGCCTGCTCGAATGAGTAGAAGAAAAACGGAGCTACTCACAAGGACGCGGCGCTACGAATAAAAACAGCGCCGCTCGTACAAACACAAAGAGCAGCAAATACAAGGAGATGTTGCTCGCAAGAATACGAAGCTTACAATAAACAGTGCCGGTCGCAAAGCTGCGGCATTAAAAATAAATACGATGCCGCTCGCGAAGCCGGATCTGCCAACACGGAGCACCGGTCGCAAAGCTGCGGAGCTTGCAATAAACGGAGAGTCGTTTGAAAAGACGCGCTCTCTTTTTTATTTGGCGGATATTTGAACAACAAAAACATCGCCGCAAATAGTCAGACGAATACCGACACATTGAAGAACGGTTGTAAGCTTAAATAAATTTTTCTGCGATATTTTAATTTTTTCTTGCAAAATGGAGCGGATAAGAATATAATCTGGATAGGGAATACCGTCATAATTTTATTTTAGCGCTCGCACTGATTTTGTGTGAGCGGAAAAAAATTTTTAAGGAGGATGAATTATGGTAACTTTTCTAATCGGTATGGCGATACTGGTTGTCGGCGGAGTTCTGTACGGCGCATATGTCGACAAAATGTTCGGGCCGGACGACCGACCGACTCCGGCTGTCACAATGAATGACGGAGTAGACTTTGTTCCGATGAACAAATGGAAAAACGGACTTATTCAATTGTTGAACATCGCGGGGACCGGGCCGATCCTCGGACCGATCCAGGGGATTCTTTTCGGACCGATCGCGTTTATCACGATCCCTGTCGGATGCGTATTGGGAGGCGCACTCCATGACTATTTGTCCGGTATGATCTCGATTCGCGAAAACGGAGCGCAGATGCCCGTTCTCGTCAAAAAATACTTAGGCAACAAAACCTTCCAGATATACAATATCTTCCTGTGCTTCCTGATGCTTTTGGTCGGCGCAGTATTTATCTATACACCGGGCGATTTGATCGTAACACAGCTGATAGGACAGTCCTCGGATGTCGGAAATCCGATCGTATGGGTCGTATACGGCTTGATCTTCCTTTACTATTTGGCAGCGACATTATTCCCGATCGACAAGATCATCGGAAAAATTTATCCGATCTTCGGCGCGATCCTGCTGCTTTCGGCAGTGGGCGTGTTCTTCGGTCTGTTTGCAAAGGGATATCAGCTTGACAATCTGTCCGCGTCAAACTGGATGGGCGTTCATCCGGCGGGACTTCCGCTGATCCCGATCTTCTTCGTAACGGTTGCGTGCGGGATCGTATCGGGCTTCCACTCTACACAGTCGACCCTGATCGGGCGCTCCGTTTCCAATGAGCGCGAAGGAAAATTCACTTTCTTCTATATGATGCTTCTGGAAGGCTTTATCGCGATGATCTGGGCAGCGGCGGCAATGGGAATCTACAATGCCGGTTTGGAAGCGGATCTGATCGGAAAACCGGCGGTCATCGGTCTGGTTGCGAGAGATTTGCTCGGCAGCATCGGCGGATTCATTGCGGTACTCGGCGTAATCGTGCTTCCGATCACATCGGGCGATACTGCGCTTCGCGCGCTTCGTTTGATGATCGGCGAATACCTGCACATTGATCAGAAGCCGGCAAAAAACCGTATCATGATCTCGAGTGTCATCTTTGCGCTGGTTGCGGTAATCCTTCTGTTTGCGAAGCTGAGTGCAAACGGCTTCAATATTCTTTGGAGATACTTTGCATGGAGTAACCAGACGATCGCGGTATTTGCTTTCGCGATCATGGTGATCTATCTGATGAGAGAGGGCAAGAACTATTTCACGGCATTGATTCCGGGAACCTTCTATATGTATATTATCTCGACCTATATTTTGAATGCGCAGATCGGATTCAATCTTCCGATGAATATCGCATACATCGTAGGCGGGGTGCTGACCGTAGTGTATGTGGCAGTCGTATACAGGGCGGGTGCTACGATGAAAAAACAACTCGGCAGCGTTCCTGTAAAATAGCGGATAAAATTATAATTTATCTTTTACGCAAAAGCGGAGCGAGAGCTCCGCTTTTGTCGTACCGGCGAGAGAAAAAAGAATTGCGCCGCATCGTATGATTTCAAAAAAAATCGGCGGAGAGAGCTTGCGAGCGCGGCAGCCTGCACACGGAAGCGAACGCGAGCGCGGCAGCGAACGCGATCGTTCGTGCGTAAACGCAATCGTTCGTGCGGAACGGACGGAAACGGAGCGTGCCGATCCGAGCGCGGGAAAACCGATCGCAGAAGCGGAGAGTGAATGTCCGCGCGTAAGTGCGAATTGATACAGAAGATCAATTCAATATAGCGAAAATCATTCGGCGCGCGCGTCCTGCAAAATTATTTTCCTCTGCAATATTCTATTCAAAATATTTTTTGGAATAATTAAATGTGTACGGAGCATTTCAATATCAAAAAAATTATACGCGCAATAAACAAAGAATCTGCGCAATTGAAGGGCGAGCTTGGAAAAGAAAACGACCGACGCGATCACGGAAGAATTCAGCCATTCTAAAAAATGTTTGCAAAAATCGTGGAATTATGGCGTAAAGAACGAAAAACTGTAAAATAAGTATGTACAATTTTAGCGAAGTGTAGTAATATTTATTTACACAAAATTAGAATTAAAAAAATAATTCGCTATGAAAGGAAAGGGAGAAATGAAAAAATTTTTAGCATTATTGGCAAGCGCAATGCTTGTTGTCGGACTTGTCGGATGCAACCAGTCCTCTACTACGACTGAGACAACCGAAGAGTCTACCACCTCGAGTGAGTCAACCGAAACGAGTACATACAAGATCGGGATCATGACGGGAACGGTTTCTCAAGGAGAGGAAGAGTTCAGAGCGGCCGAGAAGATGAAGGCTCTGTATGGGGATATGATCGTTACGATGACATATCCGGACAGCTTTATGAAAGAAACGGAAACGACAATCGCGAACTTTATGACGATGGCTTCGGATCCGGATGTAAAAGCGATCGTGGTTTGCCAAGCGGTACCGGGAATGTCCGCTGCGATCGAAAAGGCGCGCGAGCTTCGCGGTGACGAGCTGCTTGTTATTGCGGGAACACCGGGAGAGGATCCGGATATGATCGCGAGCAAGGCGGATTTGGTTCTTGTTGCCGATGAGCTCGGAATGGGAACGACCATTATTGAAGAAGCTGAAAAAATGGGTGCAACGACTTTCGTTCACTATTCCTTCCCAAGACATATGTCCTATCAGATGCTTGCGGCAAGAAGAGATATTTTGAAACAAACCTGTGAAGAAAAAGGAATCGTATTCGTGGATGCAACTGCTCCGGATCCGACAGGCGATGCCGGCGTACCGGGAACGCAGCAATTCATCCTGGAGGATATACCGAGAAAAGTAGCCGAGTACGGAACGGAAACCGCATTCTTCGGAACGAACTGCGCGATGCAGGAGCCGATGATCCGCGCGGTCATCGAGCAGCACGCGCTGTATCCGCAGCAATGCTGTCCATCACCATACCACGGCTATCCGGGAGCGCTCGGGATCGAAATCCCTGAAGACAAAGCGGGCGATATCGATTATGTGATCGAGCAGATCAAAGCGAAGGTTGCCGAAGCGGGAATGAGCGGAAGAATGGCTACTTGGCCGGTACCGATCAACATGCTGTTCATCGAGGGCGGCGTTGAGTACGCAAAAGCATACCTTGACGGCGAGTTCACTGAGCGAGTGGATGAGGCGAAATTGCAAGAGATCTTTGCAAATGCCGGTGCGAATGTTGTTCTTTCGAACTACGAAAACACAGCGACAGGAAAAGTATACGAAAACTATTTTATGGTTCTTTCAGAATATGTAGTGTTCTAATTTTGGTGTGAAATGATAAAGACTGCCGATTAGGCAGTCTTTATTTGTGAGTGGAAGGAGATCAACCGATGAGTGAATATGTATTATCTATGAAAAACATAGAAAAAACATATTTCGGAAACAAAGTGTTGAAGGGTGTGGATATCAATGTAAGACCCGGCGAGATCCACGCGTTGCTCGGTGAAAACGGAGCGGGAAAATCTACGCTGATGAACATCCTTTTCGGGATGCCCGTGATCCATTCGACCGGCGGATTTGAAGGTCAGGTGCTGTTTGAAGGCAAGGAGATCAAAATCAATTCGCCGAAGCATGCGATGGAGCTGGGGATCGGGATGGTACATCAGGAATTTATGTTGATCCCGGGATTCAATGTGGCGGAAAATATCAAATTGAATCGGGAAATTTTGAAGCCGAGCGTACTGTCGCCCGTCTTCGGAGAAAATCTGAAGCTTTTGGATGTCAAAGCGATGGAGAAGGACGCGCGCACGGCGCTGGATACGCTGGGAATGACCTTCAGCGAGAAGGAAACGGTATCGGGTTTGCCGGTGGGCTATATGCAGTTTATCGAGATCGCGCGCGAGATCGACAAGCAGAATGTGAAGCTGCTCGTATTTGACGAGCCGACCGCGGTGCTGACGGAGTCCGAAGCGTCGCAGCTGCTCGAGGCAATGAAAAAAATATCCGATTCGGGCATTGCGATCCTGTTTATCACCCACCGACTGGATGAGGTGATGCGCGTATCCGATTCGATCACGATCCTGCGCGACGGACAGCTGGTTGCAAATATGCCGACCGCCGAGTCGAGCATCGAGGATATTGCTCAAAAAATGGTCGGCCGCGATGTTGAAATGCTGACGAAGGAAAAGAGGGCGCAAAGTGATGAGGTTATTTTGCGGATAGAGGATCTGAGGGTCGCAATGCCGGCGGAGGAGGTCAAGGGCGTCAATCTGGAGGTTCGCAAGGGCGAAATCTTGGGTCTGGGCGGCTTGGCAGGTCAAGGAAAGCTCGGCGTGGCAAACGGAATCATGGGACTCTATGATGTGAGCGGCAAGGTCACCTTCAAAGGGAAGGAATTGAAGCTCGGCAGTCCGAAAACCTCGCTCAAGGAAGGCATCGCATTCGTGTCGGAGGATCGAAAGGCGGTCGGACTGCTGCTCGACAAATCGATCGAAGAGAATATCTCCTCCACGGCGATGGAAATCAACAACAAGTTTCTCAAAAATTACGGCATCAAGATGGCGGATACAAAGGCAATACGCGCCAATGCTCAGAAGTATATTGAAAAATTGGATATTCGCACCACGGGACCGAAGCAGTTCACGCGAAGACTTTCGGGCGGAAATCAGCAGAAGGTATGTATCGCAAGAGCGTTGACGCAGGAGCCGGAGCTGCTTTTCGTATCGGAGCCGACGCGCGGGATCGATATCGGCGCCAAAAAGCTGGTGCTCGATACGCTCGTGGAGCTGAGCAAGCAGGGAATGACGGTCATCATGACCTCCTCGGAGCTCAATGAGCTGCGGATGATCTGCGATCGGATCGCCATTATTACGGAAGGAAAAGTGGAGGGCATCCTGAAGCCCGAGGATTCGGATGTGGATTTCGGCTTGATGATGTCCGGCGACTACAAAAAGGTAAAGGGAGGTTCGATCGATGGATAATGTAAAAAAAGCGGTACAATCCATAGGCACGCCGAGACTGATCATCCTAGGGCTGTTCGTGCTGCTGTGCCTCGGAGCGGTTCAGCTGGGACTGCCGTTCGGCGATCTGATGTCGGCGGCGCTCGTGCGTATGGGGATGAACGGAGTCCTGGTGCTTGCGATGGTGCCCGGCATTCTTTGCGGGATCGGACTGAACTTCGGGATTCCGATCGGCATCGTGTGCGGCCTTATCGGGGGACTTATCAGTATTGAAATGGACTTATACGGATTTACGGCATTTACGGTGGCGGTGCTGATCTCGATCCCGCTTTCACTGGTTGCAGGCTGGGGCTACGGCCTCCTGCTCAACCGCGTGAAGGGCTCGGAGATGACGGTGGCGACCTATGCGGGCTTCTCGATCATTTCCTTCATGTGTATCATCTGGCTGGTCGCGCCGTTCCAAAGTCTGGAGCTCAAATGGCCGATCGGTACGGGACTCAGAACGACGATCACCTTATCCGGAAGATATGCGGAGATTTTGGATAACTTTATGGCCTTCCGGATTTTCGGTGTAACCGTGCCGACGGGTCTGCTGCTGTTTTTGGGACTGTCCTGTCTGTTGATGCAGATTTTTCTGCGAAGCAAAAGCGGGATCGCGATGTCGACGGCGGGCGACAATCCGCGCTTTGCAAAAGCGTCCGGCATCAATGTCGACAACAAGCGACTGCTCGGAACGATGATCTCGACCATGTGCGCGGCAGTCGGTATTATCGTATATTCTCAAAGCTACGGCTTTTATCAGCTATATCAGGCGCCGATGATGATGGGATTTACGGCGGTCGCCGCGATCCTGATCGGCGGAGCGAGCTCCAAAAGAGCGACCATCACGCATGTGCTGTTCGGGACTTTCCTGTTTCAGGGACTGCTTACGATCGCGCTGCCGGTAGCCAATAAGATCGTGCCGGAAGGAAATCTCTCGGAGGTGCTTCGAATGATCGTTCAAAACGGAATTATTCTTTATGCGTTGACAAAGATGGGAGGGGAGTCGAAATAATGGAAAACACAAACACACCTCAAATCGTTGCACCCAAAGAAAGTATCGGCAGTAAAATAAAACATATTCTTCTGGACAACATCGTCGTGATCATCTTCGTGGCGATCTGTCTGACTTGCGTTCAGATCTCCGAGATGTCTTGGGGATTTATTATGAACGAATTGGTTCAGCGCTTGGCGCGAAATCTGTTTTTGGTATTGTCATTGATCATTCCGGTCGTTGCCGGTATGGGACTGAATTTCAGTATCGTCATCGGTGCGATGGCGGGCCAGATCGCGCTGATCGCCGTAACCCACTGGGGCGTTACGGGGCTTGCCGGATTTGCCCTGACAACCGCGATCACGGTGCCGCTTGCCATTTTGTTCGGCTATTTGACGGGCGTCATATTGAACAAAACCAGAGGGCAGGAGATGATTGCCGGAATGATTTTGGGCTTTTTTACCAACGGTCTGTATCAGCTTTTGTTCCTGTTCCTTGTCGGAACGCTGATCCCGATGAATAATCCGGTCTTAATGATTAACACCGGAATCGGAATCAAAAATACGGTCGATCTGATCGATATGAAATATGCGCTGGATAAGGCGCTGGATTTTATTCCGTTTTTTGCCAATCTTACCTTCGTGCATGCTTGTATTATCGTTGCGGCGATCATGGTTGCGGTGTACATTTATCTTTTGTTCAAGGCGAGAAAAGAGGATCGCAAGGAAAAGTATTTCGATTTGATATCCAAGCTCGGAGTGTATGCCATTATTCTTGCGGGCGCTTTGATCATTACAACGCAAAAAACATTGATCAACAATATCAAGTTTCCGGCGGCGACCTTTATCATGGTCGGACTGCTGTGCCTGTTTACCGGCTTTATTATGAGAACCAAAATGGGTCAGGATTTCCGAACCGTCGGGCAGGATATGCACATCGCCGAGGTATCGGGGATCAATGTGAGCAAAACGCGTATCCGCGCGATCGTCATTTCGACGGTGCTTGCAGCGGTCGGACAGCTGATCTTCCTCCAGAATATGGGCGTGCTCAACACCTACGGCGGTCATGAGCAGGTCGGGATGTATGCGATCGCGGCGATCGTCGTCGGCGGAGCATCCGTAACGAGAGCGACGATCGGACAGGCGATTTTGGGAACGGCATTGTTCCATATCCTCTTTATCGTTTCTCCGCAGGCGGGTAAAAATCTGTTCGGCGACGCACAGATCGGCGAATACTTCCGCGTGTTCATCGCTTACGGTGTAATCGGTCTGTCGCTGGCGCTCTATGCGTGGAAGCAGGCCGCGGCAAAGCTGAAGGGAAGCTGACGAGGGAGCAAAGCGAGCGGCAAAAAAGTCGACAAACGAATAAAGCAAAGAAAACGAAAAAAATAGTTGATGAAAAGCGGCGAGCTCGAAAAGGGCAGCCGCTTTTTGCATACAAAAAGCCGTTTCTCCGCTTCCGATGAAAAAATGTTCGGCGGAAAACAAAAAAGGGTATGAGAATCACATCAACTAAGAGAAGTGAGGGAGAAATGTTAAATTTAGTAAGACGACTGAGGAAGCATCTGCCTCTTTTGCTGGCGGCGGTGACGCTGCTGTCCGTGCTTGCGTGGAGCGATCTGAGTCTGCCGCAGTACATCTCCGACATCGTGGATGTCGGCATCGGGAATATGGGCTATGAGGGAGCGATCCCCGCCGATCGGACGCAGAGTGAGCTGACCTTGAATTCGATCAATTACATTTTGCGATCGGGTATGCTTATGCTGGCGGTCGCGCTGGTCGGTGTGATCGCAAATATTTTGGCGACGCTGATCGGAACGGTAATCTCGTCCAAGGTGGCGATGGAGCTTCGGCATGAAGTGTATCAAAAGGTGATGAGCCTTTCGGGCGAGGAGATGAATCGTTTTTCGACGGCTTCGCTGATCACGCGAACGACCAACGATATCACGCAGGTGCAGACCTTTTTGCAGATGTTTTTCCGAATGATGCTTTACGCGCCGATCCTGTCGATCGGGGCGATCGTGATGGTGCTGCAAACGGATGTGTCGATGAGCTGGATCATCGTGCTGGGCGTGGTCGGCGTGATGGTGTTCATTCTGATCGCCTTTTGGTTTGTGATGCCCCGATTTAAGCGGGCGCAGCAGCTGATCGACAATGTCAATCGGGTGCTTCGCGAAAATCTGACCGGACTTTCGGTCGTGCGCGCCTTCGACAATCAGGAGTTTGAAGAAAAGCGCTTTGAGGAGGTCAACCAAACGCTGACGAAGAACGACCGCTTCATCCACAATGTGATGAGTCTGATGATGCCGATGATCATGCTGATGATGAATATCACCACGATGCTGATCGTGTATTTCGGCGCGAAGCACATTCAGGCGGGCGACCTGCAGGTGGGAGAAATGATGCAGTTCATGACCTACGGGATGCAGATCATGTTTTCCTTTATTATGATCTCGATGGTCTCTGCGATGATCCCGCGCTCGGCGGTGTCGATGCAGCGGATCCGGGAGGTGCTGGATACGGAGAATACGATCTTGGACGGCTCGTCGCCGGAGAAAAAAATTACGAAGGGGGTCATTTCGTTCGAGCGGGTCGGCTACCGCTTTGCCAATGCGCAGAATGATGCGGTGCAGGGCATCGACTTTGAAGCGATCCCGGGCAGGACGACGGCGATCATCGGCAGTACGGGCTCCGGAAAATCGACGATCATCAATCTGCTGATGCGCTTTTTCGATGTGACGGAGGGGGCGATACGGATCGACGGAACGGATATTCGGGCGTATTCTTTGGAGGAGCTGCGCAGCTCGATCAGCGCCGTGCTCCAAAAATCCGTGCTGTTCACGGGAACGATCGAGGAGAATGTGCTGCTTGGAAGACGGCGCGAGGCGATCGCGTTGCCGGCGGCGCGATCGGCGGTCGAGACCGCGCTGACGGTATCGCAGTCGGCGGAATTTGTCGAGCAGCTGGAGGATGGCGTGAAAAGCGAGGTCGCGCAGGGCGGAAAAAACTTTTCGGGCGGTCAGAAGCAGCGTCTTGCGATCGCGCGCGCACTGGCGAAGGATGCGCCGATCCTGCTGTTTGACGACAGCTTTTCCGCACTCGATTACAAAACGGATCGGGCGCTGCGCAGACAGCTGAAGGAGCAATTTTCGGACAAAAATATCCTCATCGTCGGACAGCGTGTGTCGTCCATTATGGATGCGGATCATATTTTGGTGATGGACAAGGGACAAATCGTCGGGCAGGGCACGCACAAGAGCCTGATGAAGGATTGCGCGATCTATCAGGAGATCGCCAAATCACAATTATCGGAGGAGGAGCTTGAAGATGAATAAAAAACCCGGCAGATCAAGCAGCTCGCTCTCGAAGCTGTGGTTCTATATGTCGAGATACAAAGTGCGGATCTTTGCGGTGATATTGTTTTCGGTGTTGAGCTCGGCGTTTGCGATCATCGCGCCGCGCATACTGGGAATGATCACGACCGAGATCTTTCAGGCGGCAAGCAGCAAAACGGCGGCGGATTTCAACCTCATCAACAGGATGATGCTGATCCTGCTGTGCATTTACGGAGTCAGCACCCTGTTCAACTCGGCGCAGAGCATCATTATGCGCAATGTGGCGCAAAATGTATCCTACAAGCTGCGAAAGGATGTGATGGAAAAAATCAATCGCCTGCCGATCAATTATTTTGACAAGGTGCCGGTCGGCGAAACGCTCTCGAAGGTGACCAACGATGTGGATCTGATCGCCGCCAATCTGAATCAGGGCTTGACGATGGTCATTTCATCACTGGTCACGATCGTGGGGATCTTCGGGATGATGCTCTATCTTTCGCTGCCGATGACGATGGCGGCGCTGCTGATGCCGGTGGCGACGGTAATCCTCGTTCGCTTCATCGTCGGACTGTCGCAGCGCTACTTTGCGGAGCAGCAGAAGAATCTCGGGATAGTCAACGGCAATATCGAGGAGATTTACACCGGGCAGGCGGTCGTCAAATCCTTTACCGCGGAGGAGCTGACGATCGAGAATTTTGAGACGATGAACAGAAAGCTGTTCGACAGCGCGTGGAAATCGCAATTTTATTCCGGCGTGATGATGCCGATGCTGAATTTTGTCGCCAATCTCGCTTATGTGGCGATGGCGATCCTCGGCGGTTTGCTGGCGGCACAGGGGCGGCTTGCGGTCGGAGATATTCTGACCTTCCTGCAATATGTGCGAAACCTCGGTCAGCCGATCGGGCAGACCGCCCAAATCGCCGGGATGCTGCAAGGCATGGTCGCGGCGGCGGATCGCGTGTTTGAATTTCTGGAGGAAGAGGAGGAGCACGAAACCGCTGAGGATCCGAGTACGACGCTCGATCACACCGGCGACATCGTGTTTGACAATATCGTTTTCGGCTACGAAAAAAATACGCCGGTCATCCGCGGCTTCTCGCTGCGTGCCGAAGCCGGCTCAACCACGGCGATCGTCGGGCATACGGGCGCGGGAAAGACCACCTTGGTCAAGCTGCTGATGCGATTCTACGATGTGTGGTCGGGCACGATCGAGATCGGCGGGACAAACATCAACACCGTCACGAAAAACGAATTGCGCCGTTCCTTCGGGATGGTGCTCCAGGATACCTGGCTCTTTCGGGGCACGATCATGGAAAACATTCGATACGCCAAGCATGACGCGACCGACGAGGAAGTGATCGAGGCGGCAAAAAAAGCGCAGGCGGACGCCTTTATCAATCAGCTGCCCAACGGATACCACATGGAGCTCGCCGACGATGCGGCGAATATATCGGAGGGACAAAAGCAGCTGATCACGATCGCCCGCGCGATCCTGAAAAATCCGGACATTCTGATACTGGACGAGGCGACCAGCTCCGTCGACACGCGAACGGAGTCGATGATCCAGCTGGCGATGACCAATCTGATGAAGGGGCGAACGAATTTTGTGATCGCGCACCGTTTGAGCACGATCCGAAATGCGGACAATATTCTGGTGATGGAGCAGGGCAATATCGTCGAGCAGGGCAACCACAAAACGCTGCTGGCACAAAACGGCGTCTATGCGAAGCTGTATCGCAGCCAGTTTGAATAAAAGCCCACGGGGAACGACAAAGCGTGGAATAGAAATGCAACCTGAAAAAAACGCTTGAATAAAATTCTGC
>JBGZCE010000099.1:0-8189 GCA_041845175.1 Filifactoraceae bacterium
AATAACAACTCGGCAATCGGAAAAAACCTGGAAAAGCTTTCTTCAGGATACCGAATCAACCGCGCAGGCGATGATGCGGCAGGACTTGCAATCTCCGAAAAAATGAGAGCGCAGATCAAAGGACTTGAAACGGCACAAAAAAATGCACAGGACGGAATCTCTTTGGTACAGACAGCAGAAGGTGCATTGACGGAAGTACACTCGATGCTCAATCGTATGGTCGAGCTTGCGACTCAATCCGCAAACGGAACCTATGAAGATACAGTAGACCGAGCAAACCTTCAAAAAGAAGTGAAGTCTTTGAAATCCGAGATCGACCGAATCGCTGACTCGACAAACTTCAACGGAATCAAATTGTTGAACGGAAACTTGGGTGGAAGAAAGTTGACCTCCGGCGGACAAGGTGGAGAGACCGGCATGGTGGTTAACGGCGGAAGTCTTGAAGCAGGATCAGCTCAAACATTTACTTTTACAGGAGCGGCTGCGGGCGTTCAAGCCGGAGCTACTCTGACAGTAGGAACAGCTGTAAACAGCGCGGGCGGACAAGCATTGGTCAGCTTCGGGATGGCATCCACTACCGGAAACGGTACAAAGGGTACGATCACATTCGAGGCGAGAATCAACGAATCCAACATCCAGACGGATGCGGACAGAGCGCTTGCTGATAAGTACCGCGGAATGACTGTTACGGTATCACACAATGCAATTCTGCAAGCGGCAGGAACTTCGCAGGCATACTCGGCGGGAGCAGGCGGCGGATTGTCTCTACAAGTAGGCGATACAAACCACGACTTCCAAAAAGTAACTGTACAGGTAAATGATATGAAATCGGCTTCCCTCGGAATCAATGACATTTCAGTAGCAGACCAAGCGAAAGCGGGAGAAGCGATCGAAAATATCAAGACAGCGATCAACACCGTATCCTCTGCAAGAGGTGATCTCGGAGCGATCCAAAACCGATTGGAGCATACGATCAACAACCTGGGCGTGACCACTGAGAACATGACAGCAGCAGAGAGCCGAATTCGAGATGTCGATATGGCAAAAGAGATGATGGAGTTCACTAAGAACAATATCCTTTCCCAAGCTGCGACATCAATGTTGGCACAAGCAAACCAAACACCGCAGGGCGTTCTTCAACTGTTGAACTAATTTGCGGAAACTGCATATGCAAAATCAAGGGCATGCTTCGGCATGCTCTTTTTTTGGGGGATTTCATAAAACTTCAGCGGAAAGAAGAATTGTATGGACAAGACGATTGATCGGGTGATCCGGCTGTATATCGCGTTATTGGGCGTGCTTTTTGTCGGCTCGGTGGCGGTGTTTATCGCAGCGTCGCTTTCGGTGAGCCGACTCGATACGAAAATACTGGATATATCGGACGAATGGTATATCGTGCAGGAGGAGGGAGACATTCCGATCAATCTGCACAGCAGGCCGGAGCAGGCGCAGCAGCGGAGCGTCAGCATTCGGCGTCTGGTGGACGAAAGGGTTCTCGAAAATCAGACGATCATTTTTTACAGCATGCACGGCACGATCCGCGTGTTTTTGAATGATCGGGAGGTGTATCATTCGCATGCTGTGAAGGGCTCGCCGATTTGGAATCGGGGCTGGCATTGGAATATCGTTCAGCTTCCGTATGACCTTGCCGCGGGCGATGTCATTCGGATTGAGCTGGTGCGCTCGTTTGAAGGGGATTATGGCCATATTCTGCCGCATGAGATTTACAGCGCGAGGGTTTCGGATTTTTTCGATTTCATTCTCAAAAAGAGCGTGCTGTCGATGCTGGCGAGCGTGTTGATCTTTTTGATCTCGATCGTGGTGTTGTCGTTGTGCTATATGCGCCGGGCGTGGGGTATGGCAAGCCGTGAGCTGTTTTATGTCGGCGGCTTTGCGGTGGGCGCGTCGATCTACTTTTTGTTCCGCAATCCGTGGATCACCTGGGTATTCAATGATGTGGAGGTGCTGTCGACGGTCGTGGTCTATGCGGGGCTGCTGTCGCTCCTGCCGCTCCTGTATCTGTGCATGGAACAGAAGTATTCGATGTACACGAATGCGTATAGGCTGTTGATTCTCCTGACCAAACTCTATCTTGCGGCAAAGCTCGGTCTTGAGCTGAGCGGCCGTGTCGGATTGTTTGTAGAGAATCCGATCGATGAGATGTTTTGCGGCGGGGTCGTTCTGCTGATGCTGCTCCTGTTGTACCGCGATTATCGCAAGCACCGGAGCGCAGGCATTGCGCACATGATTTTGCCGCTGACGATCATGTATGTGGTGATGCTCTCGGATTGGATTCTGCTGAGAATCGGCATTCACTATTTCGGCAATAATTTGATCGGTCTGCTGCTGTTGGTCGATGTGGCGCTGGTGGCTCATTTTTCGACCGATTCGCTTGAGCTGACCTACAAGAATGTGCAGGATGCTCAAAAGTATCAGATGCTTGCGGAGCTGGATATTATGACGGGGCTTGCCAATCGAAACGGCTATATGAAGTGTATCGAGGAGCTTCAGGGCAAGGGCGAGCTGGCGATCATCATTATGGATGTCAACAATCTGAAATTCGTCAACGACAATTTCGGGCATGCGGAGGGCGATGCGATGCTCGTTGAGATCGCGCATACCGTTCAGGCGACCTTTCGGGAGCCGTACAGGTGCTTTCGGATCGGGGGCGACGAGTTTGCGGTGCTCGTGCAGGATAAGGATGCGGGCGAGATCGAAGGGGATATTTGGGCTTTTGAAAAGGAAATTCGGCGGCTGAACGAGGAAAAGGAATATACCATCAGCGTGGCGATGGGCTATGCGGCGGGGCGGCCTCGCAACGGCGAGGAGATGGATGCGTTGATCAATGAGGCGGATCACAATATGTATTTTAACAAGCTGAAGCATAAGCTGTAACGGGGGATTTATGGAAGGATGGCTGCAAAGAAAATTCGGTTGGATAGATAAAGGGCTTTCGGCGATTTTGCTGATATTGCTGACGGTTTTTTCGGCGTTTGTGCTGCAGCTTGTGCCGGGAGAGGAGAATGCGGGGGAGTCGGGCGTAAAGAATATCAGTGACGCGTTTGTCCGAATCACGGACGGACGGGCGGAGTCGGTGAGTATTCCCTCGACCGCGGATGCCGAAAACGGGGAGATCGTGCTTCGGATGCCGATCACGAAGGAGCTGCTGCGCTATGGCGGTATCGGCTTTTACTCGAAGGACGCTTATGTGCATGTGTATCTGGACGATATGCCGTTATACAGCAATTACACGCAGGAGGCGATCGATGCGGGGGTCGAGGCGGGCAATGTGTGGAATCATTTTGAGATCCGGCCGTTCTACCGCGGCGAGAAGTATTTGACGGTGCGTCTTTCTTCGATGAAGGGAGCGGAGAAGATTCGCCTGAACGATTTTTATTTGGGTAATCAGCAGAATTTGTTCGTCAAGGTGATGCGGATGGATTATTATATCTATCTTTCGTTTTTGACGCTGATGATGCTGGGTATCCTGGTACTGTTTGCGCGGTATATCTATCGCCGCAGGATCGGGCTGCATTTTTCGGTCGGGATGCTCGGCATGGGCTCGGTTTTTGCCGCGGTTTGCGTGTTCAGCTACAGCAATATCGTCGCGTTTGAGTTTATGAGCGGCTATGTGCTGAAGGTGCTGAAGTATGCGTCGACTTTGCTGGGGATCGGCGCGCTCGCGGGTTATGCGGTGCAAAATGTAATGTGGAAGCGCCGGCAGCTGCTGCTTTGGCTGATTGGGGCGGATATTCTTTGGGTAACGGGATTTTTGATCAGCCATTATTATTATCCGCGGGGCTTTACGAGCGTGGAGTATTGGTCGTTTGCGATTCTTTTGATCGCAACGGTGCTTCTTTCGCTGGTTATTTGCTTTGTCGATTGGCGACGGGGTCATGAAGCGATCGGGGTGATGTTCGTGAGCTTTTCCTTTTTGCCGATCCTGTTTTTGGTCGATATTTTCCTGCACCGCTTTTACGGCTTCAATGCGCCGGTATTCTCGATCATAGGGGCGGTGGCGTTCTTTTTCGTCAATTCGATCTATGAGATCCATTATACCGCGAAGCAGTATGAATGGGCGGAGATGATGAATTATTACAAGGAGCTGGCGAGAACGGATCAGATGACCGCGCTCAAAAATCGGGTCGGGTTCGTGGAGGATGCTCCGAAGTTCAAGTGGGAGCTGATCTATCTGACCGCCATCAGCTTTGATGTCGATAATCTGAAGATTGTCAACGATACGCATGGCCATACGATGGGGGATGATATGATTACGACCGCGGCGGATCTGATCAATTATTGCTTCGGAAAATACGGTGAATGCTATCGGATGAGCGGCGACGAATTTTTGTGTATATCGGATCGTTCGCCGAGGATATTGGAGGAGCAGCTGGAGAGGTTTCGAGCCTTCGTGGAGGCGGTCAATCGGCAGAAAAGCTATCGCTTCAGAGTTTCGGCGGGGATCGCGAGCTTTGAGGAGAAGATCGATCAGAGCCTCGACGATTTGTTGAAAAGGGCGGAAAATCGAATGTATGAGGATAAGAAGAGAGGACAGTCGCTGCGCTCTTGATAAACGGGATGGGTTATGAAGCAAAGGATAAGTGCGAGTTTTTTTCGCTGGGATATTGTACTGGTTTTTATTTGTGTTGCTCTCACGGTAGGGAGCTATTTCAATGTGATCTCCGCCGTGCCTTCGTTTAAGAAGCTGTACGATGTGTCGCAGGATTGGCTGGTGACGATCGACGAACGGACGAGGCGGCGGATCGATCTGTCGGGGCCGTATCATTACGGCGCGGCAAAGATGATCGTGCTCGAAAAGACGCTGACGAAGGAGATGATCCGTCAGGGAAAGCTGATCTTTTACAGCAAGGATATGGCGGTGATGTCATTTTACGACGACTATGAGATCTATTCGTCCGGCGTGGAGAGCCGTTTTTTGCAGACGAAAAAGTTTTACGGCTACAAGTGGCACAATATCAATATTCCGTCGGGGGCGACGGCGGGCGAACCGATCAAGATCATTCTCCAGCCGTATGAGGCGACGGGGACGATCACTCTGCCAAGGGTGTATGCGGCGGATGATTATGATTTTTCTTTCTTTCTGATCCGGGAGAATCAGCTGTCGCTGTTTTTCGGGTTTTTGATCCTGATTTTTGCGATCATTTCGATCGGCTATTATGTGATTATGACTTCGCGCAACGATGATTCGCGCAAGGTCATCGCGGTCGGACTGTTTGCGCTGTTCGCGTTTGTGTGGCTGACG
The DNA here is from genome assembly GCA_041845175.1 of Filifactoraceae bacterium. GTDB lineage: Bacteria > Bacillota > Clostridia > Peptostreptococcales > Filifactoraceae > JAUNKE01. Next base: position 5,264 of record JBGZCE010000099.1, read on the forward strand.
GTGGGCAATCCGTGGATCCAGTTCGTGTATCCCCATGCCGAGGTCTTGAAGCTCATCGCCTATTCTTCGTCCGTGCTGATGATCCTGCCGATTTTTTGGGTGATTATGCGCAGCACGAGGTTTGAGCACAAGAAGGAATTTTCGTATCTGCTGTCGGCGTTTCTGGTGCCGAGCATTCTCAAGCTGGGTCTGTTTTTGTCGGCGGATTTTGATATTTATCGCTTTTCTGTGATCGAAAACATGATGCGATCGGCGGGCGCGATGTATTTTTTGTATCTGCTGATCGAGGATCGGCGTTTGAATCCGCATTCGGATGCGGGGCAGCTGATTCTGCCGAGTTTGATTCTCTTCGCCGCGGTGACGATGGGGCTGTTGCTCACGGCGATCGAGTGGGATTCGATCGGCGCGATGCTGCCGGAGCTGGGCACCTTGGTCTGTATTTTGCTGCTGACGCGGCAGGCGCTCAAGGATCTGAATACCGCGCAGCGGATGAATCATTGGGCGGAGCATTACAAAAAGATCGCGGGCGTCGATGTGATGACGGGGCTGGAGAATCAGGATGCGTTTCTCCAAATGACCGCGTTGCTTGAGAATTACGATATGCTGGGCGTAATCACGATGGATGTCAACAATCTGAAGGAGGTCAACGATGAACTTGGGCATGCGGAGGGCGATCGGATGCTGGTGGATCTGGCGATGATGATCCGCCGGATCTTCAAAGAGGATTACCGAAGCTTTCGTCGGGGCGGCGATGAGTTTACGATCGTTTCGTCCGGAAAGGATCTGGAGGAGCTGAACGCTTCGACAAGAGAGCTGAATAAGCAGCTGAAGGAATACAACGACAATCAGGAGGTCCGTCTGAGCGTGGCGGTCGGTATCGCATTGTTTGATGAGTCGAGGGATCTGACGCTTCGGGATCTGCTCAATCGCGCGGACGAAAATATGTATTTGCGCAAGATCAGTATGAAGATCGGCTTGTAGCATCCGGTAAATAGGGTTATTATTAAGGAAAGGGGAGCGGCGCTTTCTTTGAGCGGCACGATGAAGAAGGCTCGCTCCGATCAAGAAACAGGGTTATCATGAGTGAATTAAATCGACATAGAAGCTTGAACCTTTTGCTGGTCGCGGTGATCGTGGCGGTTTCGGTGTTGGGGATCCTGAAGGCATTGTTTCAGGATCAGGGGGAGTTTTATGAGCCCAACAGCGACATCATCCGCTATTCGACCCGATGGACGATCCAAAACGGACAGGAGATCGATCAGGCGCTGCATTCGCTGCCGACGGTGGTCGTCTCGGAAAACGGCAAGGTCAGCATCAGCAAAAAGGTGGATCATGCGTTGCTGTATTACGGCGGGATCGCGTTTGCGAGCAAGGAGCAGATCGTCAAGGTGTATATCAATAATGTCCCGGTGTATTCGATGCTCCAGGAGCGCGGGCGCCATATCGCGACCGCAAGCAGCAATATGTGGCATATCGTCGATCTCAAAGGCAAGGTGCGGTACGGCGACAAGCTGACGATCGAATATCGCAGTCTGGATTCGATCATTCGCGACGGCGAGATCCTGCGAAAATATTTTCCGCGCATTCATTCATTCGAGCGCGATGCGGCGGAGTTTTTGTATCATCGGAAATATTTTTCGAGAGAAAGCCACGAGATAAAATTGAATACGATCTATCTGGCGTCCAGGCAGAGTATGTTCGGGCATGTGTTCAAGCATGAGGTGCTCGTGGTCGGTGTGGGGATGCTGTCCTTTTTGCTCGGCTTCGTGGTCACGGCATTCGGCTTTTTGCCGTATCGGAATATGAAGCAGCAACCGCATCTGACTTATCTGGGGCTCAGTATGATCTGTATGGGGCTGACGCAGATCGTCGTCAACGCAATGATGAGCTTTGTGGTGGAGGATGTCCTGTTTTTGAACGCGGTGGGCGACATCTCGGAGCTGCTTTTGGGGATCTGCTTTCTGATGTATCTGATCAAATCCGATATCGTGCATTACTACAATGTGATGGTGGCGCAGATCGGTTTTTTGGCGGGGCTGATCGCCTTGAAGATTCTGATCGCGCTGACGGGGATCGGCGTGCTGATCGATGTACTGATCCTGGAGGAGGGCATTCTGATCGGGCTGGCGTTCATCAACTTCTATCTGTTCGTTTTTCAAGCTTCAACAAAAAAACGAAACAGCAGCTACATCATCCTTGCCTTTTTTGTCCTGCTGATCTTTTCCTCTCTGGGCTATCTGGAGGGGATGCCGGAGGTCTATCACGGCTCGTATTTCGAGGTTATCGGCGAAAGTCTGTTCTTCTTCATCCTCGTGCTGAACGAGTTGCGCCATTATGCAAAGGTGTATGAGGGCAGCCGCTCGGTCGATTATTATCGGGAGCTTGCCGAAAGGGATACGCTGACCTGCCTCAAAAATCGAACGGCGTTTATGGAGGATCTGAAGATCTATCGGTCCGACTGCAGGGATCTGACAGTTATCGCCTTTGATGCGGACAATCTCAAAGAGATCAATGACAATATGGGGCACAGCAAGGGCGATGAATTTTTGCAGACGATCGCCTCGGTCATCTATCGGAATCTCAGCGACCTCGGCGAATGTTATCGTATGAGCGGCGATGAGTTTGTCTGTGTGCTCGAGGGTGCAAAGCCCGAGCTCGTGCGGTTGCGGTTGGATCGGCTGCGCACGGATATGATCGTCGAGAGCCAGCGGCGCGGCTTCAATGTCAACGCCTCCTTCGGCGTGGCGCGGTTCGACCCGGCGCAGGATGCCCGGTTCGAGCATGTGATGCGGCGAGCGGACACTTATTTGTATGAGGAAAAAAGAAAGAAGAAGTATCGTAATTTGATTGACGATATTGTGGAAAGGTAGCATTCAACCGATATGCTGCCTTTTTTGCGCTCTGCATGCCGCAGCGGATGCGCGAC
>JBGZCE010000100.1:0-9860 GCA_041845175.1 Filifactoraceae bacterium
GAAGGACTGAGATTTGCGATTCGAGAAGGCGGAAGAACGGTAGGATCCGGAGTAGTCGTATCCATACTGGACTAAGACAGAGAGCCGAAAAGAAAGGGATCTGAACAGACGGACCCGAAAACAAACACAAAGAGCAACACAAATCATAAAAGCAATAAGACACAAAAGAATAAACCAAACAAAAAGCAGAGGAAAGCCTCTGCTTTTTGTTTGGTTTATTAGAGCCATCATCCGTATCGGATCTCGAACACCGGTCGTTCTTTCCGCTGCTTTTTGTTTGATTTTTGAAAGCGCATCCTTTCGCAACGAATCCCAAACACCGGTCGTTCACCGGTCGCTGTCCCCGTTGCTTTTTATTAGGTTTTTGAAAGCACATCCTTGCGTATCGGATCCCGAACATCGGTCGTTGTTCCCACTGTTTTTGTTTGGCTTTCAAAACCGCGAATTCGATTGAACAGCAACTCTTTGAACTCCTCTCTCTGCTTTTTGCTTGTCGCTTTGCTGAAAAGTTCAGTTGAATAAGAATAGGGACGATCCGAAAAATAAAAGGAGGATAGCTGCGAAAAATATTTTTGGCATATCCACGAAAAAAGTGTCACGAGCCGGCTGCGTTTATTCAAAATCACATTCGAGTATTTGTGTTTTAGGAGAGAAAAACCATTGCAAGCCGCGACGAAAAAAGCATTTCCGACATCTTGCCGATGAACTGTTCAATTTTTTTATTCAATTTGGTTTAATTTCAAAATATTTATGGTATAATTAGAATATAATTTTAGCGTGAAAAATATTTTCCGTTGTCGAGCGTTTGGTCAACAGGAGTATTTTTTTGCGCGAAAAACATGAATAGAAGGAGAGCAACATGAAGAAATTTTTTTGTGGAAGAATGTTTGCCATATTTTTGAGCGCAGTGATGATTTTTTCGACTTGGAATATTTCTGCGCTGGCCGAAAGTGGAGCCGGCGCTGACCAAACGGGTCTCAAGCGTGGCGAGGAGCGCTTGTCGCAGCAGGAGTTGAATGATCTGCTGGAAAAAATTGTCCGCTTTGCACCGTACCAAGAGGAGGCGAGCGACCAAATGCGATTAAATAACAAAAACCTTAAACTGAATATCGGCGCAGAATTTCAGTTGCAGCTGCTCGACAAAGAAGGCCGCGCGGCGACGGATGTCATTTGGATCGCGGTTACGAGAACACCGTATACTCGAATCTATTTGGGTGGCGATAATCACATCTTTGCGGAGGATAATGTCTTTTATCTTTCCGAGGACGGAAAGGTGACCGCGATAAAACCGGGGAACTTCCAAGTGTGGGCAAAGCACGGAGACTATCTTTATCGCGGGACGGTCAATATTCTTTCGGAGGGAGAGCAGCGAGTAATTGAAATGAACCGTCAAGTGGACGAAAAGGTGGAAGAGATCGTCAAAGACTGGCAACATCTTGAAAATGATTTGGATAAGATTCTGTTGGCGCATGATTATCTGATCGAGCATATGAGTTATGCCGGGAGCCCGTTTGCCCAATATCCTGAATATGATGCACTCATCAGCGGCCAAGGGGTATGCTACGGCTATGCGAGAGCCTTTAACCGTCTGATGGGCGCGATGAATATCGAGTCTGTGGTCGAAGTCGGTAACGGCAACAATATAAAGCATGCCTGGAATAAGGTTCGTATCGGTGATCGGTGGTATTTCATGGATCTTACATGGGATGATCAGCCGGAGAAGGAAAATCGTTATCGCTATTTTATGATGGATGAGGCGACATTGATCGGATCAGGTCACGAAAGGATCGCCGCGCAAGCAGACCGCGCTGTTATTGGCGGCAAAGAATATATGTACTATCCGCATACCAAGCGTGGGATTTTTGCCTCCACGGATGAGGAGATCGAAAATGTCGTTGCGCGCCATCTGGATGCTTCGACAAAGACACTGTACAGCGGTAAATTGTATATCCCGAATCCATCGGGAAGTAACCGAGAGGCATTTTTGAGGGAAACGATCCAAAGAATACTCGATAAAAATTATACGGGAGCAAGCGTCGTGACGGTAAAGAAAGCTGTTTCGATGGACGAATATGCGTTGTATGAGTACAGCGTGCAGGGTTTGACGCCGCCTGAAAGCGCAGGATCCTTTACGGTCGAGACCGCCAATGCGCAGGAACAAACGACGCATCGTCTGTATCTTCGGGTTGATCAGGAAATACCGACGCTTGAAGCGCATAATATTCTGATCGAGGGGGCGACCGTTTCGGGGCTCAAGCGCATAGAAAAAGAAGTGAAAAGCGCGGAGCCTGCCTCAAGTCCGGATGAGTCTGCGAATGCAAATGACGAAGCTTCGGCAAGCGGTGAAGGTCCGACGAGCGGCAAAGCTGACCGCGAGCATGGGGAAGAAAGATTGGCGGAGGAAAAAACCGATACCGAACGAACGGCCACGGAGGCTCCGACAGAATTGAGCCCGCGTGAGCCTGCGAATACAAGCAGTGAACAGTCGACGAGCAGCGCGCTTGCGGAGGATCGTAGCGAAATGAAAGAAGGAAGCATTTATGAGCTTTCGATAAAGGATATTTTGGTCAAGGACGGTGAGCCAATCCGAATTGAGGTTCAAAAAAGAGGATTAAGCTTCAGCGATCCGACAAAATTCGTCTCGGTTCGAATCGTCAAGGAGGAAATGCCGACCGCCGAATTTGAAGCAACGGATTTCGGCAATGGAATGCTGTCGACTTCTTCGGAGAATGTCAAATACTCCGTGGGCGACGGCAGATGGCATGCGCTGGTGAATGGACAGCCTGTTCTCATATCGCCGATCTATCAAAAACCGATCCTTGTGATCAGAGAAAGCAGCTCGGCGGAAATTCTGCGATCGGATATGAACAAAATCGTTTTGGAATATCAGGAGCAGCCGAGTTGGGTAATCTCTCAGGATGCGACCGTAGGGGGAAGTGACGGAAAGCTGTTAAATGTCACGGAGCAGTTTCAATATAAAGGAGTAGATCAGGAAGAATGGCTCGATGTGCCGGCGGGACAAAAGGAAGTCCGCGGTCTTTCGGGTGGGATCTATCAGGTTCGATTGAAGCCGTCCGGAACAAGAATGGCCTCTCAGGAGTATGAGGTGACGGTCCGTGAAAGCAGAGAACCGAAGTCTGCATCTGCGCCGATTGATTCGCCGGTGCGAAATGATCAGCCGAAAATGCCTGATATAAATACACATGCAGCAGGCGAAAAATCGAAAGCGCCAAGCGTGGAGAATCAAAAGCCAAGTGCAGATTCGAAAGCGCCGGACACAAATATGCAGGTACCGAGTGTGAATAATCCGGCATCCGGCGAAAATACCCAAGTATCCGGTACGAATGCTCAATCGGCAAGTCCGGTGTCAACTGCACAGCCAAAACCGGCTCTGTCATTTGGCGGCGGTGGAGGTGGCGGCGGCGGCGGAGGCGGGGGCGCTTCGACTGTTTCAAACAGCGCCGCCTTGAAGCCTGCCGAAGTACCGCCTACGCAAACACAAACGCAGACTACAACGCAAACGACAGAGAGCGTATCGACAATCCTAACGATCGGACAAACAAGCTACACGGTCTTTGTCGGTGGGCAGAGCGTTCAAAAAACAATGGATGTCGCACCGCAGATCCATCACGGACGAACCGTTCTTCCGACCCGAATGATCTCCGAGCTGTTGGGTGTAGAGGTGGCGTACGACCCCGCGACCAAAATGGCAAGCTTCCGCTATGGTGACGGCAATATCGTGACGCTTGCGCAGGGACAGCCGTATATGCTCGTCAATGGACAAAAAACGAAGCTTTCCGCAGAGATCGTTACCGTGAAAGGCAGGATGTTGCTCCCATTGAGCGACATTCAAAGAGCTTTTGAGGAGCTCGGTTTGAAGGCGAATGTCGGATGGGATCCGAAGAAGAAATCCGTCACGATCGACCGAGAGCAAGCTTGAGAATGGAAAAGCTCGCGATCTGAGACATTTTGAGAAAAAGTCGAGGTGACTACAAGTTTTGTATTGTGATTCGAATAGGTGTATGCTTCGTTGTAGGATTGAGCCTCAAAGGAAGTGTCCATGCCGGATCGCAAAAGCAAGATCAAGAAAGATCGTTCGGGAAAAGTCCGACCTTGCCTGAAAAATAGAAAGAGTCTATCGCTTGCAGATAGACTCATAGAGAGAAGACAGTAGAAATTTCGATTATGAAATTCGGCTGTCTTCTTTTTTGTTGGCCGGATCCCGCTTTACCGCTGCAGCACCTCGGCAAAGCAAAAGATCGCTTGCTTTTCAGTCGGAAGGTCAAACCTTCGTTCTCAGAGGGCGCCTGTTTGACCTTGCTGCTCGGATAGCGGTTGTTTTCAGCTGCACTTCGGAGCTTTTTGGAAGGAAGCTTGACTTTACCGAAATTGGATACCGGTGATTTTGCCGCTTTGCTTCGGGAGTTCCTGAAGCAATCTCGCCTTTGCTGCGTTCGAATACCGCTTTGCCGTTCAGGCTTATTTCAGAACTCTAAGAAGAAAGTTTGCCTCGTCGCGATCGGATAGTGAGGACTTCGATTTCGATTCGGAGTTTTTGAGAAAAAATTGCCGATTTGCCTGTGATCTTAAAAGTGCTCCGCTGTTTGTCATTTCATATAGGCGAGCAGGAGCATTCGACCGGAGCTTTCTTTATCCCGGCGATAGGAATGAAGCAACGGATCGTTGAAGGTCGAAAGATCCGTTATGGTGATATGCTCTTTGCGTATTCCGTTTCGGATCAGATTTTCAATAAGAAGCGATCGCATATCGAACAAAAATTTTCCGTTTGCTTTTTTCTCCAGATAGAGGCCGATCGGATGATCCTCGGCGATGAATGCATCGACAAGATCCTGTCCGACTTCAAAATCATTTCCGACGATTGCCGGGCCGATAAAGACAAGCAGATCGTCGGGAGAGGATGCGTGATCCCTTTTCATGAGATCGATCGCCTTTTCCGAAATCCGCTGCAAGGTTCCTTTCCAACCGGAGTGTAGGCTTGCCAAAACTCGTTGCCTTTTGTCAAACAAAACGACGGGAGTGCAATCCGCGAATTTGGTAACAAGACAAGCCGGATGCGACGAGAGCAATCCGTCGGCACGATCGAAGGTATTGGGGAAAACGGGATTCTCCGTTTTTTGCGGTGGAGTGCTCAGATCGACGATGTCGGCGCTATGGATCTGATTTACGGAAAAAATAAGATCCTCGGTGATCCGGAGGTGATGCTTCAAAAGCTCGAGATCGTCTCTCTTGTCCGCATCCGGATCGTGATGTCGAAAGCTGTCCACCGTAGTCATCAAAAGCCTGACCCGATGCGTTTCCCATATTTCAAATTCGATAAATCTCTTGCTATTCAGCGTAAGAAGCTTGTATTTTGCGTTGTTCATTATTCTAAAAAAGCCTCCCGACCGGGAGGCATATCCTTTATTGAAATTTTTTTGTATCCTCAAGCAGCTGAGAATCCTCAAGACTTGCCGTACAGATGATGTCCACATCGTTGTTTTTTGAAAAGACTTCGAGAAGCTCCAAAAACTCAAGCAGCTGACCTTCATATTGATTCGCAACGATTTTGTCCAAGCCGTCCACAAATATTTTCTCGACATCACGGTTTGCGCTGATCATTCCGCAAAGCAGACCGTAGATCGAGGAGAGTCTGCTGATTTTGAATTCGTCGGTATAAACCAATCGAATCTGTCTATTCAACATAGAGGAATGCTTGTCTGCGACATCTACAAAAACCACCTCGCCCTTTGCCGCTTCGGCAGCCTCGTTTGCCATTTGAATCAATACCTTTGTTTTACCGGAGCCCGGAGCTCCTACCATCAATTTCACCATTTTAGATTACCTCCAATTTCATTTTATCGGTATTATATATATTAAATCAGATAATCCCTAAAAAATAAAGAGGTAAACGAAATTTTGTTTGTAAAATCATTGCACAGCACGAAAAAAAGCGTGTGAGCGAAATCCTCGGAAATTCGTTCATAATACAAAGCTTTTCCTGTGGACAGGCAGGTGTGAGCGCCGCTACCTGTGTCGTATTTTTTGTAAATCGCTACTCAAACTCGGATACGGCAGGCTGCATATTCGGTGCCGGAAGAACGGATGCCGAATTTCTCCGCAAGGCGCATGCACTTTTTGAAAATCAAACGACAGACGCTATTTCAAAAAATTAGCGCGATAATCGACAAAGGCAGGAATATCGTATCCTTTGGAGCGCATCATTCGGACCTTGAAATCAAGCAGCTCCGGACTGACTTTCAATGCGCCCGCTAACGAAAAATAGTTGTCGTAATCCGGCATCAGATCAAGCACATCCTCGTCGGACAGCAACAGCTCGCCGGCGAAAAGATTGGCTTCGAGCTCCGGCTTGGCGGACACATCATACACGGAAAAGTCGACCGCCTTGAAATCCGCCAGATCTTCGTGCAAAAGCGCATGCCCGAGCTCATGCGCGCAAATCAGCCTTTTCATGAAGCGGGGGAGATTTTCGTTGATAACGATCACCTTGGCGCCCGAATGGGAAAAAAGGTAACCCTTGATGCCGTTTGAAAAATCATACGACAGGATCTCGATATCCAGAAGCTTGCAGAGCAAAAAAGGATCGCGCTCATGATGCTCGGCGACCAGTTGATCAACAAGCTCGGCAATGCGGGATCTCATGGCTATTCCTGCTCCATTTGAACTTCATTTTTCAATTTGGATTTGCGCTTCGCCAGAAAATACGCCTGAGCGATCGACTCGAAGAATTCGTCCTTTGCCTCCTCCGAGAGCGTTCCGCCGGCAAACAATGCGGTCGCTTGCTCAAGGATCTCAAAGGCCTCGATGGCGCCGCGCAGTCCGAAGCGTTCTTTTGCGCTTTGGATAAATTCGCTTTTTGCGCTCGCCATTTTTTGTCTGAGCGCATCATATTCCGAAACGGACATAAAATCCTTTTCGGGATCACCGTGCAGCAGCAGATCGGGCGTGACGCCGAGCGCGTCCGCCAAAAGATCCAGCGTCGAATCCTTCGGAACCTTCTGCTCCCGTTCGTAATTGTAAATGGTTCGTTCCGTGAGGCCGACCATCGTGGCGAGCTGAATTTGAGACAAGCGATTGCGCTTGCGAAGTATTTTCAGATTGTTTCCCAAAGACATAGTGCCCTCCTTATAATATAAAATAAGAAACAAAGAAATAAAACAGGAAAATTGAATCGGAAATATTGACTTAAAACAAGAAATGTTGTATATTTTTTCTGAAAATAACTATTGCATTTCTATATTACATCAGAAAAAAGGTTTTGTCAATTTCAAGAAGAGGAAAAATATGGAGCGTGTGATTTTACATTGCGATTTGAATAATTTTTATGCCTCGGTGGAATGTATTTTGAATCCGGAATTGAAGGAAGTGCCGATGGCGGTTTGCGGAAGTGTCGAAGAGCGCAAAGGGATCGTTCTTGCGAAAAATCAAATTGCGAAGGGCTTCGGGATCGTCACGGCCGAAACGGTGCATCAGGCATTGAAAAAATGCCCGAAGCTTGTCATTGTGCCGCCTCGCTTTCATTTGTACAGCCGCTACTCGTCCGTCGTGCGAAAGATCTACGAACGATTTACGGATTATGTCGAGAATTTCGGACTGGACGAATGCTGGATGGATGTGACCGGCAGCTGCAATTTGTACGGAGACGGCGTAGCGATCGCCGAAGAGATCAGAAGACAGGTAAAGGACGAAACGGGGCTGACGATCTCGGTCGGTGTTTCGTTCAACAAGATCTTTGCAAAGCTCGGAAGTGATCTGAAAAAGCCGGATGCGGTCACTGTAATCTCGACCGGTGATTTCAAACAAAAAATATGGGGCTTGCCGGTTCGAGAGCTTCTCGGAGTCGGAAGGAGCACGGAAGAAAAGCTCAAAAAGGTCGGCATCAACACAATCGGCAAGCTGGCGGAAAGCAAACCGGAAACGCTGGGCTATCTGCTCGGGAAAAACGGATATGTTTTGTGGAAGTACGCCAACGGCCAGGATGAATCGCGCGTTCTGCATCGGGAAACCGGGATCCCGCCCAAAAGCATCGGACATGGGACGACCCTGCCCCAAAATCTGACATCCGACAAAGAAGTATGGAGCATCTTGTTCGAGCTGATGCAGGATGTTTCGGCAAGGCTGCTGGAAAATCGCGTAAAGGCTTCGGGGATACAGATCGGGATCAAGGATTCCGAGCTTAGGACGGTGGAATTTCAAAAAAGCCTGCACTATGCGACCAAAAGCTCGATCGAGCTGTCGAAGGAGGCGATGAGCCTTTTTCGGCAAAAATATTCGTGGACGCTTCCGATCCGCGCGGTGACGGTTCGGGCAATCATGCTGTTGCAGGATGAGGATGCGGCGGAACAGCTCAGCTTGTTCGATGCGACCAATGCCCACGCCGTGTACGACGGCCTGGAGAATGTCGTCTGCCGCATTCGGAAAATACACGGAAAGGGCGCCGTCAGCTACGCGACCTTGATGAAAAACGGAAAAGTGCGAAAGCATCGAGAAGCGGAGACGGAGGTGCTTCCGGCGCAGATGTACCGGTAACGAAAAGCATTCGTTATCGAATATGAAAATACGGCTTCTGCGTGATTCCCGATGAGCGGAGAGTGACAAAATTTGCCGAACGGGTTTGAGAACAGCTGCGTCCAATGGTATAATATAAGCGTCAAGAGGGCTGAGGATACGATTTATATCGCAACTTGGTCGAGAAAGAATATACTTTAGGAGGAAACAATGGATAAACTGATTGAACGCTTTAAGAGCTATATTGCAACGGACACCATGTCGGATCCCAAAAGCGAAACGGTGCCGAGCTCCGCAAAGCAGCTCGTGCTTGCTAAAAAATTGAAGGAGGAGCTGGAAGCGATCGGACTTGCGGCAAAAATGGATGACAAGGGATATGTTTACGGAATGCTCGAGAAAAATACCGACGAAGAAATTCCCGTCATCGGATTTGTGGCGCACATGGATACCAGCCCGGCGCTGAACGGAGAATGCAAGAATCCGCAGATCGTACATTACAAGGGCGGAGATATTCGCTTGAATGACGAATTCAGCATCTCGGAGTCGGAATTTCCCGTGCTGAAAAAGCTGGTCGGAAAGACCATTATCACGACCGACGGCACGACACTGCTCGGTGCCGATGACAAAGCGGGGATCGCCGCGATCATGACGGCGATGGAGTATCTTGTACAAAATCCGCAGATCCGACACGGACGAGTTATGGTAGGCTTTACGCCGGATGAAGAAATAGGACGCGGAGCGGATCATTTCGATGTGGAATATTTCGGAGCGGACTTCGCCTACACCGTTGACGGCGGAGAGATCGGAGAATTGGAATATGAAAACTTCAACGCGGCAGGCGCTGTGGTCAAGATCCAAGGCAAAAGCGTTCATCCCGGCACGGCAAAAAATGTCATGATCAATTCCATGACGGTCGGGATGGAGCTGGAGCAGCTGCTACCGAAAGCTCAAAAGCCGGAGTATACGGAAGGCTATGAGGGCTTTATCATGCTCAATGAGATCAACGGAACGATTGATTTTACCGAAATGGAATTTATCATAAGAGATCATGACAGAATCAAATTTGAAGCCAAGAAGCAGCTCATGTCCGATGCGGTCGAATTTCTGAACAGGAAATACGGAAATATCGTCAAGCTCGAAATGAAAGACTCCTATTATAATATGAAAGAAAAGGTCGAGCCGCACAAAGAGATCATCGAGCTTGCCGTGCAGTCGATGCAAAAGATCGGGATCACACCGATCATCAAACCGATCCGCGGCGGAACGGACGGATCGAGACTCTCGTATATGGGATTGCCTTGCCCGAATATTTTTACGGGCGGATATAATTTCCA
>JBGZCE010000101.1:0-15655 GCA_041845175.1 Filifactoraceae bacterium
CCCACAAAGGTAATCTCCTCCTCTGCGGTTTTGAGCAACCCGACCGTATAGCCGTTTTCTTCGTTGCGAAATATGATTTCGATAACAATGCCTTCAAAAATATTCATCGCGAGCCTCCACGAGTATTATACCATAGCGCTCCGCCGCGCGGAGCTTTTCGCACAAAAAAGCCACGCGCTTGCGTGGCTTCTCGATTCAATTCAGTTATTTCGGTTCGATCAAGCCGTAATGGCCGTCCTTTCGTTTGTAGACCACGCTCACCTTCGAGGTCTCGAAATTGTCGAACACGAAGAAGTCATGCCCCAGCAATTCAAGCTGCAAAATCGCATCCTCCTCCGACATCGGACGATACTCGAACACCTTGCGCTTGATGATCTTTTCCTCCTCGACATCCGCAGCCGGTTCAAATTCCTCGATGCTCTCGAAGCGGATCGAGCCGTGCGGCTTTCTCATCAATCGATCCTTCTGCTTCGAAAGCTGCTTCTTCAGCTTTTCGATCGCAACATCCAGCGCATTGTACACATCCTCGTCGATCGCCTCTGCGCGAACCACCCCCGTGTGAAACGGGATCGTAACCTCCACCTTCTGACTGTTTTTGAAATTGGATACGGTTACCCGAGCCTCCTGCTCTCCGTTGAAATACTTATCCAAACGCGAAAGCTTCGTCTCAAAATTTTTTTCCATTGCCTCGGTAACGCGAAGATTTCTTCCTAAGATGCTGACTAACATATTGATCTCTCCTTTCAGCGCGGTCATCGACCTTTTTCCTTATCATCATTGTACCAGTTTTTCAAAGAAAAAGATACTGTTTTTATCATTTTCTTTTACCAAACACAAAAGCCGGTCGCCACGGCGCGGCGGCGATCCTTCTATATGCTTTGCGCAACACGCGGCCGGCGATGCCCGCTTTCCGCCCTTCGGCGGCGCGATCGGCCGGCAGTGCGGCGCGGACAAGGTCGCGTCGCTTTGTGAAGGCATCCGTTTCGGTTCAGCGATACGGCGCTTGCTTCGCTCAAGCTATCGGTTCGTCGCTCAAAGCCGACCCCTTCTATCGGGATGTTGATTCATCGAGGCGCGGACAAGGTCGCGGCGCTTGGCGATCTTGCCTGCGAAAGCTTTTCTTATCGAGCTTGTCTATGCATTCCATAATTTTTTTCGATTGGTCAATCAGCGTCATCTCGGATAAAATAAAATCAGTCGGAGGAAAGTATGAGAAGTAAAAAAATGGTGCTCCTGTCGCACTGCCTTTTGAATGTCAACTCGAAGGTCGAGGGCTTCAACCCGTTTGCAGCAATGTTCAAGGAACTCCTCGAGCTCCTGCACGAGAAAAATTACGGAATTATTCAATTACCCTGCCCCGAGATCCATCTTCTGGGCATGCGCCGCTGGGGCGTCGTAAAGGATCAGCTTTCGTATCCGCTGGCAAGATCCGAGATGCTCAGGCTCCTCGAACCGATCCGCTATCAGCTGACGGCCTATCTTGACGCCGGCTACTCGATCCCCTTTGTCATCGGTGTCGACGGAAGTCCCAGCTGCGGCGTTCGGTTCACCTGCCGAAGCGATCGCTGGCGCGGCGAGATGTCCTCGCTCGAATCGCTCGAGCTTTTCAAGGACATTCGGATCGTTCCCGAAAAGGGCGCCTATATGGAGCTCCTGGAGGAGCTTTTTCGCGCAGAAGGCATCGCGATCGAATTTCTTTCCGTTGATGAGGAAAATCCGTCCGAATCGCTTGACGAGCTGAGACGGAGGCTGCGCACATTCTGACATCCCCGATCAAAAATCTACTTTAAGGAGAAATTTTATGAGTTCAAGTCCGGGTTCTACCCGAAATATGGTATTCGCTTCGCTCTGCATCGTGCTCAACCTGGTGTTGGGGACGGTCACACAAATGCTTCAGATCCCGCTCCTCTTTTTGGATACGATCGGGACGATATTGTCCGCCGTCGTGCTGGGTCCCTTTGCCGGCGCGCTGACCGGTGGATTGACCAATGTCATCCAGGGCTTCATCACCAATCCGCGCGACATCCCGTTTGCGCTCGTCAACATCGCGGTCGGATTGATTGTCGGCTTCATGGCGAAAAAGTTCAAATTCGATCTAAAAACCGCAATCATCACCGGACTGATTCTTTCAGTCGTCGCGCCGTTGATCGGAACACCGATCGCCGTATGGATCTACGGCGGCATCACCGGCGGCGGCACGGACCTGATCTTTGCCTGGCTGCTCGCCTCAGGTCAAAAAATCTTCACCGCGGCATTTATCCCGCGCGTGACCGGCAATCTGATCGATAAGATCGGCAGCTGCGTCCTCGTATGGTACATCCTTCGCTATCTGCCGAGGGATTTGTACAAGCCACAGGATAAAAAGACCTCATAGTACACAAAAAACGATCATAAAGCACGACAAAAACGGCAAGCTCACGCGGCAAGCCGTTTTTTTGATGCCTCCGGCAAAGCGGTGTGCAGCGAGCCGATGATCCTTGCCCGGAAAAAACGGACGCATACGGATCGGCTGACGACTTTTTCGACACAGCTCTTGATTCGTTTTCGTGTGAATGATATTATTTTTATAGCAGTAAAAATCGCTCTGCTTCATCAAATCGTTTGCGATATACGAAGCCGTTCCGAGCCATGCAATCTTTTTGCTCCGCAAGCCGTTTGCAATCCGCATATCGCTCGGTCCGTAAAAGCTTTTCAATATACAGCGGAAGCAAAATTTATGCTATAAAATTTCATTCATTCGATACCGGAGGATCCATGTTGATTTTTTTAAGACTGTTCGCCGGCTGTTTTTTGCAGCTCGCGCCGTATGCCGCTCTGTGCTCCTTTCCGTTTTGTGCGTACTATCGCTTTTCAAAAAGAAAGACCGTCCTTTTGACATTCGCCGTCATGGCAGGCAGTGCCGGCGTTTTTGCCGCCGCTTCCGTTTCGCTTTCGCGGATGATCTCGGATCGGACGGTGTTGTTTCAGGCGGTCAACGGCGTGTTCATGGCTTGTCTTTTGCCCTGCTTTCTCTGGTATATTTTTTCGATCCGCGCCGTTCGGGAGAAGAAGGTGTTCGTCTTTGCTTTTTCGCTACTCAGCGCGCTGTCAATCAATTCGGTCTGCAATCTGTTTTTTAATCTCTATTTGAATATCCCCACCGGCGGACTTCCGTACAGCGGGGCTTCGCTGTGGATCACCTTTGTCGTTTCGGCCCTGGTGCTCCCGGTCCTGGTACTGATCCTGAAATATTTTTATCTCCCGGTGGCGGAGAGCATGACCGCGAAGGAGAGCTGCTTTTTGGCTCGTCTGTCGCTGCTTCTCTTTGCCGTCTTTTCCGCGGGCTTTTCCTTTATCAGCTATCGGCATCTGCTCGACAATCCGATGACCGTGTTTTTGTTTTTCGCGCTGCTGTTCTCCGTTTTCGTCTATTATGTGCTCTATTTCAAAATGTTTTATTATGCGCATGAGCGATTCGTCGCGCAGGAAAATTATTTGCAGATGCAATACGAGATGCAGCTTTTGACGGCACAGTATCAGCGCACGCAGGAAAATATCGAGGCGAGCCGCCGCATGCGCCACGACATTCGGCATCATCTGCTGGCTTTGCAGGGCTTGCTGAGCCGCGGCGATGTGCAGGCGGCGACGGAGTATATCCGGAAAAATATCCGCGTGATGAGCGAGCATGAGATTCTGACCTTCTCCGAAAATCAGATCGTCAATGTGTTGTTCAGCCATTATTATTTTCTCGCCAGGGAAAGCGCGATTCGTCTCACGGCGCGCATCGCACTGCCGGTAACGCTGGATATCGACGATCCCGATCTCTCCGTGCTGATCGGAAATCTTCTGGAGAATGCGCTGGAGGCGGCTTCCGAAGCGCCGGCGGAGCGCCGATATATCCGGCTCAATATGCGATGCGACGGCAATATTCTGGTGCTGGCTTCGGACAACGGCTTCAGCGGCAGCGTGCTCGTCGAGGACGGGCAGTATCGCTCAACGAAGGAGGGGCACGCCGGGATCGGGCTGAAAAGCATTGCGCAGATCGCGGAAAAATATCGCGGCGGCTTCGAGTTCTGGCATGACGAGTCGGAGTTTCATGTCTCCGTGATGCTCCAGCTGAAGGCACCGCATAAAAAATACCCTTAAGAAAGCAGCCTTCGCTCTCTTAAGGGTATTTTCGAGTTAGTATTTGATTCGGCACATAAGCGCCTGCGTGATTCGCTCCACTCACTCCCCCCGGAGTGTATCGTTCGGTCGCGGTTTCGCGCTCGGCTGAATATTGATCGCCTGTTCATCCGGTGTATCCGTATGCTGCAGAAGCTGCCCGCGAAGCTCCTTCTTCGCCTGATTCTGACACCGCAACGATCGTCGCGGCTCCCCCGATCTGCAACAACTGATACGATTTATCCCTGATACTTGTTCCCCGATCCTGCCGGCGCTTTTGCTTCATCCGCTCGCGCGGACGGCGGAGCTTTCGCTCAGCGCTTTGTCCACAGGATCTTCCAAATTTATTTTATCATTTAACAAGACAAACAGGTAGCACAAAATTTGTCCTTGAAAATTCCAAAATCCGTACTTGACAATTTGACATTTTTGCTCTTTCGCATTATGATATATCTAAGCGATCACTTTTTTCGATAATCAAGCGAACCGATAAACGATAGGGGGATATTTATGGACAAGCTGGCGATCGCTGTCTGCGAGGACAGCCCGGAGGAAGCAGTAGCGCTCTTGGAGATCCTGGAGCAAAAACCGATCCCTCTCCGAATTTCATTGTTTCAAAACGGAGAGGAATTTCTGAACGACTATGCCTTTGAAAAGTATGATTTGATCTTGATGGATATTTATATGGAACAGCTGAGCGGGATCGAGGTGATCCGCCACATCCGCAGCTTGGGTGATGAGACGGCGGTCGCATTTATCACGAGCAGCACGGAGCACGCGCTGGAGAGCTATCGGCTGGAGGCGATCCGGTATATCGAAAAGCCCGTGCGTACCGCGCCGGTACACAAGCTGCTTCGCACGGTGCAGCTCGAACGCGAAAAGCGCCGGCTCACGCTGAAGGTCCACGGCAAGGAGCATACGATCGCGCTGTCTCAGATCCTGTACGCGGAGCAGCAGGCGCATCAGCTGCTGTTGTATCTGACGAACGATCGGGTGATCCAGCTGAATTACAAACTCGATGCGCTCGAGGCACAGCTCGATCACCGGAATTTTTTCCGCTGTCACAAAAGCTATCTCGTCAATTTTTGTCATGTGGCGTGCTTTGATCGGGAGTTGATGATCTTTTCGATGAAAAACGGCCATAATGTACATATTCGCAGAGCCAGTCTGAGTGAAGCGCGCAAGGCGTTCGAGAATTACCACTTTGAGCTTGCGCGACGATAGGCGTGATGCTATGCGATAATATACGCCCAGCTTGCCTGCCGCCGAGCTTTGTATTCGATGATCGACAAACGATTTCGGCACGCTTGCAGGTGCAACGACAGGCGCGCGCAATATTCGATGATACACATCAACGGAGCCCGTATGCTACGGGCTCCGTTCGTTCTCCGCGTCCGCTTCTTCGTCCGTGCGGGAGCTCGTCCGCGCCTCCACGACCTGCGGTATGAAATTGATCGGCACCGTTTCCTCCTGTGATGCCGCGTATATCATTGCTTGCCGCACCTCCGCCGCCAGGCGATTTTCTTTTCCTTTTTGATACATCATGCACGCCAGGAGAACAAGCATCGGCAGCACAGCCCACAGACTGATCCGATCGATCAGCTCATAGGACGCGTCGGTATCCCAGCCGGGTGGCAAAGTGGAAAGAAAATTGTTCAAAATATGAATGAAGATCGGAACATTCAGATTCTCGGTCGCATAATATGCGATCCCCATCCCCAGTCCGATAATCGCCGTGTACACCATCTGAACCGGCTCCAAATGCCACACCCCGAACGAGATCGCCGTCAGCACGATCACGAACCAGCCGTCACGGATCCGCCGCAGATAGCGATACTGAATCCCTCGAAAAATCAGCTCTTCCACGATCGGTCCGAGCAGTACGACCGACAGCAGGGTCCAAATGTACGGCTCCGGCTCGCTTATCGTCCATGTATCGACAAAGCTGTCCATGCTGCTCCCGAAGCCCAAAATATTTTCGGCATACAGATACTGATCGACAAAATTCAACCACATATACGAAAGCCCCGATAATCCGAGAGTAATCACCGTCGCCTGAATCAGCAGCGGCAGAGTCAGCTTTTTCCGATTCTCCGTATGCCCCTGCGCTCGCGCAAGATGCCCGTCCTGCGCACGCACCCAGAAATACCACGGCACATAGATAATCAGCACCGCGATACAAAAAAGGCTGTCCAGCGTGAAGTAGCGCGCCTCCAAAAGCCACGCGATATCCCAATCCAGCGTCTCTCCGATCTCGAAAAACGCGCTGTAGAAGCTCCGATCGAACAGATCATAGCTGTACGGCATCGCCAGCGAAAAAACCAAAAGTAAAAAATTTCCCAACATAAGTCCTCTTTTGTCTAATCCAAGTAATAGTAGGTCCAGATTCCGACCTCCGACAGCGAAGGATGCGGCACCATCGTTTCACGCACGGTCGAGAGCAAATTCGGATTCATCTCCCGCACAAGGCCCTGCTCACGCAGCTTTTTCACCGGCTCCGACGCAATATCCTCGTTAAGTGCCGAAAGGCGCGTGCTTCCCGCATTCATCAAATTCAGATACGGCTGAAGCAGCATGGCGGCCTCATGACCGACCGCATGAAAGCCGAGCAGCTTCCTGCTTTTTCGATCCAGCACGAGCTTCGCAAATTCCTTGTCCTGCGTCTCGTAGCCGAGTGCAAAGCCCTTCGCCGTCTGATTGTAAAAATGCCTTCCGATCTGCACATCATAGCCCGCCGCCCGTGCGTCCGCCTCGTTCATGCCGACATGCGCGACCTGCGGATAACAGAAGGTGACCGCAGGCACCAGATCATAGCGCGCCCACCGCCAGTCGCTCGGAGTCTGCGCCATAAAAAGATTGTGCGCCAGAATATCCGCCTCGTAGTTCGCCTTGTGTCGAAACTGCTGGCGGCCATTGATATCGCCGAATGCCCAGATGCCCTCCGCCGAGGTTTCCAGAAACTCGTTCGTGCGAATCCAGCCGCGCTCGTCCGTTTCGACATCGGTATTGTCAAGCCGTAAAGTATCCGCATTGCTCCGAATGCCCGGCGCGACCAATATCTCCTCCGCTACGACATCCCGGATCTCTCCCGTCGAGCGATTGCGAACCCTGAGCAGCTTTTTGTCGCCGCAGCGCTCGGCAAGCAAAATCTCCTGATCGAGCAGCACCTCGATGCCTCGCTTCGTATAACGCTCCAGCAAAAGCGCCGAGGACTCGGGATCCTCCTTCGGCAGCAGACGGACATTACGCTGGATCATCGTAACCTTGGTTCCTACCGCGTCAAAAATATGTGCAAACTCCGTGCCGATCGCGCCGCCGCCGATGACGATCAGGCTCTCGTACGGATTTTTCGGATATTTTTCACCGAACAAGGTTTCGGAGGTGATGTAGCCGACCTCCTCCAAGCCCTCCACCTCCGGCACTGCGGTGCGGCCGCCGACTCCGATGAAAATTCGCTCCGCCGTCATCGGCTCGCTCAGCTCGCCGCTGTTCAGGCGAACCCTGATCGTCCTTTTGTCGATAAAATATGCGGTGCCCTCATAAACATCCAGATTCTTCTCATTCAAATAAAATGCGCGCAGCTCCTCACTCTCGTTGATCTTGCTCCATACGCGCTCCGACATTCTCGCCCAATCCGCTTCGACAAGCTGCGTATGGATCCCGATCCGTTCCAGCTCGCGAAGCTCGATCAGCTTGTCGGCAAAGCTCGCCATCACCTTGGTCGGAATGCAGCCGCGTGTCAGGCAGGTTCCTCCGAATTTTCCCTTTTCGATCTGTGCACAGGAGAGCCCTTTTTCAAGCGCCGCCTCCAGAATAATATTTCCTGCGCCCGTTCCGATCACGAGCATATCATATTTTTTCATAAGCCTCCCAACGCCGAGCAGCTCGGCTCAAACATACTTCGTTTTTTATCATATCATAAAAAAACGGTTGCATAAACCCTTTCCACTCCGTATTCCCATTTCATTCGGCGCTCAAACGCGCGCCGCGCGGATCGCCCTCGATCATGTCCATGCGCACGCAAACAGTTTTTTCAGATAGGACAAGCCCCTCTCGCCGGTTTGCCTCCGACAAAAGGGGCTTGCTCCGAAGCCTTTGATTTCGTTCCGTGCTTCAGCTTTTTGATTTAGCCTACGCCGCCAATCATATCGACTCCCTTGTCTAATGTCATGTTCAGATCATAGCTCGGCCGAATTTCGACCTCCTCCCCGTCATAGCTGAGCACCACTCGATCGACCTTGTCAAGATCGCCGATCGCGACCGGTCGGCCCGTCGTGCTCAAAACCATCGTGCCGTCCTTGTCGAACACGCGAACCTTCATTCCGCTAAATTTCGGCACGATAAAGAAAACATGCTCATCGCTCGGATACAGCGGTATATAGCGATCCGTCCACAAATATTCCGCTGCAAAATCATACAGCAATGTCCCTGCGTCCACATCGCTGTTCGTATTTTTCACCGCCGCATAGGCGAAAAGCTCCATGCCGCTTTCCTCCTCAACTAAGCGATAATCCCACGAGATGATATCTCCCGCATCATTCTCCCACTCATGGAAGATTCCGCTTTCCTCCGGACTGTCGTTCACCGGCATCCATAGCCGGGAATACAGCATCGGATCCTTGCCCTCCTCCAAATAATACACGGATACGCCTACCATCAGGCGCCCGTCTTCAAATCCGATGAAATGCGTAAAATCCTCGTCAAACTCGATAAGATTTTCCGCATCCGTATCGAACAGCGGCATCTCCGGTCCTCCCTCCTCA
Source organism: Filifactoraceae bacterium (assembly GCA_041845175.1). Lineage (GTDB taxonomy): Bacteria > Bacillota > Clostridia > Peptostreptococcales > Filifactoraceae > JAUNKE01. Next base: position 8,907 of record JBGZCE010000101.1, read on the forward strand.
ACCTTCGATGCCATAAGATACAAATAATCCGTCGCCTCCCGGATGTTCGGGAACACAGGCCCATAGCCGATGCCCTCCTTTGTGAAAGGCACCCCGATCTCGTCGACGACGCGGCAGGCAAATTTCCACTCCCCGTCCTCGCGCTCCAGCACGATCTTTCCGGTTTCGATCGTATCGTTGAAGACATCGGTCACCTGTGCATAAAATGCGATCCGGTTCTCCGACCGGAAAAACACCTCAATCCCTTTATCGAAATGCCACTCGTTCACAATGACATAAGGGTCGGAATAATCCTGCACATACAGCGCTCCTTCCGTTTCCACAAACAGACTGCTGTATTCGTCGTAGATTCTGCGGCGATAGTCCTGCGTATAGACATCGCTCGAAAAAAAACGGCTCACCGCCCGATCGATCTCCTCAAGTGAATCAAACCGTTCATCGATCACACGATTGTAACTCACCTCGGCATCATGGAACTTGGAATAAAGCCCCCGCTTGTCCTCCTCGTCCACCTCAACGAACCCGCCATGGATCAACTCATGCAGCTCGGCGACCTGCGGCAGCCGCTCCTCCACATAGGCAATGATCTCCTCTTCACTCGAATTTTTGTTCAATGCGCCGGCTTCGCCGTCTTCGGCGCCGCCCGATGAGCCGCTCTGCGAACAGCCGCTTAGGAGAAGCAGCCCTGCCAGCATAAACGACACAATCCTTCTTTTCATTCTTTACTCCTCCCGAATTGATGTTTTCTATTAACAGAATTTTAATTTTCCGATCCGCCTTTGCTTATGCTTCGGCGGCGCTCCGAGTCCCAAGCGCCGCCAACCGAAGCTTCTCCATATAGCCTATAACCCACGGAAAATTCCCTTTTGCAGCGGCAGCTTAGCCCACCGCTTTCGGATATTCATAGTCGAGCAAAAAGCCGCCCGCCTCAGCCAATGCCTCCGTAGCTTCGCTCAGGCTGAAGGATACGGATCCGAAAATCTCGTTGCGGATCGTGACCACGGAATCATCACTCAATCCGGTGTTTCCGATCGCCACCGCCTCATCTTCCAGATAAATTCGTAATCGCCCGCTCGAATCGCGCACCTCGATGCTCGTACCGTAGTACTTCGGTACGATAAAAAGCACTTTTGTCGAATCATACCAGAGATTAGCGTATTGCATATTATCGCTTGACAGCATCGTTTCCGAAAAATTCCCCAGGATATCTTCCGGAAGCTCATCTTCCTCCGCTTCTATCATTACATAACCGAACAAGCCCTCTGCAAAGTCGTACCCGGCGGCAACGAAATAATCGTATAGCATTACGACCCCCTCACGCTCCGGTATTTCCTGCAAAAGTTCTCCGTTTTCAGGCGAAACAAACAGCTTGGATACCAAAGAAAGCTCGCCGTCGATCAGCTCATAAACATTGACCCCGATCCAGCTTTCGGTGATCCAGTTCTCATTTTTCATATAGCGAAGGTTGATATCCAGATCGACAATAAATTCCGAGAGGCTTCTTCCCAACAAGAGATCTTCATTCTCCTCCAAAAGCGCCATGACTTCCTCCCAGGTGTCGACGATCCCCTCTTGGCCCTCATAGGCATAGTCCAGTTGATCAAAGATTCCGTAAGGATCTATCGTGTCGAGCTTCCACACGCCATCCTCGCGCACGAGTATGATTTTTCCGCGACAAATTTCCGAATCGTCAAACGGTGCTACCGCGTCCGCATACAGCGCGATCCGGCTATTCGTAATATAGACGAATTCCACTCCCTCATCCAGCTGCCATTCCCAATTTCCCTCATTCGTATAGGTATCCGGATGAATATAGAGCTTCCCGTCCTCCTCGATAAAAGTCAAGTCCTCAAAGCCTTCGTACACATATGCCAAATAATATTTGTATGCCGCTCCCTCCCAAAAGACGGAGGACACAAACGCATCCAGATCGGCAATGCTTTGGAGCTGCGGATCGGTTACGCGCTGATAGTCGAATCCGCTGCCGCCTACGATCGTATCGGATTCATCCCGATCAACCCATCTTAAAGTCAGCTTAGTATACACCTCGTCCGATTTTGGGATTATCCATTTCAGATACTCGATGATCTCGTCCTCTGTCGGCGAAGCGGACAGCGTGGCGACCCCATCGACGCTTTCGGCGCCGTTTTCACCGCCTGTGATCGTCTCGCCTTCGCTGTTCGTGCTACCGCATCCGGTCAGGAGCAGCGCCGACATTACCAGCGCCGCCGCGATCTTCCATCCTGTTTTTTTCATGTTGTTCTCCTCTCTTGCCACAAAAATTTTTGACGCCCTATCTTGCGCCTTGCGATCCTCTCTGCAAATACGCTTCGCGTTCGCCGTGAGCTTCATCCGCTCCTTGCGATCTTCTCTCCCAAAATTCACCGCGTTCGCAGCGAGTTTCATACGCTTTCCGTATTCATCATAGCACATAAGCATGCGCGAATAAATAACCCGTTTGGACCATTTTTTGCCGATGAGCCGCTCTTTTTATTTTTGTCCCGCGCACCGAAAAACGCCCTCCTCCGAGAAAATAAAACCTCGCCGCGTGTTATTTTCGCTCGCTTTGCGGTATAAATCGAGGCATGATGAGCATCTCTCATCAATAATCGATCAAATGGAAAGGAACACTATGCTATCACCATACACTTTATTCTGCTCGCCGTATCGCTTCGAGCAAAAACACAATCACCCGATGAGCCGCGATACCGTCGAGCGCGAGCTGCTGAGCGTCGTCATGCCCGGCGTCAACTTTGTCACCGCTTCGCTGATCCGAATGGGCTTGAAAAACAATTTCGGCATCGTCGACAAGGGCAGCCTGATCGCTGTCGTCGAGTCCCTTCAGGGCGGAGAATATCAGAGCGTGGACGATCTGCCGGGCTTCATCGACCGACTGGAGGACGAACAACAAAAGCAGCTCATCGGTGCGCTGCACACGCTGACCAAGGGACGCGGTCTGCAAGGCTTTGACGATTGCCGTATCATTGATGTCCTCACCAAATCGTATGCCGCCAATCTCATCGGCGAAGCGGAATTTACCGCGCTGTTCGAGCAGCAGTCCGCCCGGATCCGCGGCGACTATTACGACTGGCAGCAATACCTCGCCTCCTGCGTGCTCGGAAAGCTTTTTCAGATCTGCGATCGCTCGCTGACCGTCGCGACGGAGGAGGAATACATCACGGCGATCTATTCCTATTGTACCGCGCCGACCAATATTTTTTCGTTCGCGCCGTTTTGGCAAAGCGGCTTCGACGAGCTGCGTGCGCTGCTTTCCGAGCTGTTGAGCACGCCGATCCCCGAATACGAGCCGAGCGACGGTACCGCACCGTCCGCCGCGCTGATCGAGTGGATGCGGCAAAACTATCTCGACCCCGACTGCATCGACCGCGCCAAGTATCCGTATCTCTCCGAGCTGGCGAGCTACGCATTTTGGCAGCCGATCGTCAAAAACGATTTGGACTGGATCCTTCTCCCGAGCGGAAAGGATGAAGGCGATCTGCTGATGCCCAAGGAGCTGATGAATCTGCGCTCCGCGAGCGAATTTTGGCGGCTTTACGACAAATTCCGCGATCCGATCGACAGCGAGATTTTCGTCATGCTCGACGGCGTGCTCGGAATGAAGGCGCTCTTCGCCGAAAATGCGGTCTACACCTTTCACAAAAAGCTCTTTTCAAAGACCGAACCGGTACCGACGCCGTGGCAAAATGCCAAGCTGACCTGTCGGATCGATCTGCCTTACTATACGAGGATCCTGCTGAACGACAAGGTGATTTTTGAAAATTTGGATCCGAGCTTCGAGCGCATCGGCTTGTCCAAGCAGCAGATCAAAACCATGAGCGACCGCGAGCTTGAGCAGACGGCGGCGGACTGGTCAGCCAAAATGAACCGGATCCTGCAGGAGATCCCGCAGCGACTCGCCGAATTTCGTGAAGCCGTCGGCAATAGCACCGACAGCTAATCGGCACAAACACTGAAAGCTGATTGACTCAAACACCGACGCCGGAAACTGCCGGCTGTCGAAAGCTTTTTTTGCAAAAAAAGTCATAAAAACCGGCACCGCGCGTTGAAACAGCGACCGAAGAAATTATGCGACCCGATCGACCGCGAGCTCGCATAGACGGACGATCCTAACACAACGCACTGAAAAGCCTCCGTCGTCGGATGAATTTACATCTCGACGCGGAGGCTTTTGTTTGTAGGCTTAAGCCTACAAAAAGACCGAAGCTTCGTCTCGTCGCTTCGGTCTGCGGTTTCCAAAAAATTTTTGTATCTTTACCGAGGTAGGTTCTTATTCCGTTACCAGGGTGTAGGTATATTCTTTTACGCCGGCTGCGTTGTACACATCCATAAAGCCGTTGTTCACCAAAATCTCGGCTGCCTGGCCGCTTCGGTTCCCGCTGTTGCAGTAAAGCACAACGGTTTTATCCTTGTAGCTTTCGATCTCGGAAAGTCTTGCTTCGATCTCTTCGAGCGGAATGTTGATGCTCGGGTCGATATGGCCCGCTTCGTATTCGTCCGCTGCTCTTACATCGATGATCAAGGTGTCGATTACCTTCTCCGTATCCGCAATCAATGCCACAAGCTCGTCGCCCGTCATCATTTTTACGGTTGCCGGCTCCGCCGCCGCTGTTGCCGTATCCGTTACCAGCTCGTAAGTATAATTTTTTACACCATCCGCATTGTAGACGCTTGTGTATCCTTTGCTCACCAAAAGATCCGCCGCTTGTCCGCTTCGGTTTCCGCTGTTGCAGTAAAGCACGATGTCTTTGTCTTTGTATGCTTCAAATGCGGCAATGTTCGCTTCGATATCCTCAAGCGCGATGTTGATCGCTCCCGCGATGTGTCCCGCTGTGTACTCGTCCGCTTTTCGGACATCGACCACCAAAGTGTTTGCCGCCTTTTCGGAATCGGCAAGAAGTGCCACGAGCTCGTCGCCCGTCATCGTTTTTACAGCTGCCGTCGACTCGGTCGTTGTCGCAGGCTGTTCGCTTGTTGTGCTTGTGTTCGAGCAAGCCGCCGCACCGATCATCAGCGTGGCTGCAAGCGCGATCGCAAATAATTTTTTCATTGATTCTCTCCTTATAAAAATATTGTTCTGAAAACCAAATTTTATTATAAAGCAATTAGCCGAATTTAACAAGACATTTTGAGTCAATATCCTAAAATATCGTCGATTTCCTATTGTTTTTGTTTATGAACGCGATAATTTTTTTTGATCGATCAGTGGTTCATCAGCCCGGCCTTTTCGATCAGATGGAACAAAAGAGAAATCACGACCGCCACGACGGATGCCAGGACCATTCCTCTCAATTGAATGCCGGCAAAGTCGATCGCCAGTCCGCTGAGTCCCGCCGTAAATACGATCGAGGTCAGGATCAGATTTTTCGACTGGCTGAAGTCCACCTTCTCATCCACGAGCAGGCGGATGCCGGAGGCTCCGATCATCCCGTAGAGCAGGAAGGTGACGCCGCCGATGACATTGCCGGGGATCGTTTGGATCAGCGCCGCAAGCGGCCCGATGAATGCCATCACCATCGAGATGATCGCTGCGCCTGCGATAACCTGAATGCTGTATACGCCCGTTACCGCCATGACGCCGATGTTTTCGCCATAGGTCGTGGTCGGCACGCCGCCGATCAGTCCCGAAAGCATCGTGGAGAAGTTGTCGGCAAAGATGCTGCGATGAAGTCCCGGCTCTTTCAGAAGATCTCTCCCGATGATATTGCTCGTTACGACCTGGTGGCTGATGTGCTCGGAGGTGATGACGAGCAGCACGGGCAGCATCGTGAGCGCTGCCTGAAGGCTGAATTTCGGGAGCTGGTATTTGGGGATCGTAAAGAGATTCGCTTCAAATACGGGCGTAAAGTCCACCATTCCGAAAAGGATCGCCGCAACATAGCCACAGACGATGGCGATCAGGATCGGAACCGTCGAGAAAAAGTTTTTGAACATAACGGAGCCGAACACCGCTACCCCGAGCGTAATCAAAAATACGATCCAATCCTGCGCCGTCGCATTTTCTACCATAATATTCGCTCCGGTCGTTCCGCCCGCGACTGTCAGAGAGGTCAGCTCCAAGCCGATCAGCGCCACGACCGGCCCCATCGCTGCGGGCGGAAGTACGATGTTGATCCAGTCCGTTCCGAATCGGTAGATGATGTAGGCGAGAACGCAGCCCAAAAAGCCGACGACCGCAAAGGCGCCCTGTGCATAGGCGAAGCCGCTGCTTGCGATGATGATCGCCGCCGGTCCGAGGAAAGCGAAGCTCGAACCCAGATACGCCGGGGCCTGTCTTTTGGTGATCCAGATAAACAGCAGCGTTCCGATCCCGTTCATAAACAATACGATGCCCGGATCGATCCCGAAGATGATCGGCACGAGCACCGATGCTCCGAACATGGCGAAGGTATGCTGTAAACTGAGCGGAAGCAGCAGTCCGCGAGGAACCTTTTCTTCCACCTGAATAATTTTCTTTTTGCTCATTGTTTTCTCCTCTGTATGTAAATTTTTGTAAAATATGGTAATGATTTTTGATGTATCGATTCGCCGCGATTCTTTGCCGAATAATTCGCAGAAGCTTTCCGGTCATACGAATCCGAATCCGCCGTGAAATGCTCCTCCGCTTCGGCGTACAAATTGAGCGCTCGATGTTGCGCAAATCCGCGGCGATTCTTGCTGTATCAACGGACATTGATTTTCCGTAAACCGATTTTCAGCACACAAATTGAGCGCTCGATGTTGCGCGAATC
>JBGZCE010000102.1:0-24921 GCA_041845175.1 Filifactoraceae bacterium
AATCTCATTCGGGCATGCTCCGGTATTATTTTCCGCTTTATGATTTGCGCCGGCTTTACGATCGCAAAACAATCTTTAAGCTGCAAAAAGGGCAATACGCTAAATCAAAGGATTCAAAAATAGCCGCAAAATCCGCTTTGATACTGCCTTTTGCCTCCATCAAGTTATTTTTGCACTCATCATATTTTTCTTGATTCGGCGTATAGAAATGCTCCTTAAAAACACGTACAACCAGCTGTTCTCCTTTTTGAACATAATTCGGATCCTCGCCGGATATTTCGTATCGATCCTCTATATCGCTCATCGTTTTATGTATCTCTAATAATGTACTCTTCACATCTTTAAGCGATATTCCGATATTTACAATCTCTTGATTCTTCATAATTCCCTCCTTCATTTCTTCATAAAATAATCTCGATTTTCCTAATACCCTCTGCATCCTATGAATGCATTGGCTTAGAATCTTTCTATTGTTCCCCTAATGGCTCTTCAACACCGGTTTCATCTCCCTCCCATTACGATTCCTCGTTTGCAGTATCACTTAATAATGTTTCCTCAATGCGCTTGTCAATCCCTTTTCCATCCACCTCCGAATACATTATTTGCTCCCCGAAAACATCCAGATAATGGAAGCCCTGTGTCTCCGCCCTTGCCCTGAACAGCGGGCTGTCGATATCCGCCATCCCTAAATCCGGCTTCTCCTCGCGCTCGGTCAGCGGATATTTTTTGAATAGGTCTATGATCACTTCTCGATCATAATCACTGACCTTGTAGGCTTCTAAATAGATGTCCTTCACCCATGAAATTTCTTTATCTCCATTTGCATTGATCTGCTCCCCGGTTCCGAAACAAATTTCTTCGTGCAACGGAAACAAGATTTTTTTGAACAAATCACTTTTGATCCTTGCGATATATTCCTTTTCTTCCTCGTATTCAAGCTCGTTCGGCATTTCCGTATCCAAATAGATGAGCGTTACACACACTTCTCCATGATATCCTTGTGCTAATAAAGTAGTCTTCATCAAAGCCTTCTCCAAAGTTGTAGGATGCGCTTGGCAAGGCATCGCCCCCAAATCCGCCCCATGTCTCGGTCGTTACCAAAAATACCACCTTATCCGACAGTCCCGCTTCTTCGATCACTCTTCTTACGCGCTCGTTCGCCAAGTATTGGTACATTGCACTCTGAAAGTGGCTTCGGGTTTCTTCTTTGGATACAGTAGCTCCAAACTTTATCTGCGGATATTTTTCGGGATAGTACCAATATCCGAAGTCAACTTTGAAGTCCAGTCCATACTTCTCTTTCAGTAGCTGCGTTTTTTCTTCTCGATTTCCTGCCCCTTCCCCTCCTCTGGGAGTATGTTTCCCTGTTTTGATCGAATCATCCGAGTAGTAGGTTTTGTACAGGCTAACCTCCCATGTTTTTCTTTCGTTGTACAGCAAATTGTAGATATCTCCATTTTGCTCAAGCTCTTGTATATCGTAGCGCTCCAATATGGACGGTTCGTAGGCAATGGCTCGTACATCGAGGGATTCGATTCCCTGCATGATGTATTTTCCCACTAAAATTTCTCTAATATATTCATACTCTAATAGGTTGCCCGCATTTTTTCTTTCTTCTTGTGTAAAGTCTTCAAACAGATACCAGCGCAGCTTGATGCTCATAATCGAGTTCGGGTTGTCGATAATGTCTTCGGCTTTGGTCTTTCCTTCGGCATAGTCCTTGGCATCCCGGTTGACGTATTCGATCTCGTTTTGAAGGATGTAGGGTACATTCTTCAGAATCGGGAGGTTCTCTTTTATGTACTGATCGATTTCTTTTCGCATGTGCTCGTTGTATAGCTCGTTGAGCTCTCTTTGGGCTTCGCTCAGGTCTTCGTGGTAGAGTCCGTTTTTGAAGTGCCGGGTATATTTTTTCGTCTGGGTCAGGATGACTTCGGATTGGGCAAGCTCTACAAGTGCCTCACCTGCCAGTCGCAGATCGTGTCCGTCAATGCTGTCGTTCGTTTGCGGCTCGGAGGTTCTCAGCAGAAATATTGTCAGTGCAATAAAGGCTGCGATCAGCATGGGCGCCAGCTTGTCTTTTTCTCCTTGGGGCGCCTTTTCTTTGGTATCCGTTCCTTTTGCGCCAAGATCGTCATCGGGCTGTTTTTCCGGTGCAGCGTTTGTCTCGCTTGTGTCCCGGGCTTCGTCGTACTTGCTTTGGTGTTCGGCATATTCTTCTGCGCCGGGTTCTTGCCGGTTTTGTTCTTGAGCGGCTTCCGGCGTGATGAAATCAAATTCCATGTCGCTCATATCTACTCGATAGCTTCTTTCTCTTGTTTCCTTTTCCATACGCTCCTCTTTTCTCTCGTTGACCGGGTGCTGTCACGGTTTACTTCGTCATGCTTTTGTTCTCTCTGTTCGGTGTGCTCTCGCTCGCAGCCGATAGGCTCCATTTGGTCGTTCGCGGCGAGCATCTTCAAGCTCTTTTTCGCATGGTGTTCTGCTCGGACTATGATTTTTTGTGCGGTGATGTAATATTTTCTGAATTCTCGATTTCATTGTAGCATAAAGGCTCAAATGTTCACAAGGCACTTCATAAAATTATTCTTTGTTTTGTACAGCAAAAAAACGACCTGTTGATGGATTGGTCGTTTTCTTGAAATCAGCTTTTTATTGTTTTTTACTGTTATTATTGCATTTTGTTATATCTCTTTGATCCGTGTATTTGCAATATTTTTATAAAGTGCTTTTTTGTTTGTTCCGACGATTTTTTATTGGGCTTTTTCTGTTTCATTCGTTTTTTCAGGCGCCCATAGGAACAAATCGCTCGGCTCATTTTTGGAACTTGTCCGATAAAACACGGCTTTTATATTGTCTTCGTTCGGTTTTTGCGCCAGCTTTGCGATCGCAAAACAATCTTAGGCCTTCAAAAACGACTCACTCTTTATAAGCTTGCCGCTTTTGGAGCTGTTTTGCAGCCGATCCTATGATTTTCCGTTTATTCGGCTGTTTCCCAATTGCAAATGTCCACAGCCTCCTCGCAGCATTCGTTGCCCACTTGGTTCCATGACAAGTTGCTCGACTGACTGTACGCCGCCATCTCCTGAATCAACAGCGGAATATTGGCCACCGCGTTTTTTTGCCGTCTTGGGATACCACCTCGTCCACCTGATCGGCTGAATCGGCATGCTTGATCAGCATTTTTGCACCTTGCTATTCTATGGCAGAGGCTTTACGGGTAGTCTTGTGGAATAATGTCTTTCATAATTTCTTCGATATCCAGTATGCTGATGAGGCGATTTTCGTGGTCGACGACGCCTTTGGTGACGCGAAGCGTTTCGCCGCCGACGGAACGATCGGCTTGTCGGATCCGATCGGTCGATACGCGAACGATGCCTTTGACTTCATTGACGCGATAGGCGATGTTCATCCCTTTGTAGTAGGTAAGGATAAACAGATCCTTTTCGTTGTTTTCGATTTTTTTGTTATGAATATAGGAGGGCAATGCGATCACGGTGTACAGGATGTCGCGCGGCTTGAACAGTCCCTCGACCATCGGATGCGACAGCACTGCCGGCGTGACCTCCTGGACGGTCATGATCTCGCGGATATGCTCGACACCGATCCCGAATGCCGTGCCTTTTATCATAAATTCCATAATTTCCATTTCCGGATTTTCAAGAGTTTCGTTTTGTAGTTTCGGATTTTTGCTCATGGTTTTTCTCCCGCTAAAAATTGATTTCTTCTCTGCCATAGACTTTGATCTTCGCCATTCCGGTCTCGACATCGAATACGAGCGTGCGTGCATAGTTTGCGCCGGTGTCTTCTTTGAGCAGACGGATCCGCTCCTCGATCAGTACCTTTTTGACTGCTGCGGCGTTTCGCTCGCCGATGTTCCCGAGCATCGAGGTGTCGGGGATGTCGAACATTTTTGCGCCGCCGGCGATCTTTGCGACCATGCGTGAACGCATCGCGCCGAAGGCTTCCATTTTGCGGATCGTTTCGCGTATGCCCGTGTCGGCATATTTGAAAAGGTTGTCGATGTTGTTCTGCGGCGCTTCGGGCAGCATGATGTGGACCATTGCGCCAAGCCTGATCATCGGGTCGTAGAGACAGATGCCGATGCAGGAGCCCAGCGCGTAGGTGATGATGGTCCCGCTCGCTCGGGCCTGCTTCATGTCCGCAATGCCGACAATGTATTGTTTAGTCATGTTTGATGTTCAGCTTTTCAAACAGATGGTTCAGCGATTTTAAGTCCGGAAGCAGGATCAGATTGCTTTCCAGCTCGTGATCGTCCATCGAAAGCTTTCCTCCTATTGTGAGGATTTTGTTGGATTCGTATCCGTATTCGACCATCGGCACGGCTAAGATTCCGCCGAGCATATTGATGGAGATCCCCGGTACGGATTGAGTCGCCGAGATGCCGGCAAGCGTGGTGATTGCGTTCATATAGGATGAGATGATGATGTTTCCGACCTCGATGATGGCGGAAATTTCCATTTCGTTGAGCTGAAAGTAGTCGCTGATCTTGTCGGCGAGCACGCCCTTGAGCAGGGTGTTCATCGAGTCCAGTTCCTGCGTGTACAGCATGATCCCGTTGATCTCGCCTTTGATCCGGCTCATGACGCCGGCGACGATTTTTTCGGGGCCGCCCATTTTGCTGATGGCTTCGTTGTAGCCTAAAATGGATACCTCCGGCATGGACATTTGTATTTTTTGGTTGAGCATCGTGGAGAGTGCGGTGGCGGCATTGCCTGTGCCGATGCTGCCGATCTCTCGCAGTACATCCAGTTCCATCGAATTCATTTGTTCATAGTTGGTTATACTCATTTCTCTATCCTCTCAGTGAATTTATCGTTGCTTCCACTTCATCGGAAGTTTGTACCATGCGTAGAGCGAATTGGTAGGCGCGCTGCGTTTCGATCATTTTGGAGACTTCGTTTGCAAAGTCGACATTGGCGCTTTCGACCATGCCCTTGTTTAATTGTGCATCCTCTCTCAGGATCGGCTGCCCGTTTTTGGCGCGCGGCAGCAGCCGATTGCCGCCGACGCTCTCAAAGTCGTTGTAGTTTCGGAAACGGTAGACGGCGATCCGCTCCTCGAGGGCGGCGCTTTGCGGCTGCGCTTGTGTTTGTCTCGACGCGCTTTGCGTTGTCGTGCTCGGCGGCTCCTGTGTCAAAAATTCATTGTTCACCTCGATCGGCTGTTCGTCCTTGCCGAGCACGAGGTAGCCGTCCTTGGATGCAAGATAGAATTTTCCGTCCTCTTGCTTGGAGAGCATAAAACTTCCGTTTCGCGTGTAGTAGGTGAGGTTGTCCTTCGGCGCTCTGAGCGCGAAGAGTCCTTCTCCGACGATGGCAAAGTCGTATTGTCCGTCGGTCTGTACATAGGCGCCCGGCCGCATGTCGAGGTCGGTCTTTTCGACCTTGACGCCGACACCTGTCTTGAGATTCGAGCTTGCGCCTGCCGGCGCGTTCATATTGGAGTAGATCAGGCCGGCAAAGACGGAGGATCGGCTTTTGTAGCCCTCCGTGTTGATGTTGGCAATATTGTTTGCAATAATATCCAGTCGGTCCTGTTGGCTGATCGCGCCAACCGCTCCGGTATAAAATGACAGATTCATACTACCTCCTATAATTTTCCGATTTCCGTGGTCGCTTTCGCCATCAGCTGGTCGTATATTTTTATGATCTGCGCGGCGCTTTGGATCGCACGCTGACTGGTCATCATCGCCGTCATCTCGGAGACCATCGACACATTGGATCGCTCCAGAGTGTACTGGCGGATCTCCGGCTGTATCTCGACCGGATCGGCTCCGGTGAAAAGTCCGGACGGCGTCTTTCGGATCATGTCGTAATTTTGAAAATCCACGACGGATATTTTGCCGAGCGTCGCATTGTCCGCGCTCATGATCGTTCCGTCGCTTTTGATCTCGATCTGATCGGTATTTAGCAAAATGGGTCCTGACTGCCCCATTATCCTTCCGATCCTTGGAAGTGCTAAATATCCTTCCTCGTCAATGATAAAGGCTCCGTTTCTGGTGTACATCGTGCCGTTTTCGGTTTGCACGCTGAAGAAGCCGGGCTTGCTGAGCGCGATGTCCAGCGGGTTGCCTGTTTCTTCAAAGCCTCCTTGCTCAAAGTTGACGAGTGTTTCTTGGGAAGAACGCATTTTTGAAGTACCGTTTAATTGTGTCGCTTTTCCTTGGCCGTCGTTTTGTGTTCGGTAGAGCATCTCCTCCATGAAGGAGGAGGATACCATCGTGTCTTTTTTGTATCCGGGCGATGAAACATTCACCATATTGTTACTGATCACATTGAGGTTCCTGTTTTGAGTCAATACTCCCGATGTTAGTTGATATAATCCTTGCAGCATAGTCGCTCCTTTCGGCATCGCCCTTTGATTTTATTTAATGTTGAATATATTCTTTCATGGATACGCGCAATTTTTTGATCGCTTTCGCGTGGATCTGAGAAATTCTCGGCTCGCTGACATGAAGGATCGACGAGATCTCTTTCATGCTCAAATTTTTCTGATAGTACATGTCAATGACCGATTTTTCTTTTTCTCTCAGCGCATCGAGTCCCTTTTTCAGCTTCTCGTCAAGCTCGCTGTCGAGCACCGCGCTTTCGGGCGAGCGCTCCTCCTCCATCGATGATAATCGTTTGAATTCGGTGATCTCCCCCGCTTCTTCCATGATCGAGTCCAACGACACGAATCCGAAGATGTTGTTCTTTGAGGTTTGCTCCCAATATTTTTTGACCGAGATCCCCATAAAGTCTGCGACTTCCTCCGCGGTCGGCGCTTTGCCCGTCTTTGCGTAGAGCTCGTCCGTTGCCAGCGTGATATTTTTGTTTGCTTTGCGCACACTTCTCGGAACCCAGTCCTGTTTGCGAGCGATGTCGATGATCATTCCCCGGATGCGCTTTGAGATAAAGGTCTCGAATTTAACATTCTTGTCGATGTCGAATTTGTCGATCGCTTTGATGAGCGCGATGACGCCTTCGTTGACGATGTCCTCGAGCTGCGCGAATCCGATGTAGACATCCCTCATTTGATACGCTATCACCCGAATGGTTTCGACATAGCGCAGGATGATTTCTTCTTTGATGAATTCGTCGTTTGTCTGTTTGTACTCCATCAATAGTTCTTCGTTACTTTTGAATTCCATTTCGCTGTAGTAAGTCATTTGATTTCTCCCCAATCATTGCGCCGCGTTAGGGTCGATAGATCGCGGCATTACTTCCTTACAAAGCCGCGATGTTGACACCGCTATTGCAGCATGGTATTGTCTCCTGTCGAGACGGTTAACCTTCTATATTACCGATCGCCTGAATCTGAACATTGTTTGCTATCTCGTTGAAGGACAGCACATACACATTCGGAAAGAACTGCTCGATCAGCCGCGCAAAGTAGATTCTCACAACATGACTTGTCAGGATAATCGGTTGTTGTGACAGCTCGGCGAATTTGCCCAGCTGCTCCGACAGCTGCGCGATGATCTTTTGCAGGGTGTCCGGATTGAGCGCCAGATAGACGCCCTGATCGCTTTTTGCAAGCGAGCTGACGATCGTCTTTTCGAGCTCCGCATCCAGTGTCACCACGCGCATTTGACCATTGTCGCAGAAGCGCCGCGTGATCGTTCGTTTGAGCGCGATCCGGATCTTTTCGGTGACGGTGTCTATGTCGGTCGTTGAGGAAGCCGTGTCGATGATCGTTTCGAGTATGGTCCCCGTGTCCTTGATCGGAACGCCCTCTTTCAGAAGATTGGATAATACCTTTTGAAAATTTGCGTAAGATATGATGCTTGGAAACACTTCGTCGATGAGCTGCGGCTGCACGGATTTTATATTTTCGATGATCTGCATGACCTCTGCGCGCGTCAGAAGCTCGTGCGCGTGTTTCTTTACGGTTTCGGACAAATGTGTCACGATGACGGATAGCGGGTCGATGACCGTGTATCCGTATATTTCGGCAAGCTCTTTTTTGTCGGCGGTGATCCACTTGCCGGGAATCCCGTATGCCGGCTCGATCGTTTCGATCCCGTCGATCTCCGATGCCGGCGCGCTCGGCTCGAGCGCCAGGTAGTAGTCGGTCAGCACCTCGCCTTTGGCGATCTCCTCGCCCTTAATGCTGATGACATATTGATTCGTGTTGAGTGCCGAGCTGTCTCTGAGGCGGATCGACGGAATGACAAAGCCCATTTCCTGCGCATATTGTCGCCGGAAGATGACAATCCGATCGATCAGCTTTCCGCCGCTTCCTTCATCGGCAAGCGGGATCAGACTGTAGCCGAATTCCATTTCGATCGGCTCGATGTTGAGCAGCGGATAGATGCTGTTGATGTCTCTGAAGCCCGCATTCTCGTCGGTCGGCTGATCCGGCATGCTGATCGGCTGCTCCGACTGTGCCGCTTCGCGCGCTTCTTTTCGGCGCACGCTCATCCCGAGCCCCGCGAGCGCAAGTGCGATGACTCCGAGCTGGATATGCGGCGCTCCCGGTACGAGCGCGATCGCGCCCATGAGTGCGCCGGAGGTGATCAGCGCGGTCGGCTGTGCCATAAACTGCTTGCTCACATCGTTGTTGAGCGAGCCCTCCGATACCGCTCGGGTGACGATCATACCGGTCGCCGTCGAGATGAGCAGCGCCGGGATCTGTGAGACCAGTCCGTCCCCGATGGTTGCGATCGAGTAGATGCGAAGCACATCGCTGAATGCCATACCCGACTGCACGAGTCCGATGATCGTACCGGCGACGAAGTTGATGACGGTGATGATGATCGACATGATCGCATCTCCCTTGACGATCTTCGTCGCTCCGTCCATCGCGCCGTAGAAGTCGGCTTCCTTCTGGATCTTGTATCTTCTTTTTCGGGCTTCCTCCTCGGTGATCAGACCGGAGCTCAGGTCGGCATCGATCGCCATCTGCTTGCCGGGCATCGCATCGAGCGTGAAACGCGCCGCGACCTCCGCCACGCGCTCGGCACCCTTGGTGATGACGATGAACTGCACGAGGACGATGATCAGAAAGATGATGACCCCGACGACGATGTTGCCCTGCAGCACGAAATTACCGAATGCCTTGATGACCTCGCCGGCTTCGCCCTGCTTCGTCAGGATCAGCCGCGTGGAGGAAATGTTCAGTCCCAGCCGCAGCAAGGTCGTAATCAGCAAAAGCGACGGGAAGATCGAAAATTCGAGCGACTCCTTGATGTTCATCGTGATCAGCAGAATCACCAGCGAAACGGCGATGTTGAGTATGAACATCACATCCAGCACGAACGGGCTGAGCGGGATGATCAGAAGCAGCACGATGACGATCACGAAAAGAGAGATCGCATTGCTCAAAAAAGTTTTCATAAACACTCCATCTATTTACGGAAGTTTTCCAAATCCAATATTTTAACCAATATTTCGGCGATCTCGCCGTAATGCTCGACCGGGATCTCGTAGCCGACCTCCGTCCGTGCAAAGAGCGAGCGGGCGAGTGGTTTGTTCTCGAGCACCTTGACGCCGCTTCGCTCCGCCTCGCGGACGATGCGAAGTGCCAGCTCGTCCTGTCCCTTGGCGACGACGATCGGTGCGGCGTGCTTGCCGTGATCGTACTTGAGCGCTACGGCAAAGTGGGTCGGGTTTTTGATGACGACATCCGCGGTCGGCACCGCCTGCATCATACGGGACATCGCCATTTTACGCTGCAGCTCCTTGATGCGCCCCTTGACCTGCGGATCGCCCTCCGTCTGTTTGTACTCTTCCTTGATCTCCTGCTTGGACATTTTGATCTGACGCTCGTAATCCCACCATTGGTAGAGATAGTCCGCCGCCGACAGCACGGCGAACGCGATCGCTACGGTGTAAACGAGGTCCATCACGCTTTGGAGCATATAGCCCGACGCGCCCTCGATCGTCATCGTCATCGTCCGGGTGAAGTTTGTCAGACGCCCGACGATGAAGCGGTAGGTCAGAAATGCCAGAATGATGATCTTGATCAGATTTTTGATCAGCTCGACGACATTTCGGAGCGCAAACATTTTTCGGATGCCTTGGATCGGATTGAGCTTGTCGAATTTCGGCTTCAGCGCCTCCGTCGAAAAGAGCAGCTGCGTCTGCGCCATCGTCGCGACGATCGCGATCGTGGCGGATACCAGAAGGATCGGCAACGCGGTCATGGCAAAGGCGATCATAAAGCCCTGTGTGATCTCGCCGATCTGATCGCTCCCCAAGCGGTCGAGCGTCGCCATCCGTGTCAGATGCTGTGTCATAAAGGCGCCGATCGTTGTGCTCATCATCGGGAACAGCAGCTTGAGCGTGGTGAACACGGCGAGCAGCGAACTGGCGAGCACCACATCCCGACTGATCAGCACATGACCTTTTTTCCGTTCGTCGCGCCGCCTCTTGGGGGTCGCCTTTTCGGTTTTTGAATCTGCCGCCATAATTTTCTCCCTACATCAGTGAAACGACTGCTTGGATCTGCTCGGTCATCCCCAAAATGATTTTTGTGATAAAATCGCTCATCGGCGCGATCAAAAATACGATCGCGACCAGCCCGACAAAGATCTTCATTTGGATATTCACTGCAAAAATATTGATCTGCGGAATGCTTTTCATCAGGATTCCGACGCCGACCTCGCCAACAAATTCCAGGGCGATGATCGGGAAGGCGAGCTGAACGCCGAGCAGCGTACATTCGATAAAGATTCTGAGTATCTGTCCGCTGACCTGTGTGCCGAGCACCATCGGCTCCGCATAGGGCACGAGCTCCCTCAGGTCGATGAACAGCTTGATCAGTGCGATATGCCCGTCCATCACGAAAAAGATCAGCATGAACAATATATTGAGCAGTGTCGCGCTGAGTGCGATCGAGCTGTTCGACTGCGCGTCATAGACGGTCGACATCGACATCCCCATCTGAAAGTCGATGATCCCACCGGCAAGCACGAGGATGTACTGGAACAAGGATACGATGAACCCGATGACATAGCCTACGGTAAATTCCTTGAGCAGCAGCACCGCATAGTGCAAAAGCCCCGTCACCTCGATCGTCCGTCCGCTCTCCGTGCTGATCAGAAACAGGCTCAGCGCCATGATGAAGCCCGCCTTGATGATCCCGGGCATCCCGCGTCGACCGAAGATCGGATTGAGCTGTACGAAGCCGGACACGCGCATCAGGATCAGGCTCCATAGAAGAATTTCGCTTTCCGCCACTTTGCCCTCCTATTTCAGCATCATGTCGAAGATCTCGTAGCTGAAGCCCTGCAAAAGCTCCAGCATCGCGCCGCCCGTCATCAGCAGCACCAGCGCGATCAGGATCAGCTTCGGCACGAAGGTCAGCGTCTGCTCGTTGATCTGCGTTGCCGCCTGCAGGATCGAGATCAGGATCCCTGCGCCCATCGAGAGCAGCAGGATGGGACCTGCCAGCTTGAACGCGACCAGCACCGCCGACTGCAGGATCGAAAGAACTTCGGAATTTGTCATGCCTCCTCCTAATTAAAGCTCCGCAGCAGCGTCGAGAACAGGAGATTCCAGCCGTCGAGCGTAACGAAAAGCAGGATCTTGAACGGCAGCGAGATCATCGCCGGCGGCAGCATGATCATCCCCATCGACATCAGCGTGCTCGATACCACAAGATCGATCAGCAAAAACGGGATGAACAGCAAAAATCCCATAATGAATGCCCGCTTGAGCTCCGAAGTCATAAAGGACACGATGACGATATTCATCGGTGTATCCTCCGGATTCTCAGGCGCTGCTTTTCCCGACGCGGTCATATACATATCCAGCGTATCGACCTCCGTCTGCTTCAGCATAAATTCCTTGAGCGGCGCCTGTGCTCTTTCAAATGCTTCCTTCTGCGTGATGATGCCCTCCGTGTACGGCTGATAGGCATTGTTCATGATCTCATCCGTCACGGGAGCCATGATGAACAGCGTCAGAAAGATCGCGATCCCCACCAGCACGATGTTGGGCGGCGTCTGTTGGATCCCGAGCGCATTTCTCAAAAACGAAAGCACGATGATGATTCGCGTGAAGCTCGTGGTCATCACCAAAAGCGAAGGAAACAGGGAGATCGAGGTCATCAGAAACAAGATCTCCAGCGTCTGCACGCCGTTTCCGTTTATATTAATCAACGCATCCATTTCAACACCTATTTCCTTTTGCCGAGTCGGCTCATCATTTCCGCAAATTTGGGATGCGCTTCCGGCTTTTGCTCAACGAGCAGCTCCTGTACATCCTTCTCCGCCAGCTCCGCCAAATTGACGATCCCGCCGGAGGTCACGCCCAAAAGCAGCTGTCGCTCGCCGATCTTCACCACCAAAATTGCCCGCTCCGAGCCGAGCGAAAGCGTATCCAACAATCTGATATGCTTTGCGCTGCTCTGTCTTGCAGCTGACAGTCCGATATATCTGCTCGCCGTATAAGCCAAATACAAAATGCCTCCGAGCACGATGATCGAAACCAACAGCGGAAATGTTCCTTCAAACATAACTACTCCCTATCTGCTACTACCACATTCGTTAACTGCTACCCCTTGCCGATGACTTCGGTGACTCTGATCCCGAAGTTATCATGCACGACTACCACATCGCCCCTTGCGATGCAGCGATTGTTGGCATAGACCTCCACCTGCTCGCCTGCCAATTTGTCCAATACGATCAGTGATCCCTGCGTGATCTCCAAAATTTCGCGGATCGGCTTTTTGGTTCGCCCGATCTCCACTGACACGACCAGCGGCACATCCATCAGCATCTCCAGATTCTCCTGCTTCGGCACTCCGGCAAGATTCTGCGCGGTCTTTTGGCTCTCCCTCACCTCGATCACTCTCGGCTCGTCCGAATAGACGACCGGCTCCGGTGCACTTTTTTCTTCCTCCGGGATGCTCCTTGTCGGCTGCTCAATCCGCGGCGTGCTTTTTGCTTCCTCCGCCCGATCGCCGCGCAGCATCGCTTCGATCTGCTCCTGCGTCAGCATGCCTGCTCGACTTTCGCCCGGATCCGGCTCGACCTCCTCGACGATCTCCGCGGGCACCTCCTGTGCGATCTCCCGCACCGGCTCGGATGCCGCCATCGCATCGGAGTCCATATTCATCTCCCGCATAAAGCTCGCCACCATTTCCTTTGCGAGCTTCACCGGCATCACATTCATAAATTCGCTCTTGAGCCGCCCCTCGATCGAGAGGTCGAACTCGATGACGACAAAGTTATCCGATTTGCTGAAATGCTCCTCCTTGAAGGTCGGTGCGTCCTTGATCTCAAAGGTTTCGGGCGGCGAGATGTTGATCATCTTGCCCATCAGCTCCGAGAGTGCCGTCGAGGATGCGCCCATCATCTGGTTCATCACCTCGCAGACCGCGCTGAGTGATATCTCGTCCAGCTCAAAGGTCGCATCGTCGATTTCGGTTTGCATCAGCATCTCGAGGATCACGCGAATATCGCCTCGCTTGAGGATCATGATATTGTTTCCGGTGATCCCCACCACATAGTCGATCGCGACGGCAATGGCGGGCTCGAGATTTTTGAATTGGAACTCGTCGTAGCTTTCCACACGCACGCGCGGCACGGTGATGTCCACTCTGGCGTTGAGCATATTGGATACGGCGGTTGCGGAGGATCCTAAACTGATGTTGATCACCTCTCCGATCGCATCGATCTCTATTGAGCTTAGAATTTCCTCATTCATTCTTCCATCTCCTTATGGATTATTTTCCGACTTCAAGCGCTTTTTGCGCCATCAGCTTCATTGCGTTGAAGGCGGTCACGCTTGCATCGTATGATCGGGATGCGCTCATCGCATCGATCGTTTCCTTTATCAATTCCACATTGGGCAACAGCACATAGCCCTCCGCGTCCGCATCCGGATGCTCGGGATCATATACGGATTTGAATTCCCGCTGATCCTCGACGATCTCCGCCACATGAACGCCGCCCTTTTGTGCATTCAGCTTTCCCTTCAGCACGCTGCCGAAGCTGCCCGATCCGCTCGGCTTGAGAACCACCATCTTGCGGCGGTACGGTCCGCCGGCCTCCGTTCTTGTCGTATCGATGTTCGCAATGTTTTCGGATGCGATATCCAGCCGCTGTCTTTGGGCGGTCATTGCCGACGCGCTGATATTCAATGAGCTCAGAAATGACATTTCTTCCTCCCGTCTATCCCAACAGCTGCTCGACCGTTTTGATGATCCGATCCGGCTTGAACGGCTTTACGATAAAATCCTTTGCGCCGGATTTGATCGCATCGATCACCATCGCTTCCTGCCCCATCGCCGAGCACATCACCACCTGCGCCTGCGGATTCTGGCTTTTGATCGCTTTGAGCGCTTCCAAACCGTCCATATTCGGCATTGTGATGTCCATAATCACAAGATCCGGTTTGATTTCATTGTACATTTCCACCGCCTGCGCGCCGTCCGCCGCTTCATACAGATCGGAGTATCCGTTCTTTGTCAGAGTGTCCTTTACCATCATGCGCATAAATGCCGCGTCATCCACTACCAATATCTTAGCCATTGTTCTTCTCCTACTTAAATTATTTCTCTTATTTTGATTCCTAAATTGTCATCCACCACGATGATGTCGCCTCTTGCAATCAGGCGGTCGTTGGCGAATATGTCCACCGTGTCGCCGATGTTCTTGTTCAGAACCACCAGCGTGCCCTCGTCAAATTCCAAAATCTCTTCGATGCTGCTCTTGGCGCTCCCGACCTCGATCGTAAGGTCGACCACTTCATCCAGAAAGACTTCCTTGTTCTTTGCCATCCGTTCCTCCTTACAGGTCGATCATTTTGTTGATCTTCACGGCGATGTTTTTCTTGTGTGTTCCGAGCTTCGCCGTAAAGCGCTCCTTATTGTCGATGTACAAAAGCACATCCGAATCCTTCGGCATATTCAGATTGATGATGTCGCCGCACCGAAGCTCGTAGGCGTCCCGAAGCAGGATCTTGGAGCTGCCCATCTTCACCTTGATCTCGAGCGAAGAGCCTCTGAGCGCCTCCATGATGATCTCCTCCTCCTCGGTGTTCTCGCGAATGCCTTGGCTTTCCTTGAGCATCCGATCGTATTGCGCGAAGATGCTCGACAGCGTGCTGCCCGGGATACAGATGCTGAGCTTCCCTTGCGTTGCGCCGAGTCGAATGTCCATGACCACGATGACCACCGTTTCGTCAGCGCCGATCAGCTGCACCATGCTCGGATTCTTTTCGAGCCGTTCAAACCGATGTCCGATGTCCGTAAAGGCGTTCCATGCGTCGCCGAGATTCTTGACCAGCTGTACGAACAATGCTTCAAAGAGCGAAAGCTCCACATCGGTGTACTTGTACTGGAAAGGCACCTCCACATCGGAGCCGTCGCCTCCGCCGATCATCATGTCGATCATCGCCAGCGTCAGCTGCGTCGATACATTCATCAGCACGGGTGCGCTTTTTTTGTTTTCCGCAAGCACCGCATTGACAACGCCCAGCACATCGTTCTCGCCCAGTGCATTGGAGAACTCGTAGTATCGCTGCTCCTCGATCCCGATGACCTCCGCCTCACAATTGGTCCTGAAGATCCCGTTCAATTTCGACGCCAGCATTCTGGCGTAGTTGTCGTAGATATTGTGGAGTATCTTCAGCTTATCCCTCGTAAATTTTTTGGGACTGTAAAAATTATATTTCCGATATTCCTCCGTCTCGACCTTCGGCGAGCCGGCTTCGACCTCCTGTGTCTGCGTGCCTTGCAGCATGGAGTTCAGCAGCAGGTCGATCTGATTTTGAGATAATACCTCCGACACTCTCTCACCTCCTAATCTTCCGCATACGCTTCCTGATAATATTCCTCCAACGCTTTGACGACCGATCCGCTCTCCGTGATGAGGATCTCGACGCGCCTGTTCTTCGCGCGATTCTCCGAGGTGTCGAACGGACTGACCGGTCGGAACTGTCCGTAGGAGCTCGACACGAGCTTGGCGGGGTCGATGATGTTTTTCTGCTGGATGTAGACCAGCACCTCCGTCGCCCGGTTGGAGGACAGGAAACGGTCAAATTCGACATCGTTCGGCTGATTCGGCAACGCCTGCGAGGTGTGTCCCAGCACCTGAATCTCCTCGATGATATCCGTCGCTTCGCCGATGACATCGGTGAAGGTGTCCAGCACCTTTTTGCCCTCCGGCAAAAGCACATAGCTGTCGCCGCTGAAAAAAACATTGTTTCTGAAAGTCACGAAGGCAAAGCCGTCGCCTTTTCGGATCTCGACATCCGATTGAAGATTCTGATCCGCGATCTCCTTGGAGAGTACGAAATACAATTCCTCCAGCGAATCGATCTCCGTGTTCGCCGTGACCTCCGTGGAATCGAATTGCGATTCGTCGGCAGGTTCGCCCGCGATGATCTGCGCCACCTCTTTCCCGGCATCGGGATTGAAGCTTTTGACGACGATCGCCCATTTGGCGGCGTCCACGGAACTGATCGAGTACAGCAGCACATAGAAGCACAGCAGCAGCGTGACCATATCCGCGTAGGTCGCAAGCCATCCGGCTCCGCCGCCCGATGATTGGGCTTTTTTTCTCCTTGCCATAGCTCACCTACTTTTTCCCTTTTTTCTTTCCTTTTTCTTCGCCGCCTTCGCCGCTATCACCGGTTCGTCGGCTGAATGCCAGATAGGTCTGGAGCTTTTCTCTCAAAAATTTCGGATTGTCGCCGGATTGGATCGAGAGCACACCCTCGATCACGATGCTCTTGTACAAAAGCTCCTCCTCGTTGCGCTGCTTCAGCTTTTTTGAAAACGGCGCAAAGACCATATTTGCGAGCACCGTTCCGTAGAATGTCGTGATCAGCGCCACCGACATATCCTGTCCGAGCGTGCTTTCGCCGCCGCCCGACATATCCATATTCTTGAGCATGTTCACCAGTCCGATCAGCGTCCCGATCATCCCGAACGCCGGCGCAAGCGCTTCTCCCGTTTCATACAACGCCACGGATTTGGCATGCCGATCGTCCAGAAAGTTCAGCTCCTCTTCGAGAATCTCCTTGATCTTTTCGGAGTCCGGCACATCGACGATCATCATGATCGAGCTTTTGAAGAAAGGCTCCTCGATCTCGTTGGATTTTTCCTCCAGCGAAAGCAGCCCGTTCTTGCGGGCGACCTGCGCCAGCTCCACCATTTTTTCGATGCAGGCGTCGGGGTCGTATTTTTTTCCGTTGGCGATGATCCTGACATGCTTGGGGATTTCCTTGAAGGCACTCAGCGGATAGCAGGCGATCAAGCCTGCCAGTGTTCCGCCGATGACTATGATTACGCTGGGAAGATCGAAAAAGTTGCCCAGATTGCCAAACCCGATTCCGTTGACGATCAGTACCGTTCCGAGGACGATTCCTAATATCGTTGAAATATCCATGTTCCCTCCAATTAATTGTCCGTGTTTGTTTTGTCTCCGATTTTTCTTTTGTATTCGATGATCTTCTCAACGATCTCCTCCATGCTTTCCTGCACGATGAAAAATTCCTTGTTGATCAGTGTGATCTTGGAATCCGGTATGCAGTCGATCGTGATGATATGATCGCAATTCAGTACGAATCGCTCATGATTGAGCTTGGTCAGCTGTATCATAGTTCCCTCCGAAAATCCTTTTATCGTTTGATCGACATGATCTCTTCCAGCATCTGGTCGGATACGGTGATGATCCTCGTGTTGGCCTGAAATCCTCTTTGCGTCGTGATCATATCGGAAAATTCTCTCGCAAGATCCACATTCGCCATCTCCAAGCCGTTGGACATGATCTGTCCGGTGCCGCCCTTGCCCGCTTCAAACGCCTGAACCGCACCGACATTCTTGAGTGCCTTGTAGTAAGGGCCCTGACTTTTTTCGAGCGCGTTGGTGTTGGTCACATTCGCGATCCCGATTCGTCCGATCACAATGGATTGGTTGGTGTCGGCATTGATCCCGAGCACCGTCCCGTTGCTGTCGATGCTGATGCTCGCCACATTCAATCGCTCGCCGTCCGCGGTGTCATAGTTTCCGGTTTTGTTTTGGATCCGGATCGGCTTCAGCTCGGTCAGTGTCGGCGTGAAGGTATTGCCCGCCGTCGCATTGACAAATCCGTACGCCACATATCCGTTGGAATCCACCAGATAGCCCTGTCCGTCGATCTTGAAATCGCCGACGCGGGACAAAAACAGCTTGTCGATCTCGCCCTTGTCGGTGTCCGTTCTGTTTTTGACATAGCCGGTCGCGCCGCCCGCGTCCTTTTTCCCGACCATGAACAGTCCCTGTCCGTCGATCATCACATCCGTCGGTGAGTCGGTCGGTGCGTAGGAGCCCGCCGTGAACAAAAGATCGATCGATGCGACCTGCGAGCCGTAGCCGACCTGCGAAGCGTTTTTCCCTCCGAAGGTGGTCGATCCGTCGCTCGATGAAGAGATCGTCTGGTAGATCGACTCCTTGAAGGTCGCTCTCGATGCTTTGAATCCGTAGGTGTTGACATTGGCGATATTGTTACCGATGACATCCATTTTCGATTGATGCGTTCTGAGTCCGGATACTCCGGAAAACATTGATTTGATCATTTTTCCTCCTTTCGCCGCCGAGGCATACCCGTCCGCATGCCTCATAGCCTCCTGTTCGGTCCGGCTATATTATTACGGCGCCGTCAATATTCGTAAAGATGTTGTTTTTCATTTCCAATTTGCTCATCGAGGTGATAACCGTGCGATTCGCCACATTGACGACGAATGCGCCCTGCTCCCCGATGACGACAAGATCGCGGATTCCCTTCTCCCTTGCCTTTTCGAGTGCCGATCCGATGTCGTCCATCAATTTGTCCTCGATCCGTATTCCACGCTCGATCGCTCGCTCCGTCGCGTGCTTCGAGAATTTGACCTCCCTGTGCTCAAGCTTCTCGTTGAGCAGCTGTGCGAATGCGGCGTCCTTGCTCTGCTGAAGCATTCGATCCTTCACATACTGATTGTTGAGCGCATGGATCTGATTCCGATTAACCTTCAAGCTGTTCACTTCCTTCCGACAAAGCAGCTCCGTTCGGCTCGATCGCCTCTTCGGACGCGCTCTGCTTCGGCGGCTCCGTCTCGATCGGTGTCGATTCGATCGGCGCGGTTTCGATCGGTAAAGTTTTTTCCGCTGTCGTCTCGATCTGCGGCAGTTCTTCTTCAAGCGGCTTGATCTCCGGCAGCGCCGTCTTTTTGATCACATTGCCCTTTTCGTCCACACGGATCGCGTTTTCCGAGTCCGGCAATTCGCCGACCGCCATGATCTGGCTCAGATTGTAGCTTTTTCCGCCGACAAAGATGATCTGCTTTCCGTTGTATAGCCCGGCGCCGGTCACCTTGCCGATCAGCTGCGAAATCTGTCCGTCCTCTTCGATCTGTGCCAGCGTCACTTCCTTTCCGACAAGCGATGCGCTATAGCTTGTGACTGCAATGTCCGTAAAGGTCGTCATCGCCTGCACCGTTGCCATCTGCGCCATCTGTGCCATCATCTCGGATTCGTTCAACGGATTGTTCATATCCTGATGCCTGAGCTGTGCCGCCATCAGCTTGATGAAGTCGTTCATATCCAGGACGCTCTTGGTGTTCGCCTTGCTCGTCTGCTTGATCGACTGAACTTCACTTGTTTTGGCATACTCCCGTCCGTAGTTGCCCATTAGCTCGATTGCCATATGTTCTCCCTTCTATACTGCAAGCTCCCGCTCTCTCAAGCTCTGCTTCATCTGCTGCATAAATTCCTCGCTCGCTCGCTGCTCTTCCCTGCGCTGCTGCTCGCGTTGTCCCTGTCCGCGTCCCTGCTGCATCGGATCCTCCTTTACCGGATCCTCGCTCACCGCGATCCGGATCGGCAGCTGAGCCTTTGCGGTAAGCTCGCTTGTGATCGATTCGATATGCTTTTCGACCAGTTCCATCGTCCTTTTGCTTGCGAAATTCATCTCCACGGCTGTCGCGGACGGCTTGAAATCAATTTTGACGCGAATCTTGCCGAGCTCGATCGGGTCAAGCTCGATCTCGTAGCTGCTCACACCGAGCTGCCGGATGTCGATCTTTTCCGAAAGGCTTTTTGTCAGCTGAGGGACAAGCTCCTGCGGCTCCCGCACCTTGACGAATATCTTTTCGATCTCCTGCTTCGGTGCGCTCTGCTCGATCGGCTTGGCTGTCGGCGCTGCCGCTTCATGCACAACGAGCTCCTCCGGCTTTTTCGTCTCCGCGTCCGTCGGCTGTGCCTCGAGTCCGATCGGCGTTGCCTGCGCCTTCTTCTCCGCCGGCTCTATTGTTTCTTTGATCACGGCGCGAAGCAGCTGCTCGTTCTCGAGCCGTTCCTTCAGCTCGACCGGCGCTTCATCCCCGGTCTGCGGCACCTGTACCCTCGGCGCTTCGATTACCTGCACCGTCGCTTGAATCGGCAGCTCTTTTACCGCCGCCTGCTCTTTCGGCTCCGGCGTCACTCGAATCGGATGTACCGCCAGCTCCGCGATCATCCCTTGGAGCAGCGCCGCGGTCGCTTCTTCGATCTCCTCCTCCGATATCGCGGTCGGGATCGGCAGCTCCTTCGCCTTTACCGCTTCCTCCGGCACGACCTCCTCCTCACTCGTTCCTTCGATTCGGACAGTCGCTTCCTGCTGTTCCGTCTTTTCCGTCCTTTGCCGCTCGCTTTGCCTGCTCGATGTCTGCACCTTTTGCAGCAGCTCTGCAAAATCCGCCGATTCCTTCGGCACTTCGGTCCGCTTCCATGCGCTTGCATTCATCGTCATATTTTCAACCTTTATCATTTTTTCACCTCCTTTCAATTTTTTCTATCTATTTGCTACATAGATGACATTTTATTGGAGACAAATTCTTCGATAAACAGTTCTTCGTTCTTTTGAACCAGTCGATCGTATTCCTGTCTCTTTTTCTGCTTGAGCTTTTCAATGGTGGAGGCCTCCACCTTCGCCTCCACGACCTCGCTTCGTCTCTGCTCCTCGATCGCCTTCAGTCGGAAAAGCTGCTGCTCCTCCATTTTGATGCGCTCGCGCAAAAAGTTGATATACGCCTCGAAGCTCATCGCTTCGACGGGGCTGACGCCCGCCGAGCTCTTTTCCCGGAATTTCGATCTGCATTCCATGAGCTCGCCCTCGAGCCTTTCGATCACTTCCTCCTGTGCCCGGATCGCTGCGAGCGCTTTGCCGTGTTCATTCTGTTTTGAATCCAGCACCTGCTCCTTGTAGCCGAGCACCGTTTCCAAAGAGAAATTGAATTTTTTCATATTGCCCCCTTTGTAACCTTTCGATAATCGAAATATAATGCTACTCCCGCAAAATATCGGCAAGGGTCTGTATCGTCTCCTCCATCGTAAAGCTTTCGTTGATTCCTTGCCGTAAAAATTGATTCACTCCTTCGATCTTCGACACGGCATAATCCAGCCGCGGATTGGTTCCGCTTTTGTATGCGCCGATCGAGATCAAATCGAGATTTTTTTCGTAGATTGCCAGGATGTCGCGTAGCCGTGACGCCAGCGTCTGATGCTCCGCCTCGGCAACCGTGGACATCAATCGCGAGATGCTGGCGCTGATGTCGATTGCCGGAAAATGGTTTTCGTTCGCCAATCGTCGGGACAAAACGATGTGTCCGTCCAAAATCCCCCGCACGATGTCGGCGATCGGCTCGTTGGTATCGTCACCCTCCACGAGCACCGTATAGACGCCGGTGATCGAGCCTTTTTCAAAATTCCCGGTCCGTTCCAATAGCTTGGGCATCTCCGCGTAGATCGACGGAGTGTATCCTCTTGCGATCGGCGGCTCTCCGATCGCAAGCCCGATCTCCCGCTGCGCCATCGCAAAGCGCGTCAGCGAGTCCATCATCAGCAGTACATCCTTGCCCTGATCCTTGAAGTATTCGGCGATCGCCGTCGCCACCATCGGGCATTTGAGCCGAAGCATCGCCGGCTGATCGGAGGTCGCCACGACCAAAACTGATCGTGCAAGCCCCGCTTCGCCCAGATCCTTTTCGATAAACTCCCGAACCTCTCTGCCCCGCTCGCCGACGAGCGCGATCACATTGATGTCCGCTTTGACATTTTTGGCGATCATTCCGAGCAGCGTACTCTTTCCGACTCCGGAGCCGGCAAAGATCCCGATCCGTTGTCCTTTTCCGATCGTCAGCGCACCGTCGATCGCCTTGACGCCCATCTCGAGGCTCTCACGGATCGGCGGTCTTGACAACGGGTTGGTGTATTTCACATCGACATAGCGCTGATGCTCCGTTTGCAGCTTCACGCCCAGGTCGATCGGTCGTCCCATCGCGTCGATGACCGAGCCGCGAAGCGCGTCACCGACCGGGATTTTCAGCCGATCGCCCGTGTTTCGGATAAAGCTGCCTGCCGAGATACCGCCGATGTCTTCATAGGGCATCAGGAGAATTTTTCCGTCCCGAAAGCCGACAACCTCCGCCGGAATGTGTCTGTCCGAGCTTTCGGAATAGATCATCCCGATGTCGCCGATTGTCGCTTTGTCGCCGGATGCTTCGATCGCCATTCCGACGATGTTTTCGATCTTGCCGATGTGGCTAACCGTGTCCGCACCGACGAGCCTTTTGATCATATCCTTGTACATAGTTCCTCTATCTTCGTCCGGAGCTCAGGATCTCCCGGATATTCGTCAGCTGTGTATTGGCGCCCGCATCGAGCACCTTGTCCGGCAATTCGATGATGCAGCTGCCCGACGCTTCCTCTTCCATCACGATGATCTTGATGTGATCGGAAAGATGCGAGATTTCGTTGATCAGGTCGGCATCTCCCTGCAGCAGCAGCTGCGAATCCGTCTTGGAGATATAAATCTTCGCCCATTCCTTCTTTTGGATCCCCTCCGTGGCGGAAAGAATCATCCGCTTGATTACATCGCCGCTGGAGCGTAGGCTCACATGCACCACCTTCTCGGCGACTGCGATGGCCACATCCTTCAAATCGTCCTGATAGCGTCCCAGGATTTCTTCCTTGCGTTGCTCCGTGTATTCAATCAATTTTTTCAAATCGTCCAGCAGCTCCCGGCTTTCCGCGCGCACTCGCTCGGTTGCTGCGGAGACCGCCTCTTCAAAGCCCTTGTCCATGCCCTCGTCGTAGCCCCGCGCATAGCCGGTGTCATAGCCTCTTTGCTCCGCCGCTTCACGGATCGTGCGTGCCTGCGTCTCCGCTTCCTCGAGAATCGCTGCCGCTTTTTGCTGTAAGGCTTCGATCTCCTTGAGAAGGAGATTTTTTTCATGATCCAGATCATCCAGGCTGTAGGAGGCCTTGCTCTCCTCCTTCACCGGTTCCGTATCGTCAAAGCCGACGAACGCGTCGTAGCGGATGACATGCTCCTTCGTGTTGGCTTCTTTAATCAGCTTAAACAATGATATCATCCTTTCCGCCCTTGGAAATCACCAGCTGTCCTTCCTCCTCCAGCCGTCGAATCACCGCGACCACTCTTTGCTGTGCTTCTTCCACATCCTTCAGACGCAGATTGGTGGTGATCTCCAGCTCATCCTTGATATTTTCCGCCATTCTGGTAGACATATTCGCAAAAATCAATGCGTTGACCTCCGGATTGGAGCCCTTGAGGGCGTAGACCAGATCCTTGACCTCGCATTCCCGAACGAAGATCTGGATCGACCTTGCATCCAGTCCGACGATATCCTCGAATACGAACATCTTTTTGCGGATCGTGTCGGCAAGCTCCTGATCACGCTGTCCGAGCTCGTCGAAAATAAATCGCTCGTTGCTTCGGTCGATGTTGTTCATGACATCCGCCATAAAGTCGATCCCGCCGATGCGCGTGTAATCCGAGGTGAGTACGGAGGAGAAGCGTTTTTTCAGCTCACTTTCCACGATCTTGATTGCTTCGGGCGATGCGCTTTCCATCTTGGCGATCCGCTGAACCACCTCGATCTTTTTGGCGTCCGGCAGATCCGCGATCACCGCAGCGGTATTGCGGGCATCCACATAGGACAGCACCAGCGCGATCACCTGCGGCCGCTCATACTGCAATACGGAGAACAGATTTTTGCTGTCCGCCTTGCGGATATAATCGAAGGATTTCACCTTCAGGCTCTTTGTCGCCTTTGCCAAAAGCTCGTTCGCCGTCTTTTCGTCAAACGCCGATTCCAAAACCGTCTTGGCATATTCCATCCCGCCCTCGGTCACAACCTTCTGGGTGAGACACATCTTATAGAAATGGTCGAGCGCATATTCCGTGTCCTCGACGGAAACATAGCCGAGCTTGGCGATCTCGATGGTGAGCTGTTCAATGTCGTCCTGCGACAAATATTTGTACACCTTCGACGCCTTGTCGACGCCCATCGAAACGACGACCGCCGCTGCTCTCTGCTGGGGCGTTAGATTACTCATTGTCGTCCTCCCCTCTGAGCCATGAGCGAAGCAGCTGTGCGGAGATCTCCGGATTGTCCGTTGCAAAATCCCTTATGCTGTTTCGAAGCTCCAGCGTCTTTTCATTTTTTATGCTTACAAGATCCGACTGCTGCGCATTTTCCGTCACCTCTAAAATCGGATGCTGTCTTGCGACCTCGAGCTGTAATCCTTTTTTGGATTTTTTCCGTTTGCGAAGCAGGATCGCCACGATCAGCGTTACGATGATCGCGAAGATGAATGCGCCGCCTGCACCGATAATCCAAATTCGATACTGGTCAACGAAGTTTTGCTCCGTTTCAAGGCCCGATTCATCCGTGAATGCATTCGGATCATAAAAGGCGCCGCGCACCACCGTGATCTTGCTTTCCTGATTCTCCTTCGCAATGCCCGCCGCATTTCCGATCAGCGCCAGCAGATCGGCATTTTCAACGCCCTGTACCTGCGCCGTATTGAGCGAGACCGAGATCGTCATATCCTCGACCACGCCGCTGTCGAACTGGATCTGCTCCTTGATCTGATTGACCAGGTAGTCGATATCGTTTTGGTTGACGATGTGCGTTTCGCTGCCGTCGGTCGTCAAGGCGCCGT
>JBGZCE010000103.1:0-17164 GCA_041845175.1 Filifactoraceae bacterium
ATTCCGCCCGACAGCTGAAACGGATATTTTTCACCGTCATCTGCGCGGAGGTTGAAGCTTTCAAAAAGCTGCTTCTGCTTTTGCGGCTCGGCTTTTTTGCCGAAAATCTGCCGATTCGTTTTCATCAGCGGATCCAGATACGAGATCGACTGCGGAACGAGCGTAATCTCCTTTCCGCGAAGCGGCCGGATGCTCTTGCTCGTCAGCGGCTTGCCCTTGAAAAAGATTTCGCCGCCCGTCATCGCATTATCCGGCAATATGTCCAGCACCGCGTGCGCCAACAGACTCTTGCCGCTGCCGGAGGAGCCGACCACCGCATGGATCTCGCCCGCCTTGACCTCGATGCTGATGTCGTGCACCGCTTTTTTTATAATCTGATTCAGCCTTCGATCGTACATTTTGAACGAAATGCTGAGATTCTTTACTTCCAACATCGCCTACTCCTGTCCTGTTTTCGGATCCAGCAATTTTTTCAAATTGTTGCCGATCCCGTCAAATAGCAATACCACGGTCAGCAGAAGCGCGCCCGGAAAAACGGCGAGCCACCACATCCCCAGCGTAATGTAGCGCATCGACTCGGCGAGAATGACCCCGATCGCCGGCTGCTCGGGCGGTATTCCGAAGCCGAGGAAGGTCAGCGAGGATTCGTGCAAAATGGCATGCGGAAACAAAAGAAGCAGCCCGACCAAAAACTGCGGAAAAATATGAGGCAGCATATGCTTTGTCGCGATTCCCATCGGCGTTTGCCCCAGCTTTTTCGCCTGCAAAATATATTGATTGGTCTTGAGCGACAGAATTTCGGCGCGTACGATACGGGTCAGTCCCGTCCAATGCGTAATTGCAACACCGATGAGTATTCCCTTTACCCCCTTGCCGACCAAAATGGACACAAGCATCAGAAATATCAGATGCGGCTTTCCCTGAAACAGATCCACCAGCCATAAAATGACGGAGTCCACCCTTTTCCCGGCAGTTGCCGCAAGCGTCCCCAGAAGGATTGCGATCACCGAGCTGACAAGCGACGCGATCAACCCGATTTGAATGCTGGTCGTCATTCCCTTGACCGAACGGAAAAACATATCCCTGCCGAGCCAGTCCGTCCCGAAAAAATGTGCGAGCGACGGCGAAAGATTTTTTTGTGAAAAATCGACGGCATAATGACTTTCGTTTATAAAAAGCCCGAAAACGAAAATGCCCGTCAAAAAGAAAATACAGACGGCAAGAGCGGCGACGGTTCTTGTCCGAAGGTTGATCTTTTTTCTTGAATTATTCTGCATGCCGTGCCTCCTTGATGCGCGGATCAATGACCGGATAGAGCAAATTCGCAATCAGATTTCCGACAAATACGATCGTTCCCGTTACCATCGTGATGCCCAGAAGCAAAGGCAGATCGCCTTTGAGTCCCGCAGTGAGCGTGATGCCGCCGAGTCCCGCGTAGGAGAATACATTTTCGGCAAGCACCGAGCCTCCGAACAATTCACTGATCGAGGCAAATTGCAGGGTAACCGCCGGCAGCAGTATATTTCGCAGGCCGTGGTTTTTGATGACGGACAGACGGCTTTCTCCTCTCGCCCTTGCAAAGAGCGCGTAGTCGCTGTTCAGCACCTCGATCATCTTTTCTCTGGTATGTAATGCAATATTCGATACTCCGATAATGCTGAGCGTCAGCGCCGGCAAGATCAAATGATACAGTCTGTCGCCGAGCGTAACCTCTCCCGCCGCCTTGCCGATCGGCGCCGAAAGTCCGATCGGAAACCAGCGCAGATGAACACCGAAAAACAGCAATAGCAAAATCCCGACCCAAAAGGTCGGCGTGGACGAAAGAATATAGCAAAGTGTCCGTATGCCCCGATCCGCAGGGCGATCCCGATAATTGGCCGCGATGATTCCGAGCAAAAAGCCGAATATTCCCGAAAGCACCCACGATATGAGCATCAGCAAAAAGGAATTGGCAATGCTCGTCGCAATCAGCGCGGCAACAGGTCGCCCGAAGACCTGCGACTCGCCCATGTCCCCCGCAAGCAGCAGGCTGATCCACTTGAAGTAACGGACGGTCGGCGGTTCATTAAGACCCCATTTTTCCTTGATTATTTCGAGCTGCTCCGGAGAGGTGAGGCTCTCAACGCCCACATAGGCTTTGACGGGGTCGATCGGAGAGAGCTCCACAAGCACGAAGGTGATGATCGACAAGGCAATGATCAAAGATAACGCTTTGGCGATCGCTTTTATGATATATTTTACGGTATTGTTCAAAATTTCTCCTTCCATCCCAACGACGCTTCATTATAAATTTTCCTGCATCAGCCGGGCGGAAGCTCCGCCCGACCGAATAAAAGGAGCATGAGATTTCGATCTGTCATTCAAGACATTCGTGCCTACGATGCAAAGTCCCAGTTGACCACATCGCCCATCACACCGGTTCCGTGATCATGCGGCAGAATGATATTGGTTCCGAGGCTCACTCCGTCACGCACGAAGAACAGATGACGCAGATAGCATACCGGAAGATACACATTTTCTCCCAGCACGCTCGGCCCGCTCTCGCCGTCCCAGAGCGCCTTTTTCCAATATTCGTTCGCCGTCGCTTCATCGGCGGATGCGATCGCCTGTTGAATATATTCGTCCGTTTTCGGATCGCTGTATCCGGCGACATTGTTCCAACCGGTCTGATCGGCAAATTTGCTGTTGTACAATCGGCTGATATTCATCGGATTGTATTCGCCTCCGCCAAGCACCATCGGCGTCGATTTTGCTTTCTTCTCGATATCGCTCCAGTCCAGTCCGACGGGATTGACCTTGATCCCAAGCTCCTTCGCTTCCTCCGCAAAGGCAAGCGCAATCGCCTGTCTGTCGAGCGCCGTAACCCCGTACATCAAATCAAACTCGGCTCGCAGACCGTTCTTTTCGCGGATACCGTCCGCTCCGACGACCCATCCGGCTTCATCCAGAAGCTTCATCGCCGCCTCCTTGTCATCGTCCTTCACATTTTTCACCTCTTCGCCAAGTCCCCACGGGAATTTGCTGAAAATGTCGAAGGCCGGCTCCGCGTATCCGCTCAGCGCATTTTGTGCGATATCCGTGCGATTGATTCCGATTGCAAGCGCTTTTCG
The DNA here is from genome assembly GCA_041845175.1 of Filifactoraceae bacterium. Taxonomy (GTDB): domain Bacteria; phylum Bacillota; class Clostridia; order Peptostreptococcales; family Filifactoraceae; genus JAUNKE01. Next base: position 3,111 of record JBGZCE010000103.1, read on the forward strand.
GATCGCAGGATCGGAGGTGACATCGTTGCCGATCGGATCGCCCTGCTCAGTCATTTGTCCGCTCGGTTTGTCCGGGAAGGAAATCACTCGATAATCGTAGGTTTCAAATTCATGCACCGAGAAGCCCGGTACCGCGCTTTGTGACAACGCCTGATTGGTGATCGCCACATCGACCTCGCCCGATTGCACTGCCGCAAAAGCCGCGTCATGGCTCATCATCAGCATGACGACGCGTTTGAAATTCGGCACCTTGCCGTAGTAATCTTCATTTCTTTCCATGATGAGCTGCTCTCCGTCGTCAAACTGCACAAATTTGAGCGGACCGCTTCCGATCGGATTTCGGCTGTATGTCGCCGAATCGGTGTAAGCATGCTCCGGCACGATGCCCAGCGCCGCCGTATTATACAGGAAGGAGGAAAACGGCGTATTCATCCGAAACTCCACCGTGGTATCGTCCAGCGCAACCGCCTCGTTCATCGTCGTAAGATCCACGCGTCCGCCGATCGCCTTCGTGTTGTTGTATGTAAACGCAACATCCTTTGCCGTCAATTTTTGACCGTCATGGAATTTGACATCGTCCCGGATGGTAAAGGTCCATGTCAAGCCGTCCTCGCTGATTTTGTAGTCCGTCGCCAGATCGTTGACAAGCTCTGTGCTGCTTACGCGAAGCAGGGTGCTGTGCATCAGTGAAACGCCGTGGTATCCCCATCCGCTGCACGGATCGAAATTTCCGTCCACCGTACGCGACGCGAAACGAATCTCCTCCTTGTTGACCAAACGATCGATCGCGACCGGCTCCGTTACCTCCGGCGTCTCGGTCGTGCTCTGCGTCTGCTGTCCGCAGGCGCTAAGCAGCAGCATCGCCGAAAGAGACAACGCTGCCAGCTTTCTAAAACTTCTTTTCATCGGTTCCTCCTTATAGTAAAAACAAAATTCAGGTCAAAAAAAATTCCGCCCAAAGACGGAAAAATCCATCTCCATGACCCGTAGAGTTGGTTGTGTAGGTATTCTGGCTCAGAGCTTAGCTCATCACAGTGGCGGCACCGCGCGGGATTTGCACCCGCTTCCCCTTTGATTTCATTCACTCAGTTAGTATACCATAACATTTTGGGCTCGACAAGCATTTTGAAATTCAATTTCAAAAATTATTTTCGCGCGCTGCGCAAGCCCCACTCGGCGCGCGAGCTCACGCGGTGCGGGCCCGGCAAATTCCGCGCGACTCCGCACACGACAAATTCCGTACGCAGGACGAAACGAGCACTCACTTGCAAAGCGTCTGCGCGGGGAAGATCAAACAACTCCGCACAAGGCTTTCCGCTTTGTGTGCAGCCAAACACGCACGGCGCAAAAATACCTGTCGGATCGCCGAGCTTCGTGATGCCGCAAGATCGCACGACTCCACACACGACAAATTCCGTACGCAACAAAATCCCGCGCACGGCGTAAGATCCGAGGCTCCGCACCGCGCGATCGCGCCGAAGTAAAAAATTAAATCGTAAAAATTACTTTTGAGTTATTGCAAGCGATAGGATTTTATGATATGATAGGTTTTGTGTTAAGGAGGGGTGTCTGAGTGGTTGAAGGTGCTCGCCTGGAACGCGGGTGTGCGGTAACACGCACCGGGAGTTCGAATCTCCCTCCCTCCGCCAGTTTTTTTCCGGCGTTCCGAAAATCGATCTGCGCGAACCTTTGTCCGATATGAACGATCACGCGAGGATGCGGCGATCGTGCGCTTTGATGGGCGGCTCTGCCGGCTCATTTCCATTTGCAAACATCTTAAAATACATAACCCTACGCAAAAGAGGCAACGGTTTCCGTTGCCTCTTTTGTTTCCCCGGGATCGCTCCCGCGGAGTTTTGGATTGTTGTTTGGTTTGTTTATATGATTGTTGTCGGGTATTGCATTGCTTTTTGTTTTGCTTTTATTTTTTTATTTATATCTTATCTTTTGTTCGTTGCTTTTGTTTGATTTTATTGCCAGTGTTCGTTAGCTTTTGTTTTTTTCGTTGTAAAATCGGTTACTCTCTATCTTTTTGTTCGGAGATTTCACTCTGTTCTTTCTTCAGATCCATTCCCCCTTCCTTCCGATATTTTATCAAATCCTCCGCCGACCCGATCGTCCTTCTTGCGATCGGGCGATCAGGATCGCTTAGGCATTTGTTCCGTTTGTTTTTGACTTTATTGCTTGATCTTCATTCGAGCGCTTGGGCATTTGCTCTATTTGAAGCCGCCCGGAGGGACCTGTCCTCCTTTGCCGCCACCGCCGGGACCTCCGAAGTTGCCCTGTACGACACCGGACTCGTTTGCACTCGTTACCGTGCCGGTCGTCGTAATCGAAACGACGGTTTTGTTATTGAGTACGACGGTGTAGGTTTGTCCCGCTTTGATGTTGGCGTTACTGAAGATTACATTTTGGAAATTCTTGCTGCTCGTCATGGTCGCAATCACTTTTCCGCTTGCATCCTTCAGTGATACGGTCGATCCTGCCTGCTGTACGGAGCTGAAGGTCATGCTGATCACGCCCTGCGTCGAGCTTTGAGAAGGCGTTTGTGCCATTCCCGCGCTGCCTGCGATGTTGAGCGTTCCGCCGGTGATGTTGAATGCCTGATCGTAGTCAAGCGATCCGTTGCCGCCGTTGGTCGGCCCGTAGACCGTTACGGTCCCGCCGCTCATATTGATCGTTCCGTTGACATCCAGACCGTCGCCCTGTGCGTTGACGGTGATGTTGCCGCCGAGGATGCTCAAGGTGTTTCCACTTGTTTTGCCGGCTGCATTGATCGCGTCATCGGAGGATACGGCATTGATCGTTCCGCCCGCTAAGATGACATCCATGGATTCGATCGCTTCGACGGATTTTTTGATGTTGACCGTTCCGCCGCTGATGATCAGCTGCTGCTCGCCCTTGAGCGCGTCATCGCCTGCTGCCGTTACGGTCACTGTTCCGCCGGTGATCAACAGGTAGCCTTCGCCGGCATCGGTATCATTGCTCGCTTTGATCGCGTCGCCGGTCGCCGTTACGGTGATGTTTGCGTTTTTGATCTGTACGGAGTCTTTTCCGACGATCCCGTCATCGACCGATGTTACCTGGATATTGCCGCTGATGAGCAAAAGGTCGTCTCGGCTGGTGATCCCGTCATTGTTTTTCGCATTGACGATGAGCTTGCCTTCGCCGTTGATGATCAAGTCGTCCTTACTGAAGATTGCCGCGGTAATCTCGTCGCCGTCCGCGTTGGTCACGGTGCCGAATTTTGCGTCGCTGATCGTGTTGGTCGTTCCTTTTTCAAGCGACAGCATCACCTGATTTGCCTGATATACTTCGATCGGCGCGGATTTTGTCGAGGTGATCATCACGCCGTTGAGCACGATGCGAACATCGTCGGTCGATGCCGCGCTTACCAGCACTCTGCCGTTAAAGGTTCCGGACAATACATAGGTTCCTGCCTTTGAGATCGTAAGCACGCCGTTTTGGATCGCCACACCGCTTCCGGTGATGGTTGCCGATGAGCCGCTGAGCTTGACGGTCGTGTAGGTGCCCTGCTTCCATGCGGTGTACTCATCGCTTGCGTCATATTCGATCTTCTCCTGCAATAGGGCGGTGATCGTCGAATTTGTCGCTGCCGTTTCAACCGCCGTAACGGTCGTTTCGCCGCTTTGCTGCGCTGTTTCCGTTGTTGTTTCGGCCGTTGTCGTTTCCGTGCTTTCCACCTGTACGACCGTACCGCTCGTGTCGGCGGTTGCCGATGCGCCGCAGCCTGTCAATACGATGATCGTGCTCAGCGCGATCGCTGCGAATCCCTTTTTATTTTTTACAAAATTTGCTTTCATGATTTTCCTCTTTTCTACATTTATAATGTTTCCTTTGATCGCTCAAAGACTGCCACTCCTCCAAGCCTCCCTCTTCGGAGATCCCCGAAGAGGTGCGCTTGTATCCATCGCTCGGGCTGTGCCCTTGCGTTTTTTCTATTTGTATTTTATCGTTCCTTTTTGAATATTGTATGCCGCTTCTGTGAACTTTGTGTGAAACTTTTTTTGCGCTTTTACAGCTCCATTCCTTTGTCCAATTCCGATCTTGACAAAATGATCGGCAGATTGGCGTTTCGCACTCGGATCTCGTCGATCAGCGACTTGGTCGCTTTCTCGTCCTGCAATTCGATCTTGTAGCTGAGTTCGAACATCGAGCCGAGGTTGGTGGTTTTGATCCGATCCAGCTCGAATCGTTTTGTGTGTGCTTCCAAAATATCATCCAGCACCTCTTCGTAGCTGAGCTCCTCCGGAATGGTGACCCGGAGCACTCGCTCATGCTGCTTCGGGAGTGCGAAGCCGGATTTGTACAAAATGACCATCAACGCCGATACCGTCACCGCGAAGATCGCCGCGTAGCCTACATATCCCATTCCCGTTGCGAGTCCGACCGCCATTGCGAAGAAGATCGACACAATCTCCTTGGAACTGCCCGGCAACGATCGGAATCGAACCAGACTGAACGCTCCGGCTACCGCAACGCCGGCGCCGAGATTTCCGTTGACCATCATGATGACCATTTGCACCATGACCGGCAGAAGCACCAAAGCGATCGGAAAGTTTCTCGAGTACCTTCCGGTATTCATATATGCCAATGCCAGGATGCCTCCCAGTAGAACCGCCGCAACGGAGCAAATCAAAATTGACGATGGTGTCAATGCACCTGCCGTAATAATTGAACTAAACATATTCTCCCCCTTATCCTCTCTTAATTAAACCGCGATCGCCCGATGAAAGCTTTCGACTCCCCGTACCATTTCCGGATCGGCTTTGACCGCCTTTGCGTAAATCTGTCCGTATTTGGAAAAGGAACAAGGAAAAATTTGAAGCTCATTGAGTATCTTTGTCATCCACATCGGCAATGCGCCGACCAATTTTATCTCCATCAAATAGGTTTCTTCTTCAAAAAACGATTCGCCGTAGGAGCCGTGGCTGAAATCCATATTTTCTCTTCGGCTTCTCAAGTTGCTGTCGATCGTCAATCGAAGCTCCGGATCCTCTTTGCCGAACAAAGCGATCCGATCATACGCGATGAAGAATGCTTTTTGCAAAGGATATTGCTTCATCAGATAATCCATTTCCTTCATGATCTGTCCGCTCTTTTGCGGCTTGATGCCTGAGCTCATATAGCGCAGCGCCTCTTCCGTTCTCAGCTTCACTCTTCGTTTGTATACGGTCTTGTCGTATTTTCTTTTGACCTCCAGATATACCTTTTTCACTTCGATCGGCTCGCCGTATGCGCGGATCCGAACCTTTTCTTTGAAAACCGGTTTGTCCAACGAGCGTCGGATCAAATCGAAATTCGGAGTGTCGTAATAGATGTTTGAAATCGTGTGCTTGCCGTATTCATCCATTTCCATATACGGTGTCAATTCCTTCATCAGCTGTTCATATTGATGACCGTTCATTCTGTATTTTTTTTCGATTCTTAAAAAGCTGTCCATTTTCTCATCGCCGATTTCTTAAAACCGACATCCTCCTTCTCATATTTTTCGATTGCCCGGTGGGGTTTTTCGATATTGTCATTCTACCGAATGCTTTTGAACAAAATTTGCTTGTTATGTGAACTTTGCGTGAAAAATACAAAGGACGGCTGCGCGCGGATTTGTCGTCCGACGCGCTTGTTGCAGCCGCTTCGCCGAAAAAGCGCGATGAGACGCGGGCTTTTTGAAAAAAATTTTTGCCGCGATCCGAAAAATTTTTCAACCTTTTCGGCGGCGCTTCGATACGGCAAAATTGTTTCACGGCGCTTATCCAAACGCGCGGGACGGACGATATATCTTTAGAATGTTTTTAGGAGGTCACACATGAAGGGAACCGTTGTCGGCACTTGGATCAAAACGCTGCGCTCGCTCTATCCGCGCTATGTGGATCAAAATATGCGCGCATCGGGTCTGAATCCGGATGCCGCGATCTCTCCGTTTGATAATATCGACGATGCCAAGGTGCATCAATTCATCGCCGCTATGGCGAGGGATATCGGGATCGGACAGGACGCGCTGTGGCGCATCATCGGAAAGGATAATGTGCGCGCCTTTCGCGAAAGCTACGCGCTATTTTTCAACAAGAGCAATCTGTATTACTTTTTAAGCTCAATGAACGATGTGCACAAGATCGTGCGCAAAAAGATCCCCGGCTCCGATCCGCCGACGCTGGATGTCGAGATCGTCTCAAGCAACAGCATTCATTTTACCTATTCATCCAAACGGAATATGTTCGACTATCTGCTCGGATTGCTGGAGGGCGGGATCGAATATTTTAAGGAGGATGTCCGATTCGAGGAGCTCGAGCGCTCGAGCGGCCATCTCAAGCTGTTGATCACCTTCCCGTATGAGATCCGGCGCACGCGGGTCTATCCGCTCAATCTGTTGCTTTCGTTCGGCGTGATCCGCGACCTCGGCTTCAAGATCGCATCGCTCGGCGCGGGACTCGGCATGGCGACTCTGCTTTTGCTCCGAAGAGCGGGCTTTGACCCGTCATATCCGGAGCTCGTCTTTCCGCTGATCTGCGGCAGCTTCACCTATTTGTCTTATCATCTGCTGCAGCTGCCGATGCGCAGACTTCGCGAGGAGCAGTTCGGGATGGCGGATCGCGATTTCATCATCCGTGACGAGCTGCGGACGGGCGGCGATCTGATCGAGCAGCTGAGCCGAGCGACCTCGATCGCCAAAACGAACATATCCTCCGACTTTATCGAATTCAGCTCGATGACGGAGGAAATGCAGTCCTTCGGGCTCGATCTGGGACAGATCGCCAGAAATATGGACATCAACAGCAAGGGCATCGCCGATGTGGTCACGCAGCTGGAGGTCGCTTCGCATTCGCAGGCGGTCGAAGCGGAAAAGACCGTGATCATTCTGCACGAGAACATCGAGAGTCTGGCAAAATTGTCGCGCTACGAGAATCAGAACAAGCTCGAGCTCGAATCCGCTCTGTCGGACATCCGCATCTCCTTCGGCGGGCTGCACGGCACGATCGACGCAATGCAGGATATTCTCAAAAACTTTGAGGATCTGAAAAATGCCGGCGACAGGATCACGCTTCGCGGAAAGGAGATCGAGGAGGTCGCCAAATTCGTGTCCGATATTTCGTTCCAAACCAATCTGCTCGCACTCAACGCGTCGATCGAGGCGGCGAGAGCGGGCGCGGCGGGCAAGGGCTTTTCCGTCGTCGCCGAGGAGGTTCGGATGCTTGCCGAGCAATCCGCCGGCGCGGCCGAAAACATCAAGGGCAATATCTACGGCTTTCTTCAGGAAATCAAGGAGATCGCCGAAAAAATAAATGGTCAGTTTTACAGCGTCAGCGCGCAGAACGAATCCATTCAGCAATCCGTTTCGCAGGCAAGCGAAGCCAACGCACGACTTGAAAGGATCGGCGAAAAAATGCTCGCCGCCGTCGAGGAGCTCAGCGAGCAGACGGAGAACATCAACAAGGTATTCGACTTTATCCAGGCGCAGGCCGCACTTTCAGAGGAAAATTCCGCCGCTACGCAAATCGTCAGCACCAATGTCAACGGCTTTATCCACGAGCTCGGCAATCTGACCGCCGGCATTCAGGAATTTTCAAAGCTGACCGGCGAGTTCCGCGAATATATTATGCAGTACAAGATCTGATAAGGCATCTTTCGGCGATCGTCAATACGCTTCTTCGATCGGCAAACGGACAGTGATAACAAGCGAACGGCAAGCGGGCGTGCAATATCCGAGCGCGGCGGCCGGCTGAGTCACACAGCGCCCGATCGACTTTGTCAAAGGAGATCGCCGACCGATCGCTTCACACAAAAAAAGGAGTGGCTACGGAATGAGATTTTCATTCCGTAGCCACTCCTTTTCGTATACAAACGATTGACTCGTAAATTTCCGAATTTCTCGGCGCTGCCACGCTTATGCGATCGTTTCCGCAAAATCGACATTCAGCAGCCGATCCGCCGCATGGTAGCTCAGATAATAGCGTTTCCGCCCCTGCCCGAACACATCAAGCTCAATAAGCGGGCTTTTCGCGAGCACCTCGATCCGATCGCCGCTTCCGTCCTCCAGCGTGACCACATAATAGTCCGGCGGATAGATCGCCGTCGCGCTCTCGGACAGGCGCAGCGCTTCGATCCGCTGCTCCGTTGCCGGCTCCGCTCCGATGAGCTTCGCATCCAGAAGGATCAGCGCATCCGCCGGATAACTCGCCAGCTCTTCGGTCGGGATGTCCGATACGCCGAGTGCTTCGATGTAGCTTCCGGCCCCGGTGCTGTCTGCGGCGTAGCGGAATCTTTCGGCATTGGCGTGAGCAAAATTTTTATTCGATTCGATCATCATCGCCCTGCTCGAAATGGTCAATCCGCTCAGGACATATTCGCCGGAGCCGTTTTTTTCAACAGGATGATATCTTGCGCTCAAAACCGTATCCGAGATCTGCAGCATGGGCGAATAGACCTCTTGATAGATCAGCGGATCGCGCTTTGACAAATATTTCTCTGTCTGATCGATAAAGCCGCCGTCGTCCGCAAGCCCGTACACGCGGCACAAAAGCTTCATCAGCCTCCGTTGACGCTCGTGCGATGTCACGAGGGATTTTTCAAAGGCTTCCGGCTGAATGGAGACAGCCGCTGATCGAGTGCCTTCCGCATCCTGTGAGCTCATAAAAAAATACGTTCTCGTTCCGTCCGTTTCGTTGAGCTCGAAGAATACATGCGTGCTCGTATCCGGCGACAGCTGCTCTCCGACCTTCAGATCGAGCTTGTGTGTCGTGATCGCCTGCTCCAACTCCTCACGCCCGAGCGGCAATTCATACGCCGGCAGAGCTTGCTCGCAGGCAGTCAGCGTTGTCGCCAAGGCGAGCAGAAGCACCGGCAAAAGCAGCAGACGCGCGGCAAAGACGAGATTCCGGCTCCGATCGACAGGATGTGCGCTTTGGGCAACATTTTCCGTTCTCATCGTTCCCTCCTTCCGATCCGTCCCGCCGTTCGCGCGAACAAAATACCGTAAAACTTTTCTACAACAGGTCGCTTCATGATCGGATTCGATCCGCCGATCAATCGGGATATTCCGCTCTGCGAAATCTTGTGCCGTTCGCGCGAGCGGTCAGCATAAAAGCTTTTCTACAAAATATGATCGATGCGTGACCGGCTCTGCCCCTTGTAGCGGAAGGCGAGCATCGTGATATCGTCCTTCTGCCCTTTTTCCTGCTCGTAGACCTCGATCTCGTCGCGCAGCGCGTGAACGAAATCCTTCATCTCGAAATGATTTTGCAAATGCCGATCCAGCGCCTCGACCAGCTTGTCCTCGCCGAACTGCTCATCCGAGCGCGTCGCCTCCGTCACACCGTCCGTATAGACAAAGACCACATCGCCCTCCTGCAACCGAATGGTCGTCTGACTGTATGTCGAATCCTCAAACAATGCGAGCAGCATATTCTGATGATAGCTGATCGGAAAAAAGCTGCCGCCCTTGCGGCTGAGCATCGCCGGCGGATGTCCCGCCGAAACATAGGTCAGATCGCCCGTTTCCAGATTGAGCTTGCCCATCCACGAGGACACGAACATTCGGTCGCTGCTGCTCTGCGCCAGCTTTTGGTTGGCGATCTCGAAGATCCTGCTTGGCGGGATCATATCCGTGCTTCGGTTTTTGATCGTCTCCTTCGTATTACTCATAAACAACGCCGCCGGGATCCCCTTCCCGGACACATCGCCGATCACGATCGCCACCTCATTGGGCAGCGTGTAAAAGTAGTCGTAAAAATCGCCGCCGACCTCCTGTGCCGGATCCATCAGCGCGTACAGGTCGATCTCGCCGTTGCTCAGGCTGTGCTCCGGCATCAGCAGATTCTGGATCTGCTTGGCGACCAGAAGCTCCGCCGTCATCCTCTGCTTCTCGATGATATTGCTCTCGATGTTGTCGATGTATTCCTTCATATCCTTCGTCATTTTTGAAATGGCGCAGGTCAGATTGTCGATCTCGTCATGCGTTTTCGGCGAAGTGATCTCCGGCAGCACCTGATATTTTGAGCGGGAAAACTCCAGCGTCTTTTGCGTGACCAGCTCGATCGGCTTCACAAAATTGGTGCGGATGATCGAAAGATACCACATCGTAATGATTATGGCGATAATAAGCGTCAAAAAAAGCGACTCCGCCAAATATCGCCGCAAGCCCCACTGCATATCATCCAATCCGATGCCCGTCCGCACGAAGCCCGTCGCATTGTCGTTCGAATCGAACACCGGCACATCCACGACGATCGTTCGCCCGATCCGCGAAGAAAGATAGCGCTCCTCCTTCAGATTCGAAATCGTCGCGAGATCCGTCCGGATATTCGCCGACGCGCTGCTCTCCCCTTCTCGGATGTAGATATAGCGTACGCGGCTCGTGTCCGCGCTCATCAAAAAAATATAGTGAATATCCATATTTTCCCAAAGCGAGCGCAAACTGCCCGTCGAAATCGGCGCCGGCTGATAGACCGCATCCATCAGATACAGCTCGATGTTGTCGCCGTCGAGCTGCGACGACAGCATCCTGCCGATCGTATAGGCTCTTTCCGTATATTGCCGCTCCAAGCTGCTCTGAAATTCCAAATAGCCGACCGTTGATGCACTCACCGACAGCAAAATGGCAAACAGAACCAGCCCCAGCGTATATTTGAATCGGATACTGTCCGATGCTCTCAGGGAAGTAATATTTGCTTCGTTTCGCACTGCTCCTCCAAATCCTGCGTACAGGATCGTATGTATTTTCGATTTGAATCGCGCCGATTTTAATTTTTTTATCAACGCCTATGTTTATTATAAAATAAATCGCCGCGCAATTTCAAGAGAAACCGCGAGTTTTTATTCCCGCTCCGTGAGCCGGACGCGCACCGTATCGCCCGCCTGCTTGCCGATCCTCTCGCGGATCGCCTTGAGCACGCCGAGAATATAGCACACATTCCCGTCCTCGTCCCGAACGCCCATATTAACGATGCTCCCCTCATACGGCTCGCCGTCAAAGCACGCGCTCACCTTCACGCGCCCCTTACCGAACTCCCTGCGGATATCATACGGAAACACGATATACGCGCCGCCCTTTTGCTCCGCGGCGCAGATCACCGCATCGAATTCATACACCTTTTTGTTCATTTGCTCTCCATCCTTTCTATATATAAATAAGGAAGCGTTTCAAAAACGCTTCCCCTCGACAAGCTCTTGATCCCCTTTTATTGTACCAGACTTTCCCCTGTTCCGGTTCGTTTTTTTGCACGATTCGTCCGACAAGCCTTGGGTTTTTTTATTGTACCGGACTTTTGCCTCCTCTGCCTGAGCGCAGCGTCATCAGCGCCTTTTTCTTCAGATACTTCACCCGATCGCGCGGCAGCTTCAGCGTCATTCCGATCCGCTCCAAGGTTGCGCCGTACATCACATTTTGCATAATGATGTAGCGCTGTGTTTTATCCAGACTCTCGAGCAAATCGCGCATCTCGATCGACTCGAAGCCCGGCTCGTCATAGAAGATGCTCTCCGGGCTCTCCTCGTCTACGGACAAAAAAACGCTCCTTGTTTTTGCTTTCAGCTCCGTGCGCTTCAGATCCCAAAAGAAGCAATTCAGAAATCTCTCCATATAGCCCAAAAAACGAATTTCCTTCTTTGACGGATCAAATCGCCGGATCAGCTCCAGCGTCCGTATGCGCCCCTGCTGAAGCAGATCCTCGTTCACATAGCCGAAATAGTGCCTGCACTTTTTGACCATCAGCGGCTCCAGCATCTCGATCAGCATGCCCTCGGCTTCATCACTGCCTTTTTTTGCGAGCGTCAGCGCATCATCGATGGTTCGATACGAATTTTGTCTTTTTTCTTTGAGTTCTTTTCTTTCATTCAAAACAGATCCTCCCTACTCAAAAAATTTTTTCGTTACCTCACACCGTCGTGGCTATACTATACCAAAATATTTTTTCCGATTCAATAGGAAAATCGGAAATTTTTTCGGAAATATTTTTGTCCGAAATTTTCCATTCCGACGCCATCGTGCATATAAAAGAGCAAGGAGGTGATCACCATGGAAGAGCTGTTCAGTCAAATATCCAATTTCGGTTTTCCGATGGCATTGAGCATTTATCTGCTGACTCGGCTCGAATCGAAGCTCGACAATCTGTCAAGCTCGATCCGCCAGCTCAGCACCTCGGTAGACAAAATCGGAAATAAACAATAGAAGGGAGAAAATATGAATCTCGAAACAATCCAAATATCCAAATTCATAAATTTCGCAGCCAATGTCGATAATGAATGGAATCAAGGCGTACAGACCGCCGAAAAGACGACGCTCCGCAGTAAAAAGCATATCAGCCGATTCAATCACTCCGCCCGAAACAACACGCCGATCTCGTATCTCGTCATCCATGACACCGGCAATACGAGAAGCGGAGCGGATGCCGACGCGCATGCCCGATATTTCGCCGGAGGCGACCGTAAGGCTTCGGCACATTACTTCGTCGACTCGAAGGGCTTCGTTCAGACGGTCGAGGATAAGGATGCCGCATGGCATTGCGGAGACGGCATGGGACGCTACGGCATCACCAACCGGAACTCCATCGGCATCGAGCTGTGCGTCAACCGGGACGGCGACTATGACCTGACCTTCGTCAATGCGGCGGTGCTGGTCGTAAAGCTGATGAAAAAGTACAAAATCCCGCTCTCACGCGTGGTTCGTCATTATGACGCATCCCGAAAGCTCTGCCCGAAAAGCATGAGTGACGACAACTGGGCACAGTGGCACGAATTTCTGGAAATTATCAAGCTCTATTCTTAGTATGATGCTTAAAAGCACATCCGCAGGCAATCCGAACAAGCATTTGTCCAAATCGCCTGTATGCTTGAAAACATATGCACGAGCAAGTGCTCAGAGCTCCGCTCTTTAACAGAGCGCTTGCAAAAAAGCAACGGAAAACTGAAGTGCAAGCCGCAGCACTGCAAAAAATAATAACGCATCGAAAACCGAAAATCCTGAAACACAAAAGCAACCGATTCCGCGAGAGAAAGCTCTTCGCTATCGATTGCTTTTTTTGTCTGTCAATTCTTCGTTTGCTTGGTCCCCTTGCTTGATCTTGCCTTTACCTGATCCCCTTTCCTCATTTAATCACTTTTTACGGTTCGGACTTTCAACTGCTTATCGGCTGCTCCGCACGATCCCGCTTTTCTTTGTTGTTTCATCATGCCGCTCTATTGAAAGGGTGCCGACAAAAATTTTCCCCGGACGAAGTACGGCTCTCCGATCCGATCGAACCGGAGAGCCGCGCAGCTATGCGTTCTCTCTGTTTGCCTTAAAGAAGATGACAAGACTCTCGAAGCCCTGATACAAAAATCCGAAGCCGATCATGTAGGCGATGATCAAACCGGTAAAGAACGGATTCATACACATCAGCAGCCCGACGACGATCCCTGCTATTCCCGTCAGAAGCAGACGATTACCCTCCTTCTGCTCCTCCTTCTCCTTCCGCAGCGAAAATCCGAGGAATGCTCTGGTCGAGCCGGAAACCAATACCCAAAATGCGAGGATATACGGAATAAATGTCGCCATCTCAAGAAACGGACTTGAGAAAAGAAGCAGCGCCAGCAGAATGCTGATTATCCCGTGGCACAAAACCGCGCCGCGCTTGTTCTCCTTATCCGAGAAGTAACGAACGACCTCAAATATTCCGTGCGTCAGCATGACCGCCGCAAACACGATGGACAAAGACGCCAAGCTGACCATCGGCCGCACAAACAGATAGGCTCCCGCCAAAACGGATCCGATCCCTACAATCAAAGAAATCCACTTGAATTTTTTTACCATGACAAATCTCCTTTACAATCTTAAAATATCAAAACCCTTTTTCTCTCGGCATTTCGCCAAGCCGTAAAATCCTCCGCGACAAGCTCCTCGACTCCGGCGGGCGGAGTTCCCGTCGCATCGCCCCTCGCATGGCGATGCGATACAATCCGTTGCGGCAGATGGTCGCTAAGCCTGTTTCTTCGGCATTTCCCCCGCCCATTCAAAGGCTTTTTTCGCCATAATGACCGCTATGATCTCGTTGATGATCGCC
>JBGZCE010000104.1:0-17221 GCA_041845175.1 Filifactoraceae bacterium
GAAGGATATCCGGGTGTTTTTCGATAAAGAGATCATGGATGAAAAACGAATGAGCTTTCATCCCAACACGAATGAAAAGACGATTTTTCTCGCCACGGACGACCTGATCCGATTCATCGAGGCGATCGGGTATGAAGCAAGGATTATCGAAATTTGAAATTACGCGGAGGCGAGAAATGGCATCGAGCAAAGAATATTTGGAATTTATTCTTGAACAATTGTCCTCGCTCGAGGATATCAGCTATCGGGCGATGATGGGAGAGTACATTCTTTATTACAAAGGAAAAATCGTCGGCGGGATATATGATGACAGATTGCTTGTAAAGTCGGTAAAGGCTGCAATGGAATATATGCCCGATGCGGAGCTTCAGCTGCCGTACGAAGGAGCAAAGGCCATGCTGTTGGTCGACAATGTAGACGATCCGGAGTATTTATGCGGATTATTCAATGCGATGCTTGATGAGCTTCCTGCGCCGAAGCCCAAAAAGAATTTTTAGGCTCGGCGTTATTTTTGATGGAGGATTTCTTAGCGGCAGCGATGAGCTGTCGGAATTTCAAATATACGGAAGTGGCGGATCGAATCATCTTTATGGATAGCGGGTTTATTGTGGGAGAGGGGGACGCCGCAGCAGGTCTTTGAAAATCCGACAAACGAGAGAATGAAAAAATTCCTCGAGCAATTGAGGTCGCATTGAACGAACTCGAAAGCAACGCAAAGAGTATATTCAAATCCGATTTTCAAAAATCGGGAACAGAACGATCGGAGCAGAACGGGCCGGTCGTTTTTTTGTTTGCGGCTTAAATCGGTTTTCACTTAATGGATTTTACATTCGGTTTACGGTCTTTTTACGATAATCATTCGTATAAATATAGGAATTCGATCGTTTTTCTGTTATAATATTTGGAGACATTTTACTTTGGAGGAAATTATGTACAGACCGACGGGACATGGATATATTGAATTGGTAGTAGGGCCGATGTATTCGGGGAAGAGCGAGGAGCTTATCCGTCGACTCAAGCGGGCGAAGATCGCAAAGCAAAATGTGCTGGTATTCAAGCCGGCGATCGACAACCGTTACTCCATGGAGGATGTAACCAGCCATAGCGGGATCAGGATTCAAGGCGTGGCGCTGTGCGATTTGAGCGATGTATGGGACTATGTCGACGAACAAACGCAGGTGGTGGGCTTTGATGAGGTTCAGTTTTTCGGTAAAGAGATCATAAATATTGTAATCGAGCTTGCAGATCGCGGGATACGGGTGATTTGTGCGGGACTCGACATGGATTTTAAGGCGGAGCCTTTCGGGGTGATTCCGGAGCTGATGGCAAGAGCGGAGTTTGTCGACAAGCTGCAGGCGGTCTGCGTGATTTGCGGGCAGCCGGCAACGAGAACGCAGCGGATCATTGACGGGAAACCGGCAAAATACGATGATCCGGTCATTCTTGTGGGAGCTACGGAAAGCTACGAGGCGCGATGCCGCGAGCACCATGAAGTAGGATAGGAGAAGCATGGAATACAAAAAATTTGAATCGGCGGGCGGACAGGCATTGATCGAGGGCGTCATGATGAAATGCGGTACCTCGAAGGCAATTGCGATCCGCAAGCCGGACGGTACGATCAGTGTAAAAAGAGAAAAGATCCGAAGTGTCGGCGGTAAGCTGAGAAAGGTTCCTTTTATTCGAGGGATATTCACTTTGGTGGAGTCGATGATCGAGGGCGGAAAGGATCTGACTTATTCCGCCGATCTGTATGCGGATGGCATCGAGGAGGAAAAAGGGAAGTTTGAGCTTTGGCTCGAAAAGATTTTCGGTGACAAGCTGGATAAGATCATTTCGGTGTTGAGCTTTGCCCTCTCGATCGGGATCGCGGTCGGGCTGTTTATCGTGTTGCCGACTTTTTTTGCAAAGGGTGCGGCGACGGATCGCACGATCTGGGTCTCGTTCAAGGAAGGGGCGCTCAAGCTGATCATCTTTGTGGCATATCTTCTGGTGATGTCGCAGATCAAGGATATCAAAAGAGTTTTTCAATATCACGGGGCGGAGCATAAGAGTATTTTTGCCTACGAGCAGGGCAAGGAGCTGACCGTTGAGAATGTTCGCGCGATGCCGCGATTGCATCCGCGCTGCGGAACGAATTTTATGTTTGTCGTGATCATGATCAGCATTCTGATCTTTACGATGGTCGATGTACGGAATGTATGGCTGCGTTCGCTGATCAAGCTGGCGGCATTCCCTCTCGTGGCAGGCATTTCGTATGAGGTGATTCGACTTGCCGGAAAATATCAGAATGTGTTGACGAGGGCGATGGTGTTCCCGGGGTTGATGATGCAGTACATCACGACCAAGGAGCCGGATGACGGACAGATCGAGGTGGCGATCGCTTCGCTGAAGGCGGTGCTTGAGGATGAAGAGATCATCGACAAAGCGCCGACGGAAGAGATGGCCTCCGAGGCAGTTCAGGCAGCGGAGCAAGGCGCGGCTCCGGGCGAAGGACCGGAGGCTCAGGAGCAGCCTTCGTCCGAGGGACAGGATGTACCCGAAGCGACGGAGGATGGAAAAAAGGAGCGGGCGGCTTCGGCATCGACAATGCGCGATGATCTGCCGATCATGCCGGAATACGGTTATGAACACTGAAAAAACGATCCGGTTTCTGCGCATTTTCGGGCGCGAGTTGCTATTGCAAGCATCGGATCCATGCACGGTGGCGCTGGAGACGGATCTGCTATTGGCGGAGGGGCTCGGTAAGGATCGGGTCTTTTTGGAGCTGTATCCCGATCTTGCCGTCGAGTCTTCGGTCGCGGAGCGGTTTTTGAGCAATCTGCAAAGGCGCGCTGCCGGCTGTCCGGTGGCGTATCTGCTCGGGCATCGCGAATTTATGGGCTATGACTTTGAGGTGTCGGACAAGGTGCTGATCCCTCGAAGCGACACGGAGGCGGTGATCGAGCTTGCGAGCGAAGCACTGGAGAAAATCGGGCGCTCGGCGGCATCGGGCTCGCGTATGGGGCTTGAGATCGGCGTCGGCACGGGGATCATTTCGTTGCTGCTGCTGGCACGGTTTCCGCAGCTGGTGATGGAGGGCATCGACATCAACGAGCACGCGGTCGCGTTGTCCATACGAAATGCAGAATATCTCGAGCGGCAGTTTTTAGGAAAAAGCGGCGAGGGCATAGCGAAACGATACAGGGCGTATGCTGCGGATATTTTTGAGCCGGAAGGACTTGAAAAGAAGGCGTTTGATTTTATCATCTCCAATCCGCCCTACATCGAGTCGGCGGAGATCAAGCGGCTCGCGGTCGATGTTAAGGACTATGAGCCGATCGCGGCGCTGGACGGCGGTGCGGACGGGTTGGACTTTTACAGAAGGATATGTGAGCAGTTGCCGGAGCTGGTAAAAGCCGGCGGCTTTGTCGCCTTTGAGATCGGCTATGACCAAGCCGACCGTCTGAAAAAGCTTTTTGAAGCGGCTGGGCTTTCAGATATTGAGATCCGAAAGGATCTGGCGGGGCACGACCGTGCGATCATCGGATACAAAAAATAAATTAACGGAGAAGGAAATATGTTTGACAAATTAGGGGTGCTCGAGGAGAAATACGACGAGCTGAATATGAAGGTTGCAGACCCTGAGATCATTGCCGATCAATCGAATTGGCAGAAGCTGATGAAGGAGGTCTCGGATCTGGAGCCGATCATCGCCAAGTACCGTGAGTACAAGGTGACCAAGGAGGATATCGAGGGTGCGAAGGAGATTCTTTCGACCTCCAACGATGAAGAATTTCGGGAGCTGGCAAAAATGGAGCTGTCCGAAAAGGAAGAAGCGATGGAAAAGATCCGAGAGGAGCTCAAGATCCTGATGCTGCCGAAGGATCCGAACGACGATAAGAATGTCATCGTCGAGATCCGAGGCGGCGCGGGCGGTGATGAGGCGGCGCTTTTTGCAGGAGTGCTGTTCCGAATGTATTCGATGTATGCGTCTGCGCGAAACTGGAAGGTGGAGCTGATGTCGGCGAACGAAACGGGTATCGGCGGCTACAAGGAGATCGTGTTTATGATCAACGGCAAAGGCGCGTACTCCAGACTCAAATTCGAATCGGGTGTTCATCGCGTACAGCGTGTGCCGGAGACGGAGTCCAGCGGACGGATCCACACCTCGACGGCGACGGTCGCGGTGCTGCCGGAGGTGGAAGAGGTCGATGTCGAGCTGAATATGAACGATGTGCGAGTGGATGTTTTCCGCTCATCGGGGAATGGCGGGCAGTCCGTCAACACAACGGATTCCGCGGTTCGTCTGACACACATGCCGACCGGGATCGTTATTTCGATGCAGGACGAAAAATCGCAGCTGAAAAACAAAGAGAAGGCGTTCAAAATTTTGCGCGCCAAGCTGTATGACATCGAGCTTGAAAAATCGCAAAAGGCATTGGCGGCAGAGCGAAAAAGCCAGGTGGGTACCGGCGATCGCTCCGAGCGGATCCGAACCTACAATTATCCGCAGGGCAGAGTCAGCGATCATCGGATCAATATGACCCTGTACAAATTGGATCAATTCGTAAACGGGGATCTGGACGAGATGCTCGATGCGCTGATCACTACCGATCAGACCGAGAAGATGAAAGCGGAGTAAGTATGGAAACGGTGGTTTTCAGCTGCTCGGAGCAGGATATCGCATGCAACGGAGCGCTTTTGAAAAGAGCGGGACGCATTTTGCGCGAAGGCGGGACGGTGATCTTTCCGACCGAAACCGTGTACGGGCTCGGGGCAAATGCACTGGATCCGAGTGCGGCGGACAAGATCTATCTTGCCAAGGGTCGTCCGTCCGACAACCCGCTGATCGTTCATATCAGTGATATGCAGATGCTGGATAAGGTGGCGAAGAACATCCGGCCGGAGGCGCAAAGGCTGATGCAGCGATTTTGGCCGGGACCGCTGACGCTGATTTTTGAAAAAAGACCGGAGATCCCGCACAAGATAACCGGCGGATTGGAAACGGTCGGTGTGCGAATGCCGAGCGATCCGATCGCGCGCTTTGTCATCGCGGAGGCGGGGGTTCCGATCGCGGCGCCGTCCGCCAATATTTCGGGCAAGCCGTCCATCACCTCCGCAAAGCATGCGATCCTTGAAATGACAGGGCGCGTCGATATGATCATTCAGAGCGGGGATTCGACGATCGGCATCGAATCGACCGTGGTCGATATGACCGGAGAGCTTCCGATCGTGCTGCGAAGCGGTCAGATCGGACAGAGCGAGATTCTGAAGGCGATCTCATCGGACGAAGCGGATTATGAAGCAAAGTGCACTCGACTGCGGGAATTGTTGGCAACACTCGGCGCAGAGCACGGCGCGCCGAAGTCGCCGGGGATGAAATATCGTCATTACAGTCCGGAGGCAAGGCTTGTGATCCTGCCGAGCGAGGAGATCGGAGCGCGATTACGGCAGCGGATGTTGGATCGAAGTGCGCTGTCGGATGAGCCATCCCATAGCGGCGAGGCGGATAATTTGTTCGAGGATGCGCTGCAAAAGGAGCTTCGCTTGCTTTCAAAAGAGCGGATCCGAGTTCTTGCGATCGAGGGACGCGCGGCGAACTACTTCGGCTACGGCCATTCCATCGGGGCAACGGCCTCCGAGATCGGGAAGAATCTTTTTGCAACGCTCCGCCGGATGGACGAGCAGAAGATCGAGCTCGTGCTTTGCGAGGATCTCAGCCGCGATTTTGAGGGCGACGAATTTGCATCCGCGATCATGGAACGCCTTGAAAAAGCGGCAAGCAAAGAGTGATCGCGGAAACAGGTCAAGGAAAAATTTTTTGAATCAGGAGGAGGTATTCGGTGAAAATTGGATTGAGTGCGGATCACGGAGGGATCAATCTGAAGGAAAGGATCAAGCTTCATCTGCTGGCGCGCGGCTTCGAGGTGGTCGATTACGGGACGAACGACACAGATTCCGTCGATTATCCGGATTACGGAAAGCTGTTGGGACAAAAGATCATGGCGGGCGAGGTGGAGTACGGTATCGCCGTTTGCGGGACCGGCATCGGCATCGGCATTGCGGCGAACAAGGTAAAGGGTATCCGCTGTGCCAATGTATCCGACACCTTTTCGGCGAAGATGGCGAAGCGACACAACAACTGTCAGATGATCTCGCTCGGCGAGCGAACGCTCGGCGCCGGACTTGCGATCGAGGTGGTCGACGCTTTTTTGAATGCGGATTTTGAAGAAGGACGCCATGCGATCCGAGTCGACAAGATCATGGCGATCGAAAATATTTAGGAGGATGTATGTCAAAAATCGTAATTTATGATCACCCGCTTATTCAGCATAAGCTGACGATGCTGAGGGATAAGAATACCGGCTCGATGACCTTCCGCGGACTGGTAAAGGAGATCGGGATGCTGATGGTTTATGAGATGACACGCCATTTGCCCCTAGAGGAGATCGAGATCGAAACGCCGATCACGAAGATGAAGGCCAAGACGCTTTCGGGGAAAAAGCTGGCGGTCGTACCGATCCTTCGGGCCGGGCTCGGAATGGTGGACGGCGTGCTGGAGCTCGTTCCGGCTGCCAAGGTCGGGCATATCGGGATGTATCGCGATCCGCAGACGCACAAGCCGGTGGAATATTTCAGCAAGCTTCCGCAGGATTTGCCGGAGCGGGAGATATTTGTCGTCGATCCGATGCTCGCAACGGGCGGCTCCGCTTCCGCGGCGATCACGCTGTTGAAGGAGAAGGGCGCGCAAAATATCCGTCTGGTCTGTCTTGTGGGTTGTCCGGAGGGCGTCGCGTTTATGCAGGAGCAGCACCCGGATGTGGATATCTACTTGGCGGCGCTGGATGAGAAGCTCAATGATCACTGCTATATCGTGCCCGGGCTCGGAGATGCCGGAGATCGGATTTTCGGCACGAAATAATCGAAAGGATTAGCGCTTGAAAAAGAAAAAACTATTATACTACTACATTTGGTCTATTGTGTTCTTTTCTTTTTTTGTTATCAGCGGTTTGTTTTTGCAGCCGTTTCGTCAGCTGATGCACGGGATGTACCTGATCGTCAGCAACTCTTCCGTATTGTTGACGGACTATCTTTCGGTCGGCGGCGCGGCGGCGACCTTTGTCAATGCCGGATTGCTCGGATTGATCGGGATCGGGATCCTGTTGGCGCTCGATATGAAGCCCAACGGCTCCATTACGCTGTCGCTGCTTCTGATGTTCGGCTTCGGATTTTTGGGGAAAAACATCCTCAACATTTGGACGATCCTGGCGGGCGATTATCTTTACTCCGTAAAAAAGAAGCATCCGTTCAAGCATTACATCATCATCGCCCTGATGAGCACGAGCCTGGCACCGGCGGTCAATCAGATATTCCTGCTGATCGTAACCGAATCGCTCTTCATCAGCATCATATTGTCAGCAGTCGGCGGTGTGGCGCTGGGCTTTTTGATGCCTCCGCTGGTCTCTCACTGCGTTCGTATGCATGAGGGATTCATACTTACCAATGCCGGCTTCGCCAGCGGCTTTATCGCGATCTCCTTTGTCGCGCTATTCAAAGCGTTCGGCTTCCAAATGATTACGAAAAGCATCTGGTCCACGCAATATACCATGTTGCTGTCAACGATCCTGTTCATCGTTTTTATCGGAATGCTGATCAACGGACTGATCTGGAAGGACGAGCCGATCAGCCAGCTGTGGGAGCTGATGAAGGAAAGCGGTCGGGTCGTTACGGACTTCTTTGTGTTGTACGGCAATTTCATCCCGCTGATCAATATGGGGCTGGTCGGAATTTTTTATACGGTGCTCACACTGCTGATCACGGGGAGCATCAACGGAGCATTTGTTGCAGGAATACTTACCACGGTCGGCTTTGCGGGCTTCGGCTTAAGCTTGCGCAATGCGATCCCGGTCACGATCGGGGCGCTGATCGCCATGCAGCTCAATATGAGCAATGCCGAGCTGAATACCCTGATGCTGATCACGCTGTTCGGGACGGCGCTGGCGCCGTTCAGCGGCTATTTCGGTCCGGTCTGGGGCATGATCGCCGGATTTTTACATCTGAATCTGACGCTTAACATCGGCGTGATCAACGCAGGAATCAATTTATACAATAACGGCTTTGCAGCAGGGCTTGTGATAATCGTGCTGCTTCCGATGGCATCCTCCTTGCGCGAGGAATCGGATTAACGGAGAGGAATATGTATATTGATCACAGACTAATCAAGATCATCGATGAAATGCTGGTATTTTTGTACTCATACACATCGAGAAACATCAAAATGGAAATTTTCAAGGAAAACGAGTATTCGGAGATTTTTTTCGAGGCGAAGCTCGGCGAGCCCATCTCGAAGGAAAAGCTGGCAAAGACGCGAAAGCTGTTGTCGGTGCAAAGGCAGCATGAGATGGAGGAATATTACTGGGGGCTGACCGGAAACGATACGACACCCAGCACGGAGCTGTCTTTGGTCGGCATGATGATTGACGAGTACGATATGGATTACAATGAGGAGGAAAAGATCCTCAAGCTGAGATTGAGACGATACAGATGTTGATAAGCAGGGAAGCATGATACTGGGAATCGGAACGGACATGGTCGAGATCGCACGGATCCGGCAGGCGATCGAAAGAAACGAGGCTTTTTTGCATCGCGTATTTACGGAAAACGAATTGGCATACGCGGTTGCCGGAAACAAGATCCGCTATCCGTCGCTCGCGGCGATGTGGGCGGCAAAGGAGGCGTTTTCAAAGGCGACCGGCAAAGGATTTCGGGATTTTTCACCGAGATCGGTAGAGCTGCTCCATGATGAATCGGGAGCGCCCTATCTGGTGCTACATGGGAATGCGCGCGGATATTCGGAGGGGAACAAAGTCCATATCAGCCTTTCACACACGAGGGATATGGCGATCGGATACTGTATTATTGAAAAAACGGAGGAACTGTAATGAGTAACTACATGCCTACATGGGCGGAAATCAATTTGGATCATATTTTGTACAACTACAATATGACAAAGCGTTTTGTGCAAAATGAGGCGAAGGTCTGCGCGATCATCAAGGCGAATGCTTACGGACACGGGAGCGTTGAGGTCGCACGGCATTTGGAAAAAAACGGCTGCGACTATTTCGGAGTGTCCTCGCTGAACGAAGCGCTCGAGCTACGCAAAAACGGGATCACGACACCGCTGATGTGCCTTGCATACATTGAACCGACCGAGTACAAAACCGCCCTCGAGCACAATATCGAGATCCCGCTCTTCAGCTATGAGGTGGCGAAAAAGGTTTCCGAGGCGGCAAAGGAGCTCGGAGTACAGGCAAAAATACATATCAAGCTCGATACCGGAATGTCGCGTGTCGGTTTCGTGTATGAAGAGCAGTCGGTCGATGAGATCGAAAAGATCGCCAAGCTCGATCATCTGATCCTGCAAGGGATATTCACGCATTTTGCCATGGCGGATACCGACGATCGAACCGTTACCGATATGCAATACAATCGCTATCGCGACATCGTGGACGAGCTGGAGAGTCGAGGCATCTACTTCAAGATCCATCATGTCTGCAATTCGGCGGGAATCATTTCCTATCCGGAGTATCATTTGGATATGGTGCGCGTAGGAATCAGTCTGTACGGACATTATCCGAGCCAGGATGTGGATAAGAGCATCTATCCGCTCCGACCGGCGATGACCTTGAAGACCAAGGTGACCAATGCAAAAAAGGTACACAAGGGGGAAGGGATCAGCTACGGCCACACCTACCATGTGGACGCGCCGTATGAGTACATCGGAACGATCCCGATCGGCTATGCGGACGGCTTCACCAGAATGCTCTCCGGCAAGGCGGAGGTGATGATCGGCGAAAAATTGTACCCGATCGTCGGCAGGATCTGTATGGATCAATCCATGATCCGAGTCGACGACTCCGTGAAGATCGGCGACGAGGTGATCATTTTCGGCGACAAGGAGGGCATCGAGTTTGAACAAATGGCGAGCAAGCTCGGCACGATCAACTACGAGCTGCTCTGTATGGTCCAAAGAAGGATCCCGAGAGTATATCTTGTCGACGGCAGGATAAGCAAGACGGTAAATTATTTGTTGGATTAGATCAACTGAAGAGGGCAAAGGATGAAAGAGAATATCGTTATAAGAAGAGGAGACATATTCTACGCCGATCTCAGCCCGGTAGTCGGCTCGGAGCAAGGGGGAGTGCGTCCCGTGCTTGTGATCCAGAACAACATCGGAAACAAGTATTCCCCTACCATTATCGTTGCCGCGATCACTTCACAAATGAAAAAAGCCAAGCTGCCCACCCATATCGAAATCACGGCGGGCAGCTACGGCTTGATAAAGGATTCGGTTCTGCTTATGGAACAAATCAGAACAATTGACAAAAAAAGAATAAAAGATCGAATCGGAAGATGCGACAAGGAATTTATGAAAAAAGTGGGGAAAGCGCTCGAGGTAAGCGTAGGAATATTTGAGGATCAGTAGCGGCTGATCTTGCAAATACAAAATACATAAGTCAAACACATTACGACAGGGATACATTACATAAGACCGACAGGGAATGACAAAATCAAAAATCGGCCGTATCCAACCGGCCGATGACAGCAAAGCGATGACAGAATCATATTAACCAGAGAGGAATGCAGCAATTATGAAGTTAAACAGGATCCTTACACTTTTCATGGCACTCGGATTATTCATTTCGGGGATCGTTGCCTATCAGAGGCATCAGGTGGAATCCGAATACAAGACCTATGAGGTGGATTTCTATTACACGGAGCTCGAAAAGCTTGCTCAGCAGGAGGGAAAAACCATTGATGAATATCTGCAGCTGATGAAAGGGGTCGGCATCACGAATATGTTTATTCGCGAAGAAACCATCCAGAGCATGAAGCAAAGTGCCAACTACGATGTCGAAACGCGCATAAGCGGCTACGATCTGATCATCGAATCGCCGGACGAGGCGCTGATCCGGTGGATCTTTAACGGATATAATGATGTAAAAAAATCGGATCGCGAGGTGATTCTGGAGGACGCCAACACGATCCGCGTGGTCGGGAAATCCTACGAGCAGATCGTCGCGCCGACGATGACGGTCGGAAGCTACGGGCAAAAAGGGATCTCCGCGACGGTATGGGAAGGCTCCATGCTGGAGACGGTCGGGCTCGGCTATGATGCGTCCGCGATCGAAAAAGCCAAAAAATACGGCTACGGCGTTATCTTGGCACCGACCTACAGCGTCGATTTTCAGGATGCGGAAAAATCCGTGGCAAGGTACTTCGATACGCTGGATCAATACGAGCTGTCGCCGAGCCATATCTTTTTTACAGGCACGCGTGTTGTGGGATATGACCCGCAGAATGCGCCCGAGACCGGCATCGTGCCATTCGATACCCTGGCAAAGGGCCTTGAGGACCGCAATATCGCGCTGGGATTTATCGAGTCCGCATCGCAGGGCGGCTATTTGGAGACCGAGGGGATGAAGGCGCTGGCGGAGAAGATGGAATACGAAGCCGCCGGCAATTATCTGACCTGGGATTTTATTCAAAACAAATTTGATTATAAGATTCCGTATCATCACAACGGAGAAGAGATCACCAATATTTTTTTCAGAGGGATCACGACAAGAAATATTCGAATCGTAGCGCTCAAGCCTTTCGTCGTGGACAATCGCTATGTAGCGGATCCGTCGAGCTACAAAAAGGTGCTGGACGATCTTCAGTCGCGACTGAGGATCCACGGGATCGTGCCGGGCACGCTGCAAACGATGGAATACTTTGAGATCGGCTCCTTCTACAAGATCATGATCGCATCCGGGATCATCGCCGCCTGTCTGATTGTGCTGGACAATTTGCTTGCGCCGAAAAAATCGCTGCTGTATGCACTGCTGCTCTTGGGCATGCTCGGTACGGCAGGGATCTATCTCGCATTACCTGGCTTCGGTAATCTGCTGAGCAAGATCTACGCGCTGCTCGGCGCGATGGTGATGCCGACGATCGCGCTCTTTGTGATGATGGCGACCGTGAAGCAGCATTATGAAACAAAAACGCCGGAGACGAGATTCAAAAGTATGCTGTCGGCGATCGGCAGCGTGATCGTACTGCTGTGCGTCTGCTTCGGCGGCGCATTGTTCGAGATCGCGATGCTGGCACACAGCAAATATCTGATGGGACTCGATGCGTTCTCGGGCGTGAAATTCTCCCAGATGATCCCGATGCTGATGACGCCGGTCGTCTATATAGCATATTACGGATACAAGCGCGGCTATCGGACGCGCGAGGTATCGCTCGATATGGGCGATGTCAAAGGCTTTTTGACGGACAGCATCAAGATTTGGCAGGTGATGCTGCTCGGGCTTGCGGCGGGCGTGCTGCTGATTTTCATGCTGCGCTCCGGCAACACATCGGGCGAGCCTTCCATGGTCGAAGCGCTTCTTCGCAACGCGCTGGAATATATTTTCCCGGCAAGGCCGAGAACGAAAGCGATCTTTGTCGGCATCCCGGCACTTCTGATCCTGTTCTACCACGCTAATCGCCATCGCTTCGAGAAGGGGCTCTGGGTGTTCGCCTTCGCCGGCTCGATCGCGCTGGTCAATACGGTCAACACCTTCTCGCACATGAAGGCGCCGATCTATCTCTCCGTCTATCGGACAGGCGCGGAGCTGCTCGTCGGCGTGCTCGTCGGGCTGCTCTTTATCCTCTGTGAGGAAGTGATCACGAAATTCATATCCAATAGAAAAAATAAAGGAAAAGAAAAGATCCATGCGTAAAAAAATTCTGCTCTCCGGATACTTCGGCTTCAACAATCTGGGCGATGAAGCGATCCTGTACTCGATGGTCGAGGGACTCAAAAGGCTCGGCGACTTCGAGATTGTCGCGCTGTCCGCCGATCCGGTCGGCACGAGCAAAAAATTCAATATCCGATCGGTCGATCGAATGAAGCCGGCGGCGGTCCTTTCGGAGCTTAAGCGCTGCGATCTGTTTATCAGCGGAGGCGGCTCGCTCTTTCAGGACATCACCTCCAAAAAGTCGATCTGGTACTATATGGCGCTGATTTGGCTGGCGAAAAAGATCTATCGCAAAAAGGTGATGATCTATTCGCAAGGGATCGGCCCGGTCAACGATCCGTCCAATCGAAAGCGGCTGGCAAGGCTGCTTGAGCACACGGATATTATCAATGTGCGGGATGAGGACTCGAGGCGCGCGCTTGCGGATATGGGACTTCACAAGGAGGTCTTTGTGACGGCGGATACGGTGTTTACATTGGAAAAGCCGGACAAGGCGCTCGGAAAGCGGCTGCTCGCGGAGGCAGGCATCGCATGCGATCGTCCGCTCGTCGGCATCGCGATCCGCCCGTGGAAGGATTCGGACGAACGGATCGTCGATGCGCTGCAAAAGGTTGTTGCGCATTTTTCCGATCAGGAGGCGGAGTTGATCCTTCTGCCCTTTTATCAGCCGGGGGATCTTGTGATTTCGCAGAAGGTCGCGGACTTGGCGGGCGCTCGTGCCGAGGCGCATATTCTCAAGGATCGCTTGGACGAAAGACAGATGCTGTCCGTTATCGCAAATACGGATGTGATGCTGTCGATGCGTTTGCACGGCTTGATATTCGGTGTGATCGGCGAGGCGTATCCGATCGCGATCTCGTATGATCCGAAGGTTGACAGCTTGATGAAGGAGCTCGGGATGCCTGCGCCTGCGACGGTCGATAATTTGTCCGCCGAGGAGCTGATCGAGCGGCTCGAGGACGCGCTCAGCCATCTGAGCGAGCGCCGGCGGCAGACGAGAGAAGCCGCGGAGCGGATGCGAGCGGAGGCGAACGAGGGGCTCGCGCTGATCGGCACGCTGCTCGAATAGGTAAAAACGATCGCCGTATCGCAGGATAACGGCGGCGGAATGGAGAAGACAATGAGGATTCTTGGAACTCGAATAGATTATGTGAATATGCAGGAGGCGGTGCGACGGGCGACCGAGGGAATGCGCGATCGCGCGCCCTTTGTGGTGGTGACGCCCAACAGCGAGATCGTCGTTTCGGCGAACAAAAACCCGCTACTGATGAATATTATCGAAACGGCGGGGCTCGTCGTACCGGACGGGATCGGGCTGGTGATCGGCTCGAAGCTCGTCGGGCAGCCGCTCAAGGAGCGTGTTACGGGGATCGATCTGATGGATCGACTGCTTTCTTATGCGGAGCAAAACGGCTTGCGCGTATTTTTTTTAGGCGGAAAGCCGGGCGTTGCCGATCGGGCGGCGGAAAAAACGCGCGAAAAATATCCGAATATCTCGATCGCCGGAACACATCACGGCTACTACAAGGGACTGCACACGGGCGAGCCGGGACATAGCGACGAGCAAAAGGTGGTCGAGCTGGTGCGATCATCACAGAGCGCGATGCTTTTTGTAGCGCTTGGCTCGCCGAATCAGGAGCTTTTTATCGACCGCTACAAGGATGAGCTCGGCGTCGGTCTTCTGATGGGAGTCGGCGGCTCGCTCGATGTGATATCGGGTATGGTGCAGCGAGCGCCGGAGATATGGCAGAAGATGGGGCTGGAATGGCTGTATCGGATCGTGAAGGAGCCATGGCGTCTCAAAAGAGCGGGCGCGCTGCCGGTGTTTGCGTGGAATGTGCTGTGGCACAGGGATCGCCCGATGAAGAAAAAATAAAAGAGAAAAACGAGTGAAGGACGGAATAAGGAGAAGAGAATGAATAATAATCCGCTCGGTGTAGAAAGTATTCCTGTGCTGTTGAAAAAATTTGCGGTACCCAGCGTGATCGCGATGTTGGTCAGCGCATTGTACAATGTGGTCGATCAGATTTTTATCGGGCAGGGCGTCGGGATGCTGGGCAATGCAGCCACCAATGTCGCGTTTCCCGTGGTGACGGTGTCAACGGCGATCGCGCTGCTGCTCGGGATCGGGAGCGCATCCAATTTCAATTTGCTGATGGGGCGCGGCGAGAAGGAAAGGGCTGCCGATTATGTCGGTAATACGGTCGTCTATCTGATCCTGTTCGGTGCAATGCTTTTAATCGTCGTGCTGCTGTTTATCGACAAATTGCTGATCCTTTTCGGCTCGACGGAGCAGATACTGCCCTATGCGCGAATTTATCTGGGGATTACGATCTTCGGACTGCCGTTCGCCATCTTTACCACGGCGGGCTGCAATCTGATCCGTGCGGACGGCTCGCCGAGACAGTCGATGAGCATCGTTCTGGTCGGCGCGATATTGAATACGATCCTGGATCCGCTGTTTATCTTCGTCTTCGGCTGGGGTATTCACGGCGCGGCGTGGGCGACCGTGATCGGGCAGGCGGTGTCCTTTATTCTGGTCGTGTGCTATTTGAGAAGATTCCGATCCGTTGCGCTGTCACGCAAAAACTTTGTGCCGCGTTGGAGCTGCTTTGTCAATATTTGCAGTTTGGGGATCGCATCGTTTTTCAATCAGATTGCCATCACCTTTTCGCAGATCGTGTTGAACAACAGTCTGCGTCACTACGGTGCGCTGTCGACCTATGGCGCGGATATCCCGCTGGCAAGCGCGGGCATCGTGATGAAGATCAATATGCTGCTGTTTGCCGTATCCATCGGAATCGCACAAGGGAATCAGCCCATCGTCGGCTTCAACTATGGTGCCAAAAATTATGTGCGAGTCAAACAGTCGATCGCACTGGCGATTCTGTATGCGACGATCATCTCCGTGACAGGATTTTTGTGCTTTCAGCTTTTTCCGCGACAGATTATCGGGATCTTCGGAAACGGAAGCGAGGAATATTTTTATTTTGCGAGCCGATTTTTGCGCATCTTCCTGTTTATGACCTTTATCAACAGCATCCAGCCGATCGTGGCGACCTTCTTCACCTCGATTGGAAAGGCGAAAAAGGGTCTGTTGATGTCGCTGACCAGACAGATCATCTTTTTGATCCCGCTGCTGGTCATTCTGCCGAACTTCTTCGGGATCGAGGGAGTGCTGTACGCCGGTCCGATTTCCGACGGTGCGGCGGTTGGGCTCGCGATCGTGCTGTTGCATCGTGAGATCAAGGAGATCGATCGCTATATAGGAGAAGAAAAAAATCGGAAATAACGCTTGGAGGAATTATGAACGCGGAAATTATCGCAGTCGGCACGGAGCTGCTGCACGGAGATATTTTGAATAGAAATGCGCAAACCATCAGTCAAAAAATGGCGGAGATCGGCGTCGATGTTCACTATCATACGGTCGTCGGCGATAATCCCAAGCGGATCCGCGAGGTATTTTCGATTGCGCTCGGGCGAGTTGATCTGATTATTGCAACCGGCGGGCTCGGCCCGACCAAGGACGACATCACCAAGGAGATGCTGGCGGAGGAGCTGGGACTTTCGATGGAATTTTGCGTCGAGAGCGAACAGCGGATGCGGAAGCGCTTTGAAGCAAAAGGGCGACTGATGACCGACAACAATTTGCGCCAGGCGTATTTTCCCAAAGGTGCGACCGTGATCCCGAATTTCAACGGAACGGCGGATGCCTGCCGCGTGGAATACAAGGGAAAAACGATCTATCTTTTGCCGGGGCCGCCTGCGGAGAACGCGCCGCTCGTGGAGGAGGTGCTTCTTCCCGAGCTGAGCCGAAGGAGCGCGCAAACGGTGATCCACAAAAAAGTCGAGGTCCTTGAGCTCGGCGAATCCGTATCCGAAACGATGCTGATGGATCTGATCGAAGGGCAAAGCAATCCGACGATCGCGCCCTACGCAGGGCAGGATCGGCTGATCTATCGAGTGACGGCAAAGGCCGCCACCAGAGAGGCGGCACTTGCGCTAATCGAGCCGATCGTGGAAGAAATCTTGAAAAGACTTGGCGACAAAGCGAGGGTAGTCGCGGAATAGGAGGTCGAAATGTTGGCACTGGTTTTGGGCGGCGGCGGCGCAAAGGGCGCATACGAGCTGGGCGTTTGGCGCGCGCTGGATGAAATGGACATCGACATCGACATTGCGGTCGGGACGAGCATCGGCTCGCTGAATGCGGCATTGTTCGTGCAGGGCGACTACGACCTTGCGGTCAGACTCTGGAACGAGTTTGATCCGGGCAAGATGCTGGAGGTCGAAAATTACAAGGATATGGCGAACCGCGAAAAACTCCGCGCATCGGTGGAGGGCTTTGCCAAGGGATTGTTCGCCGAGGGCGGTATCGACCCGACGGAATACAAGCGCGTGATCCAAAAGAACATTGACGAAAAAGCCGTCCGCGCATCGAGGATTCGATACGGCGC
>JBGZCE010000105.1:0-3813 GCA_041845175.1 Filifactoraceae bacterium
AGACTTTTGAAATAACCGCTGTAGCTGTTCAGATAGCTGATCGCCGGGTAATGCCGCGCGTACGCGAGCTTTTTATCCAGCGCCAAAAATGCGTTGACAAAGCGCTTGGTGTTCTCGGTGACCGGCTCGGAAAAATCGCCGCCCGGCGGTGATACCGCGCCGATGATGGTGACGGAGCCTTCCTTTTGCGACAGCGTTTTGACATAGCCTGCGCGTTCGTAGAATTGCGCCAGCCTGGATGGCAGATAGGCCGGATAGCCTTCCTCCGCCGGCATTTCCTCCAGTCGTCCCGAGATCTCGCGAAGCGCCTCCGCCCAGCGCGAGGTCGAGTCCGCCATAATCGCCACATGGTAGCCCATATCGCGGAAATATTCCGCCATCGTGATCCCGGTATAAATGCTCGCCTCCCGCGCCGACACCGGCATATTGGAGGTGTTTGCGATCAATATCGTCCGTTCCATCAAGGGCTTACCCGATCTCGGGTCGATCAGCTTCGGAAAATCCTCCAGCACCTCCGTGATCTCATTTCCCCGTTCTCCGCAGCCGATGTAGATGATCAGATCCGCGTCGGACCATTTTGCCAGCTGATGCTGCGTCATCGTTTTGCCGGTCCCGAATCCACCCGGCAGCGCCGCCGTTCCGCCTTTGGCGATCGGAAAGAACAGATCCAGCACGCGCTGTCCCGTCACGAGCAGACGGTCGATCGGCATCCTCTCCTGCACCGGCCGCGGCTCACGCACCGGCCACATCTGATACAGCCGAAGCGGAATCTTTGCGGTTTCGCTCTCGATGAGCGCTACGACCTCCTCGATCGTATAACTGCCGGACGGCTTGACCTCTTTGGCTCGTCCGCTCACGCCCGGCGGCACCGTCAGACGATGCACGATCAGAGAGGTCTCCTGAATCTGCGCGTAGATATCGCCCTGTACGAGATAATCGCCTTCCCGTATCAGCATCTCCACTTCCCATTGCCTGTCCTTGTCCAGGGTCAACAGTCCGATCCCCTCGGCGATAAATCCGCCCGAGATCGCTCGGATCGCTTCGAGCGGCCGCTGGATCCCGTCGAAGATGTTGCCGACCATCCCCGGCCCAAGCATCAAAGACAGCGGTGCGCCGGTCGAATAGATCGCTTCTCCGACGCAAAGCCCCTCCGTTTCTTCATAGACCTGGATCGTTCCGCGATCCTCCTCCAGCGAAATAATTTCGCCCAGCAGTTTTTTTTCGCCGACCATCAGCATTTCACGCACCTTGAAGCCGCTCATACCCGTCGCCTTGACGACCGGCCCGTTGACGGACGCGGTGAGCGCGCGTTTATTGTTCATAAGGCTTTCCTCCGTTTTTCAAGCAATCGTTCAGCAGCTGTCCGATCTCCTCCCTGGAACGCTCAATCGCCTCTGCAAAGGTTCGATTGATGCGAACGGTTTGCTGTGCGTCCTCGATGACAAATCCGCCGATAAAATAATTCTCCCCTTCATGAATGCGATAATCGGCATAGCCCTGCGCATTCATCAGCGCTTCGATCCTGCCGCGCGCCGCTTCGAAGGAGGCGGGCGCCACGAATATCTCCAGCGTGGTCGACGGATCGAAAGCGCCCAGCGCCGCTTCGATCGTTTCGGAAATCAGTGCGGGATATTCGTCGCTTTCGACAAAACGACGCGCCTGCTGCTTGGTTTTCTCCAGCAGCTCGGACAGAAGCTCCTCGTTCAGCCTCAAATATTCTCTCCGATTCGCTTGGAACAAGGTGGACAGCGCTTCGGCATGCTGCCGCTTGACACGCTCGATCGTGTTTTTTTTCGTCCGCAGCGCATTTGCTTCAAGCTGTCTTTTTTTGTTTTCAAGATATTCTTCGATCTCCGCGTCCTTTTGAGAAAAAAGCTCGTCGATATCCTTTTGGACCTGATCGTCCACGAGCTTTTTGAAAAGACTCAGCTTTTGTTCCAATGTTACCATGATTCACCTCTATATTTTTATACCAACGGATTCATTGATATGCTTTGTGATATATTTTTCTTCACGCCTCTGGCCGTGTCGATCCGGGATCTCCACGATCAAGGGATAGCGCATGCTCAATTTCAGCGCCGTGATCTCCGGCTCGATCAGCTCCAGGATTCCTTCCGTAATGATGATGATCCCGATCTCTTTGTTCCTGGTTGCACGGTCGAGCGCGTCCAGTATCTCTTCGCGCTGATGAACGATCACGCCGTCGATCCCGGCAAGACGCATTGCGACGAAGGTTTCGTGATTGTCGCTCAAAAGATACGATCTCATGGAATGCCCCGATCCTACAATCTTCCCAGGATAAGGATCGAGATAATCAGCCCGTAGATCGCGATCCCTTCCGCCAAGCCGACGAAGATCAGCGTTTTACCGAGCAATTTTTCATCCTCCGAGACCGCACCGAGCGCCGACGAGCCGACGGAACCGACCGCATAGCCCGCGCCGATGGTCGCCATCCCGGTGGAAAGCCCGGCTGCGATAAATCCCAAGCCGTTGCCGACCGCAAGCCCGCCCTCGGCGGCAGTCGCCGCATACACGATGTCCGGCACGATGAACAGGATCGCCATCGCCGCAAGCGGAGCAAAGACGGATACATTGGCGATCATCAGCCTCTTGAGCCTTCCGAGCTTGCTTCCCTCCGCATTTTTTTTGCTTGTGTAGATCCGAATGCCCATTCCGATCGTAGACAACACCAATAATACCATCCCCATTAAAACGATTTTCATATCCATCCTCCCTATTATCTGTTGCTTTCTTGAAATTGAAGCGGCGAATAAGTCATTCCGTCTCCGCTGTAATATTTGCTGAACAGCTCGTAATATTCGAGCCGCAATCCTTGAATAAACACGATCAGCCCTTCCAGTCCGATGATGATGATATTGCCGATGACCAGAATCAAGAGCCCGATCGCCTTGTTCTGCACCAGGTGCGCCATCGTCGAGAATGCCAGAAACAGGCCGACATGGTTGAGCGCAAAAGCGCCGACCCGAATAAACGATACCGTGTTTGAGAGCAGGCTGATCAGTGTCTCGACCGAATCAAAGCCGCTTTCGATATAATACTCCTTCTTTCCGTCCTCATAATGCAGCTCCTGCTTGAAGAGCTTTGCATAGATCGGCTTTCGCAAAAGCATCAGCGCCATCTCGAGCACCGCCGCGCCGATCAGAATTCCGCTCGGAACGATCGCCGTCCCGCTGACCGTTTGGACAAGGATCGACAGCAGCGTGATATAAAAGCAGAGCCCCGTCAGCCCGTTACGACCGAACAGCCCCTGTTCAAGATCCTTGCGTCGCCAAAGATTCTTCAGTGAGATCACATAGCTGATCAAAAGCAGCACCACGCCGAAGGCCACCGACGAATACAGCACCAGATCGATGTCCTCCATCGGCCGCACCAGAAGCGCCGGCAAAATTTCCTCCGAGCCGAACAGGCTACCGTACAAAAATCCGAAGATTACGGAGCTGACGCCGAGCCGCACCAAAATTTCGCCATAGCCCTTGGTCGGCTTTCGCGTTCGGAAAAAGAGCCCCGCGAGCAGTAGCACGCCGCCTTGTCCGACATCGCCGAACATCGCGCCGAACAGCACCAGATAGGTGATCGCCAAAAATACGGTCGGATCGGTCTCCTTGTAGTTGGGTACTCCGTAAATGTTGACGAGCATCTCGAACGGGCGGAACAGCCACGAGTTTTTGAGCTTGGTCGGCGGCACGATCTGCGCCGGGACATCACTGTCCTCCGAAAATACGATGATCACACGCTCGGACACCTCCGTTACCTTTTGCTTGACAAGCTCCGCTTCGCGCGCCGGGATCCAGC
>JBGZCE010000106.1:0-8032 GCA_041845175.1 Filifactoraceae bacterium
AATAGCAGAGCAATTAGGAATACAGATCCGAAGAATTCGCCCCTACTCCCCATGGCAAAACGGAAAAGTGGAAAGATCCCATCGAGAAGATGGAAAAATCCTTTATGCAAGAAAAGTATTTACCAGCGAAAAACAACTGAGAAAAGCAATCGAAAACCATCAAAAACGGTATAACGCTACGGCGAAAACCTGTTTGAACTTCAAAAGTCCGAATCAAGTAGTATCGGAGTATTTCTCAAAAGTGTAACATATGTCTTGACAGCTAAGAAAATTATTTTGTGAAAAATTAAAAATCTATTTGCAGAAAAGCGTATTTAATGTATAATATCTGCTGGAGCAGATGCAGAAGTATTCTGTTACGGATTGAAGCACGAAGCGGATCCCGATCGGACAAGAGTCGTATTATTCCGTGATACGGCCACATACTGTCTTGCAAAAGCAAAATCCAACTATTAAAATTTCGGGAGGTCTTCGTGGAGGAGAAACAAATCAAAATTTCAACGGCGGATCCGTCGGCGTTGGGATTATTCGGATTGGCGATCGTAACTCTGGTGGCGTCGTCACAAAAGCTCGGGATAACGAGCGGTACATCGCTGGTCATTCCGTGGGCGGTATTCTTGGGCGGATTTGCGCAGCTTTTTGCTTGTATCAATGATGCCAAAAAACAAAATGTTTTCGGGACGACGGCATTCGGCGCGTATGCGCTGTTCTGGTTCGGAGTCGGGACGACATGGCTGATCCAAAACGGCGTGCTGGGAGAAGCTCTGGCACAGTCGGCGGATGTTCGGCAATTGGGCTTTGCTTTTCTCGGATATCTGATCTTTACGGTGATCATGACGATTGGCGCGGCGGAAACGAACAAGGTGCTGTTCATTATATTCGTTTTGATCGACTTTCTTTTTATCGGGCTTACCGGTTCCGTATTCGGGATCGCGGAGCATTTTATGCACAGCCTGGCAGCATACAGCGAGCTGCTGATCTCCGTTTTTTCATTCTACGGCTTTGGAGCAAATTTGCTGAACGGTCATTTCAAATATGAATTTTTGCCGCTCGGAAAGCCGCTGGGAATCTTCAAAAAATAATCGTGCGAGAAATTTCCGCAATCTGTTCGACGGACCGATAATACGATGCAGAATAATACAGTGGATACAGAGGATATGAAGCGAGGCGGAACCGTCTCGCTTTATGTTTTTGATATAGGAGAAATACCGTTCGGTGAGAGC
The DNA here is from genome assembly GCA_041845175.1 of Filifactoraceae bacterium. Taxonomy (GTDB): domain Bacteria; phylum Bacillota; class Clostridia; order Peptostreptococcales; family Filifactoraceae; genus JAUNKE01. The sequence goes on from JBGZCE010000106.1 coordinate 1,224, forward strand.
TTGTGCGGCCGGGCAGAATATTTTTGTGTTAAGGACGACCACATAGGCGCTGATAATCGATCAAGGACCTGTTATCAAAAAGCAAAGTATGTCGACATTAAGAGAAAGAACGATTTTTGTTCGGGATCGATCGCTTAAGAAAAGCGGAAGGAGAAAATATGAAAAATTTCAGATGGCTACAGGCATTTTGTGTTGTCTGGAGCGTAGTGCTTTTGTTGCCGATTATGTCATCGGCGGACACGCAGGTGGTAAAAATCGGGGACACAACCTATGACACACTGCAGGCAGCGGTCGCGGCGGCGAATGACGGCGATACGATCGTGCTGCTCAAGGATATCGGGATCGAGACTGATCCGAGGAACCAGATCAATGCAAGCATATCGATCGACAAGAGTCTGATTATCGATGGAACGCATCACGGTATTCATCGAACGACAGGCTATCTCGGTGCGTTGTTCGAGGTTCAACCGGGTCATACGCTAACGCTTAAAGATCTGTTACTCGACGGCGGCGGTGATGGCTTGCAAATGAGCTATATCATCAAGACGGATAATGGCTATGCCGGGGCAAATGTCGCGGTGAATTATCCGAGCACTTCGATCGTGGCAACGGATTCCTTCCTTGTGAACAATGGGAACTTGCAGCTCGACAATGTGACGATGCAGGACTTTATTATCCAAAAGGACGGAAAAGCGGGAGCGGCAATTCGCAACACCGGGAATGTCACGATCAATAGCAGTACGATCAAAAATTCGTGGACAGTATCCGAAGCGCCGGCACTTCCCGACATCCGATCGGATGGCGGAGCAATCTACAGTGAGGGCGGGAGTTTGGGGATCAAGAACTCGACCATACTGAATAACGGCGCATCACACGAGGGAGGCTTTGTTTATCTAAACGGTACGAAGCTCGAGGTAAGCGGCAGTCATTTTGAACGAAATTATACAAAGTGGAACAGCGGCGTCTTTGCGATGAAAAATGTTGCCGATGCGGTCGTGACGGATTCTACCTTTTTTGAAAATATCGTCGGCAATGACGGCGGGATTACGCAATACAATGCGGATGCCCAATTTGCTGCGCAAAAAATCATTTTTGACGGCTGCGCATTTGATACAATCATCGGCTTGGCACAAGGAGATCAATCGCTGGGCGCCCTGTTTCTTCTTCAAGGTGCCGATACGATCGAAAACAACTGGACCGTTGCCGAAAAAGGATTCGTCATCAAGAATTCCGAAATCAGAAATTCGTCCTGTAATTCCGGCTTGATCTGGAACAACAACGAGCGCCTGACAGTCCATATCGAAAACAGTATCTTTGAGAATAATAGAGGCACCTGCCTGCGGATGTTCAACTATCATGTGAGCGATTCCGTTTTTCGCGGGAACGAAGCACCGGCGGCATCCGTTGCCTATATCGGACATTCCAAAATAGCGTTTGACGATACGGCATTGACGCTCAACAATACCCTTATCGAGAAAAACAGATCGACGGCAAGTGAGGGAACCGGAGCCATTTATATTCGTCGAGGAAAGCTGACGATCGGGGAAGGAACTGTTATCAGAGAAAACACCACCGAAGATGCGGGTGGAGGCGTCCGGCTTCATCAGGATGCGAGCGCTTTTATTATGAAGGATGGCAGCCGGATATACAACAACACCGCAGCCAATTCAGCAGATGATGTGTTCATCAACAACACCCAAAGAAGCGACGGCAGTTACAAAGAGATCCGATTGGCGGATCCTGACAAAATGAGCAGCGTTGAGAGCGAGATCTATCCGATCGACGGATGGTATTTTGATAATAAGGACGCTCGATTCAATGCGGCCACCAATGCAAAAATTTTCCATAACGGTTTGTTTGCGACGGAATCGAAGGGGAACATTCTTCGACTTAAGGCGGCGGCTGTTCTTGTGGATGTGAATATCGAAAAGGTATGGGCAGCGCCGGCGACCGTATCGGAGGTCAGGATGAAGATCCGAAGAGCCGGCACGGATGTGAAGGAATTTGTCGTCACCTCGGCGAACGATTGGAAAGCGAAAGTTCAATTATCCAAATATAATTTCAAGGACGGAAGCGAGATCACGGACTACCTCGTAGCGGAGGAAAGGTCTTCTTATTATGAAGAGGTGAGTACAACGGGAGACTACAAGAGCGGATTTGTTATCACAAACAGACCGATCGCTGCACCGTCAACGCCATCGACTCCGTCTACACCATCAACCCCGACGACCCCGTCAACGCCGCAGGATCCGGAGCCGACACCGACACCTTCGACACCGCCGACTCCTCCGATCGTATTGCCGGATCCTTCCATTCCGCTTACACCGGCGAAAACAAGCACCGGCGTATCCATCGTCACGGATCCGAGCGGAAATTCCTTCGTGGTAAACGAAGATGGAGAAATTATAGCGGATTATGATCCCGCCTTGCACGGCAGCATTGTCGAAACAGGTGTCGAGCAGATCAAAAATCCTCCGAAAACGGGGAAAGCGCTGCCTGCCTTGAGCACGATCGACGGGGTATTTTATGGGATCGCCCTGTTGTGGGTAGTGATCTTTACAAAAAAATATCGAATGACAAATTGATCGGAGTGATCCGATCGATCGGACAAAAATCTGCGTGCGCATTGCGTAGGCAGATTTTTTCGTATCCGAAAATGTTTGCGCGTGGTGCGGATCGCGCCAAAAGCGGAGCAGGAGTGAGCAATCTGAGCAGGGGAATTGCTGTGTGTAGCAAATGAGGGTAGACGATCTTTGCGGTATGGTATGATGTGCCCGGCAGGCGGGGCAGGGGGCGATCCGAGTCGGCGAATCTTTGCGCGCAGCAAATAGGGATAGTATTATTTGCACGGTTACGGTATAATGACTGCAAGCAGTTATTCTGTTTTGTCGTTTCGGCGAGATGTCCCGCTTCGGGCAAAGGTCGGTCGGCTACGCTGACGATTCTTGTGCACGATTGAAAAAGGGTGAGCCGTGAATATGATATTTGAGAATCAAGGTGAAAGATGAAAACATATATGAATATTCCGGTTCCCGGAATGCGCGTGATTAAGACTGCGCTTGCCGTTTTTTTGTGTTTGAGCATTGTCGGCTGGCTGACGGGGGAGGAGCATTCCGGCTATTCGGCGATCGTTGCGATCGTTTGTATGCAAAAGGATCTGGACGACAGCATCCAAATTTCGGTCAATCGGATCATCGGTACGGTGATCGGCGCGCTGTTCGGCGCGCTGACCTATCATTTGATCATCTATTTGGGAATCTATGAAGCTTTTACGCTTTCGTACATGGTGGCTGCGCTGATGATGATCGTCCTGATGATGGTCATCGTGATGATGAACAAGCAATCCGCGACGGCGATCACCTGCATCATATTTTTGAGCGTGGCGATCCTTCGCGATCCGGAGGTGAATGTTTGGACATTTACGGCGCAAAGGATATTTGATACCTTGGTGGGGATCGTGGTGTCGCTGCTTGTGAATGTGACGCTCAGTAGGGAGAATCTGGAAGGAATCAAGCGGATCACGAAGTAAAAATAAAAGTCGGATTCCGCAGAAACAAAGAGCAAAGAACGAAGGACGAGGAGCAAAGCACAAAGGCAAGGAACAAAAGAGAAAAGGGCAAGGGCAAAGAATAAAGAATAAAGAATAAAGAACAAAGAACAATCGCGCAGCAGAGAAAGCCGTCCGACAGATATGAGAAAAGCCGGAGGAACAGAAAAAACGGATCGGGAGCAGCAAACTACGAAGTGAGATGCAAAAAGAAAACACGGAATGAGAATGTGAAATAGAAACGAGAAATAAAAAATCGGAATGAAAAAACGGCAGCCGATTTTGCGGGCGATCGGATCGGAATGTGAAGAATAAATGAGGAATTGCCGAAATAAGCGGTGAGAAATGCCGGAGATTGTGATATAATCACTGTGTCAAATTGTATTTAAGGAGTATATATGTGCGGTTTTGTAGGCTTTTACAGCGAGCGTGAAAAAAACAAAAAAGAGATCATCCGACAGATGAATGATAAGATCGTTCATCGCGGCCCGGACAGCGAGGGTTATTTTGTGAGCGAGCAGATCGCATTCGGATTCAGAAGATTGTCGCTTATCGACCTTCAGGACGGAATGCAGCCGATCTCGAACGAGGACGGCAGCAAGGTGATCATATTCAACGGTGAGATTTACAATTACAAAGAAATTCGTGAAGAGCTTGTTGCCGCCGGTCATATTTTCAAGACACAGACCGATACGGAGGTGATCCTTCACGGCTATGAGGAATACGGCAAGGAGATCCTGCAAAGGCTGCGCGGGATGTTCGCCTTCGTGATATGGGATGAGAGGGAGCGCTCGCTGTTCGGCGCGCGCGATCATTTCGGGATCAAGCCCTTTTATTATTCCTTGCTGGACGATCAGCTACTGTTTGCCTCCGAGATCAAAGCGATGCTGACCTTTCCGGGATTTCGGAAACAGATCAACAAAGCGGCGCTCAAGCATTATCTGGTGTTCCAGTATTCCGTTTTGGAAGAAACCTTTTTCGAAAATGTTTTCAAGCTCCGTCCCGGGCATTATTTCACTTTCAAAAACGGACAGCTGGAGATCCGGCGATATTTCAAATTGGAATATCGGATCGAAGAAAATTCGCTGGCATATTATGTCGGAGAAATTGAAAAGGAAGTCGAAAGCTCGGTTCGCTATCACCAATTTGCCGATGTGGAGGTCGGTGCGTTTTTGTCCGGAGGCGTGGACTCAAGCTATGTCGTGTCGACCGCCATGCCTGAAAAAACCTATTCGGTCGGTTTTGACAACGAGGGCTTTGACGAAACGATCTTTGCAAAGGAATTATCCGACAAGCTCGGCATAAAAAACGAATCGAAGATCATTTCAAAGGACGAGTTTTTCGATGCGATCCCACAAGTACAGTACCACTCGGACGAGCCGCATGCGAATTTGTCCTCGGTGGCGCTGTACTATCTTTCGCAGCTGGCATCGCACGATGTGCGCGCGGTCCTGTCGGGCGAGGGGGCGGACGAGCTGTTTGCCGGCTACAATGAATACGAGGTGCCGACGATCGCAAAGGTATATTCAAAGCTGCCGATGTCCTTACGGCGCAGGCTGTATGAAAAATACAAGGACAAGCCGCATTTCAGAGGAAAAAGCATCATCGTCAAGTACGGACAGACGGTGGAGGAACGCTATATCGGACAGGCGAAGATCATGTCGGATGAAGAAGCCGATACGCTTTTGACCGGACCCTACAAAAATCCCGTGCGAGCCGCCGACTTGACGGCAAAGTATTACGAAGAGGTGAAGAATCATGACGATGTGGTCAAGCGAAGCTATCTGGATATGAATATGTGGATCGTGGATGATATCCTGCTGAAGGCGGACAAAATGACGATGGCGCATTCGCTGGAGCTGCGCGTTCCGCTGCTTGACAAAGAAATGTGGTTGCTTTCGCGAAGGATCCCGTCAAGGCACAAGGTAAACGGCACGACCACGAAATACGCTTTCCGACTTGCCGCGGAGAAGAAAGTGCCGCTGGATTGGGCAAAAAGGCGCAAGGCGGGCTTTCTGGTGCCGTTCATCCACTGGATCCGTGAGGAAAAATATTATCGAAAAGTTCAGGAGCAATTCAACAAGGCCTTTGTCGAAGAATTTTTTGACCGGGCGGCGATCAACAGATTGCTCGAAAAACATTATAAGAAGGAGTCGAACGAGGGACGAAAGATTTATACGATCTATGCCTTTTTGATCTGGTATGAGCGATACTTTGTGTCCGGTTCCGTTTAATTTATGAATACGAAAATTATTTTGGCGTCCAAGTCGCCGCGCAGACAGGAATTGATGGAAATGCTCCCGTGGGCGTTTGAGATCGAAGCGCTCGATGTCGATGAGCAAATGGATGAAAATCGCTCGGTGGATGAGAATCTGATGGTGCTTGCGCACCGCAAAGCGATCGAGATCGCCCATAAATATCCCGACGCGATCGTGATCGGCGGCGATACGATCGTGCTTGCAGACGGAAGGATCCTGGGCAAGCCTGAAAACCTCGACGACGCAAAAGCGATGCTGCGAACGATCTCAAAAGAGCCGCATCATGTCTACACGGGAATCTGTATCCTGTGTGAAAACAGGAAGCTTGATATCCGCTTTGTCGAAAAAACTGAAGTGGTGATGACACCGCTGACGGAGCAGGAGATCGAAAGCTATATTGCCGACGGCGAACCGTTCGGCAAAGCCGGCGCGTATGCGATCCAGGGCACGGGCGGCGTGTTTGTCGAAAAGATCAACGGCGACTTTTTTAATGTGGTTGGTTTGCCGGTCAACAGATTGTATAGGGAGCTGAAAAAAATTTTGTAGAATAAGCGACCGCTCCAAATTTGAATCGGCACACAAAAGAAAAGACGGGGCGGATTATCCCTGTCTCGAGCTTGAAAAATTCTTGATGTTGTTTATAAGGAAGATAATAACTACAAAGGGGCGGTTGCGGAATGAGAAAATCTCATTTTGCAACCGCCTCTTTTCGATTTTATAATGGTCGAGATCGTATCATAAGCGGAAGCTTTGCGATCAAAAATCATCTTGTAAATCAAAGCTTTATGATCGAAAAATTTTTGAATGAAGCAGTTATTACCGAAAAAGCTCTGCGACGCAAAAATCTTTTGCAATGCTTTCGAGTCCGATCCGCAGCTCCTAAAAGGCGGTGACGATGTTGAATATCTCGAGTGCGCTCGGGGTATATGCGTTTTTCTCGAAGGAGAGCAACGCGTTGAGCGTATCGAGCGATGTCATCACATCGATGTTGCGTTCGATGGCGG
>JBGZCE010000107.1:0-4400 GCA_041845175.1 Filifactoraceae bacterium
ATCGCTTGGCTCGACAGCAGCAGCGCCGCTATGAGCAAAAACAGTATTTTTTTCATCCGACGCCTCCTTTCTAATCCTCCACCTTCACTTCTTGCTGATCAATCCCGAACGAAAGCGTGCAGGAATAGATCACGATCACGCCGTTTTTCGCTTCGCTCGCAAGCGCCTGCTCCTCCGCATCCGCAGAGATCTGTTCGTTCAGTACCGCTCGATCGAGGACGATCTCATCCTCCAGCGCCTCGATCCGGCGGATGCTCTCCTGAGACAGCCGCAAATAGATGCCGCCCCGCAGGTCTTCGTCCCTCTCACCGAGCACCGGATAGCTCTCGAAGGTCAGCGGCTCGATGTAGCCGCCCGGCACCAATGCCTGCGAATAGGCTACGCCGTCCACTGCCAAAAATCCCCGCTCGGCAAAAAATTCGACCGCTTCGCCCGGCTCGCTCAGATCCGGCTCGTGGAGCAAAAATTCCTCCACACTGCTTTCTTCATGCGGCTTGATCGAGAACCCGATCTTGAGCAGATCGCCCTCGACCAGCTCCTTGATCGGCAGCCCTTCGCGAAAGACGAACTTCATCATCCTGTCCTGCTGCTCGATCGTCGCATCCGCCTCGATCCGTCGGATCAGCTCGCCGTTTTCGCGAATCAGCGACACCGTATGGCTTTCGCTCGATCGCTGATCGAACACGCCCTTCATCGAGCCGGTCGTCATCATCGCTCGGACGCTCAGATTCGAGTTCCACGCCGCATAGGTAAATCCGATGCTGCTCAGTCCCGCGATCAGAACCGCCAGCACCACGCTTTTTTTCACTGACATTTTTTTCCTCCTCACGATTTCCCCCCTCCTCGTGATCGTTATACCTCTTTATGATTTCGCCTGCTCCATCGCTCGCTGCAGGCCGGCGCTGTTTCGTCCGGCAAACAGCATCGCTTCGACGCGATTTTCCACATCCAATTTGCCCAAAATGTTGGAGATATGTTTTTTGACCGTGCCCTCGGACACATACAGACATTCTCCGATCCTGGAATTGGAGTAGCCGTTACTCAGGAAGCGCAATACCTCCAATTCTCTTTTGGTGAGTCGATACAACAGCCGCTCCTCGTCCGAGATGTGATCCATCTGCGAGAGCAGCGTCGTGGAGTAGAATTTTTCGCCCCGCTCGACCACCCTGAGCCCGTACATGATATCATCAATAAACGAATCCTTCAGCAAATAGGCATCGACGCCCATTTCCTTGGCTTTGTAAAAATCATTGGTGTCGGAGGACGAGGTGATCATAAAGGTCTTGATCCTCCGCTCGCTCCCGATGAGCCATTGCAAAAATTCAAAGCCGTTTTCGACACCGAGATTGATGTCGATAAATGCCATATCGGGCGAGCGTTTTTCCGTCTGCTCGATCGCCTCCCTGACGCTGCCCGCCTGCAGCACTTCCTCCTCCGGCTTATACATTCGTATGATCGATTCCAGTCCCTGCCGTGAGACCGGGTGATCGTCCAGTACCAATATCATTTTTCCCCTCTTTTCTATCGCGGCAGCGTGAGCCTGACCTTCGTCCCGTCACCCGGTCTGGAGTCGATGTCCAAGCTGCCCTTCAACAAGGTGGCGATGTTGCGCATATTTTTGAAGCCGTTTCCCTCCCGAAACGACGACCGCATGATCCCGATGCCGTTGTCCTCGACCTCCAGCACCACGCGCTGTGCGTCGAGGCGCAGCCGGATGTCGATCATACCTGCCACACCATGCTTGATCGCATTGTTGACCGCCTCACACGAGATACGGTAGATCGCGATCTTCTGCGCCGATGTCAACACATCCGCCTCTTTGTCAATATCCATAATGATCTGTGCGCCGCTGAAATATTCCATCTCCTGCATATACATCCTCAGCGCGCTGACCAGCGTATTCATCGCTCGGTCAAAGCTTCTGCCGTAAATGCTCTCCCGAAGCTCGGTCATCGTCCGCTCCGTCGATTGCTTCAGCGCCGAGATTTCCTCCTTCAAATCGAGCGGCGCACTGCTTGCAAGCTGCTCGTCCAGCACCTTCAGCTTGCATGCCATGCCGAAAAGCTTCTGGATCACCGTATCGTGGATCTCGTTTGCGATCCGGTGCTGCTCCTCCATCGTGATGAATTTTTCCATCTGTGCATACACATCGAGATTTTTGAAAATAATCTCGATCAGCCGCCAGTAGAAGTCCTCCTTCTCCGCCGTTTCCTCCGAGCGTTTTCGGATTACCGCGCCGCACGCACCCAGCTCCTCGCCGATCAGAAACGATTCGTAGTCGCCGTCACCCTGCTGGAGCACCAGATACGAAATGCCGCTTCGCTCAAAATGCTTGGCATTTTTCCACAGATCGATCTCCTCCATCAGCGGATTGACCAGCTTCTCGTCGATGCCGCAGTTCTCCACGCGCTCGATGTAGCCGGCATTGGCGAATTTGAGCAGGATCAGCCCCTCCTTTGCGACGGTGCGCTTGAGCAAAAGTGCCAGCTCCCGGAACACCCGCTCCGGATTGATGATCGCAAACAGATTGAAGGTCTCATACAGGCTCGTCAGCTGCAAAAGCGCATGCTCGCTGCGCTTCTTTTCCTCCGCCAGCTCCTGATTCAGATGCACCAGCTGATCCTTCTGCTCCTCGATGTAGCGGATATAAAACCGCAGCACATAGAATCCGCCCAGCACCATCAGAATCCCGAAATACAGACTGAACCGCCGAGGCGAAAGGAGATCGCCCTCCGTGCCCAGCGCCGCGCACAGAAAGCTCCACAGCGACACCGCCGCCGAGATTAGCGCGCTTCGCTCCAAGCTGATCATCAGCAGAATGCAGCCCATCTGATACCACAGATACGGACTGTCCAATCCGCCGCTCACATAGATGAATCCGCCGTATGCGAGACTCTCCAGCGCATACATCAGCCGCATCCAGAACTGTACCGCCTCGATCCTTTTGTAGATCCAGGTTGCCAAAAAACAGGACGACAGCATCCCGGCAGCAATCAGCAAATACATCCTCGACTGCGTCGCGCTCGCCGACAGGATATACAGAATGCTCGACGGAACGATCGCAAACAGGCGATACTTGATGCACATACCCAAATAAGCGTCACGGTCTCTTTCTTCCATATATCTCACCTCACTGCCATCCCCTGTTCGGCTCGGTGTAGCTCGTGCATCGGGAGCAGTGCGCAAGCGGATTATGCTCGGCGCAAAAAACAAAAAGCACCTCGGTGCAGACCGAAGTGCTCAAAATATGTATGCCAAATAACGAATGCTCCTCAAAACACTCGCATAATATCCCTGTCACCTTCGTTCGTCACCGTTTGTAAAGTATGCTGCGCCGAAACGCCGTACGCCTGCGCGCTCGCCGTCCGTCGCCGTTTCCCCCGATACTTTTGTTTCCCCCAATGCGCTGCCCGATCGCGCGACCCTTGCGGATCGCCGAGCCGAAGCAACAACACAAGCAAGCGGATGCTCTCTTGTTATGTATAGTATAGCCCACTACAAAAATTTTTTCAATCATTTTTCGACACAAAAAATAATTTTGTTTTATTTTGATTATGCACTTTTAATATTCATTCAATTCACTTCACACGCTCCTTCATTTTGAAAAACGGACTTTTCGCCTCGCGCAGCAGGCACAAAAATACTCCGCAAGCGCGGAGTATTTTTGTATAAATTATGCGTTTGCTCATCGCGGCTCCCGAATGTCCAAAGCCCGCGACCGCACATCCTGTTCATCGCATCGGCTCGATGCTATTCGTATTTTACGAATTTCACATCGAGGATCTTGATCGGATCCTTCACCGGCATGCCCGCTTCATCGGTTTTTTGCGCGGCGATCTTGTCTACAACATCCATTCCCTCAAACACCTGTCCGAATACGGTGTATCGCTTATCCAAATACGGAAGTCCCCCGATCTCTCTGTATTTCGCCTCCGCGTTGAGCGGCAGCGCCGACAGATCCAAATGCTCGTCCTTCGCATTGTGCGTCTGCACGATGTAGAACTGGTTTCCGTTGGTGTTCGGCCCGGCATTTCCCATACACAGCGCACCGTTGAAGTTGAACAGATTTCTGCTGAACTCATCCTTGAAGAATCCGCCGAAATACGATTCCTCCTCCTTGCCCGAGCCGTCCAAAGCGCCGGCCTGGATCACAAAGTCGTTGATCACGCGCGAAAAGATCGAGTTGTCATAGAAATTGTCCTTCGCCAAGCCCTTGAAATTTTGTACCGCCAAAGGTGCCTGCTCCGGGAACAGCCTCATCTTGATCACGCCCGCCTCGGTCGTCATCACGCAGATCTCTTCGCCCTTTTTTCGGCATATCCAGCTGGAACAGCACCGCATCGGACACATCGATCCCCGTATCCTTCCACAGAACCTTCCAGATCTTCCAATCCGTCGTG
>JBGZCE010000108.1:0-4141 GCA_041845175.1 Filifactoraceae bacterium
GTGAAAGCGGGCGATGTCATCGGCAGAATGGGCAAGACCGGAGTAGGGGCGGGGCTGCACTTGCATTTTGAGCTCCGCATAGCCGGCAAGCCCGTTGACCCGACAAGATATCTCAAAGAAATCGCTAAGCAAGACACTGTCAAGCTGCCTGCCGATGTACAAAGGCTTGCCAATAAGGTAAAAAAACTGCTGGGCTTTAGCGATGAGACGATGGCTTTTCTTTACTCTCATCGTTGGCCGAAAGAATTGTTCCGCAAGGTTTTGGCGGGCGAGGATTTGGGAGCGGACACCCTCGCATGGATACACAGCTACAAACACGGACAGGCAGTCTTGGAGCGCATCGAGGAGTACAAAAAGCGAGGTGATGAGTAATGGCAAAAAAAGAATACACCAAAGCGGAATTGCAAAACATGCTGCAGGAGGTAGAGCGGGAGGAGAAAGCGGAGAAAAACAAAATCAGGAAAGCGAAATGGGAGAAAATCGAATTCTCAAAGCTTATTATCATAGCGATTTTCGCGCTCTGCTCCCGCTGGGTTGAGCTTACTTACCGTCTTGCCATGGCAGACAAGGAGCAAATTGCGGAGCAGTTGGCTATTGCTATCGTTACGACCCTATTGGGCAGTATTGTCGCCTACAGCATCAAAAGCTTTGGCGAGAAAAATAGTCGCAATAAATACAAAGTGGAAGAAAAGGAAATCGGGGAGGTATAAAAATGGACATCACACCAATCATCAGTGCGATCATCGCACTCATCGGGGCGATTATTACGACTTTTGTTGTGCCGTATATCAAAGCGAAAAAGAGTACTGCGGAAATTGAAAGGATAGAACGCATTGCGTCAACCGCTGTGCATGCAGCACAGCAGATATTTGACGAAGAGCAAAAAGAAGAGAAAAAACAATATGCTTTGGCGTATCTGGAGGAAAAAGGATATAAGCTTGATTTGGACACCGCAAATGCAACGATTGAGGCGGAAGTGCATAAAATGAAAATGGAACTGAGAAAGGGAGCTTGACGGCTCCCGATTTTTTTGTGTTTATGGGCTGTGTTGGATTTTGCTCTTTTCGAAAAGTTAATATTTTTTCTAGACGACAGAAAAACGACAGAAAAAAGTGTAATAAGTTGACATTTATTGATATTATCGCAAATCTTAAAATGAACCCCAAGACAAGAAGTTATAATGAATCGAGAAAAATACAGTAAAATCAATGCTTTTAATCACATTTCCTTAGTTAATACCTGAAACAAAACCGTTGCTCGCGCAACGGTTTTGTTTTGTGTCAAATATACAAAAAGGCATCGGAACTGTCCGATGCCTTTGGTGTTTATCGAAGGAATTTTGCGGAGCCGGATGAGCCGAATACATCGCGGATCTTGTGCGCTACGATTTCACGGATCGCGTCGCGTCCCGGGCCGAGATATTTTCTCGGGTCGAATTCGGACGGATTTTCTACAAAAACCTGACGGATGGCTGCGGTCATCGCCATACGAAGATCGGTATCGACATTGACCTTGCATACGCCGAGTTTGGATGCCTGAGACAGCATTTCTTCCGGCACGCCCTTTGCGCCCGGGATCTGTCCGCCGTATTTGTTGCACAGATCGAGATATTTCGGGATGACGGAGGATGCGCCGTGAAGTACCAGCGGGAATCCCGGCAGCAATTCGGAGATGATTTCGAGTCGTTTGAAGTCGAGCTTCGGTTCGCCGGAGAATTTGTATGCGCCGTGGCTGGTTCCGATGGCGATTGCCAAGGAGTCGACGCCGGTTCGCTTGACAAAGTCGACTGCCTGCTCCGGATCGGTGTAGGTCGCGTCCTCTTTGCTGACATTGACCTCGTCCTCAACGCCTGCGAGTTTTCCGAGCTCGGCTTCGACCGTTACATTTCGCGGCTTTGCATATTCGACGACACGCTGCGCCAGTGCGATGTTTTCTTCATACGGAAGCGCGGAGCCGTCGATCATGACGGAGGTGAATCCGTCGTCGATGCATTGCTTGCAAAGCTCAAAGCTGTCGCCGTGATCCAGATGGAGTACGATCGGAAGATCGGTTTCTTCGACCGCCGCTTCGATCAGCTTGCGAAGATAGATCGGGTTTGCATATTTTCTCGCGCCGGCAGAGACCTGGAGAATAACGGCGGAGTCCTCCGCAACGGCTGCGGATACGATCCCCTGTATAATTTCAAGATTATTAACATTAAATGCGCCGATCGCGTACTTTCCGTCATACGCGTTTTTGAACATTTGGCGTGAATTCATTAAAGCCATGGGTTACCTCCTAAAATAAATGTACTTATATTATAGCGTTAATTCCGAAAAAATGATAGAGTATAAAGAGATAATCTGCGGAATATCGTTTTGAACAGGAGATCGGCTTTGAAAATTTTTTTAAGCAAAGGCATTGGCTGTAGCAAGCGCAAATTTTTGGAGGAGAAGGGTGATGAACGAGAACAGAAGAGCATGGATCGAGCGATATTGGAAGTGTGCGATCGAGCAGAGCAGGGAGGAGCTGAGAGGATTTTTTTGTGAGGACGCGGTGATCCGGTGGCATAATACGGACGAACAATTTTCGGTGGAGGAATATCTGATCGCCAACTGCGATTACCCCGGCGACTGGGCCGGCTCGATCGAGCGGATCGAGGACCGGGGCGATCTGATCATCACGGTGGTGAATGTGTTTTCTGTGCAGGATGCGTCGGTGTCCGCCTGCGCGGTATCGTTTTTTCGGTTCAAAGAGGAGCGGATCTTTGAGCTGGATGAATATTGGGGAGACCGCACGCCTCCTCCCGTATGGCGGCAAGCGCTGAAGCTCGGGAGCAAAATCAAATAGCGCGGTGCAGCGCGTTTCAACTATCGGGAAAGTCTGCACGACTTCTAATAAAATAATGCGGTGCTGCGGTGAGAGTCGAGCCAAGAGAGTTCATAAAATAAAATCTGTTTTTCGTCATTGCAAGCAAAATCAAACAAAGTGGTGCTGCCTGCAGCCGATCTCGATGCCGTGCACATATAGCAACGAGAGCAAAATAAAATAGCGCGGTGCTGCGGCGAGAGTCGAGCCGACCGAGCGGATAAAATAAAATATGTCTTTCGCCATCGCAAGCAAAATCAAACAAAGTGGTGCTGCCTGCAGCCGATCTCGATGCCGTGCACATATAGCAACGAGAGCAAAATAAAATAGCGCGGTGCTGCGAGAGAGTCGAGCTGACCGAGCGGATAAAATGAAGTCCGAAATTTGCGTGATGATCGAAACGATAAGTAATAAAAATTTGCATAACCGTAAAGGAGCTTGGATATGGAGAACAGAAGTCATATAATCGGGAAGGGGCTTACCGGAAATCAATTGAAGCTGATCGCCGTATTGTCGATGACGATTGATCACATCGGATATATTTTCTTTCCGGAGGTGATGTGGCTTCGGATCGTCGGTCGGATCGCATTTCCGATCTTTGCCTATATGATCGCGGAGGGCTGCCTGTACACGAAGGATCGCAGGCGTTATCTGCTGACGATGGCGGGGGTCGCGCTGATCTATCAGGGAGTGATGTTTTTTATGATCGATTCGGTGTATCAATGTATTTTGGTGACCTTTTCGTTTTCGATCGCGCTGATCTATGCGCTCGACCGGGCGGAGAAGCAAAAAACGATCGGCGCCTATGCAGCTCTGCTTGCTGTCCTTGCCGCGGCGGTGTTTGTCAGCGTGAGCCTGCCGACTGTTTTGTTTTGGACGGATTTTCAGGTGGACTATGGAATCTGGGGGATCCTGCTGCCGGTCGCGGTTTATGCTGCGAAAAAACATCACGATGTGCCGATCCTCGGAATGGTGCTGCTGATCCCTCTGGCGATGGACTCGGTGAGCATTCAGTGGTACTCGTTGTTATCGGTCCCGCTGCTGATGCTCTACAACAGCGAGCGCGGAAAAATTCGAATGAAGAATTTTTTCTACCTTTATTATCCGATCCATCTGATCGTTTTGTACGGGATCTCGATGCTGATCGAATGAGCTCGGAAGCTCGGGGCCGCGATCGCCGCTCGTGCGGAAATTGCTTGAACGAAAAATAAATTTGCGGTAATATGGTGAAGGGAAAGCTCCGAAAAGGGCTTTAAGTAAACGGAACAAGACATTAATTTTTAGGAGAAGGACA
>JBGZCE010000109.1:0-7290 GCA_041845175.1 Filifactoraceae bacterium
CCGACGGAGATATCGGAGAGCATCCTCAATACAAATTTTTAAGACTTCGGTGGACGGCGGAGGAAGCGCCGACGGAGACATCAGGGAGCATCCTCAATACAAATTGCGCCGCTTGATCCGGTACATGACGGTAAAGGCTCCGCCTGCCGCTATCCACGATGCGATATAGATTCGGACGATCGTTTCCATCGTGTTATAAGACGGAAGGATGAAGAAGATACAGACGACTCGCAAAAGACACACGGTTATCAGCGTCGTAATCATCGGCCGCAGGGTATCCCCCATGCCGCAGCAGGCGCCGGTAAAAGCCTCCGCAACGGCATAAAATACGAAGAAGGGTGCCATCATTTGCATATAGCGCACGAGCAGCGGAATGATCGCAGAGCGATCCGCCGGAGATAAAAACCAGCTTCCGATCATACCGGAGCAAAAATACAGAAATACGCTCAACAGCGCGATCGCCGAAACGGACATCGCAACGCCGACGCGAACACCTGTTTTGACACGCTGTCTTTTTTCTGCGCCGATATTTTGCGAAACATAGGTGCTTAGCACGGGACTCATGGCATCGGCAATCAGCCAGATGATCAGCGTGATTTTCGCGCTGATCCCCCACGCGGCGATGCTGTCGGTACCCATTTTGTTCACGCTCGCCTGTACGATGGCATTGGCAACAGGAAACAAAATGGATTGCAGAGCCAAAGGGATACCCGTTGAGATCATCGCAATCAGATGTCCTGAGTGAAGGATCGGTGAGAGTCCGGTCTCAAAGTCCGACATTGGCCTGAATTTGGAAAGCATATACAAAACAAAGACCATGCTGACGATCTGGGCAAACACCGTGGCGAGCGCCGCACCCTGAACGGACAGACCGAAAACTCCGACGAGCAGAATATCGCCGGCCACATTGATGATCGAGCTGAAAATCAAAACATAAAGCGGCCTTTTGGAATCTCCGAAGGAGCGTAGGATGCCCGCATTCATTCCGTACATAATCATTGCCCAGAGCCCGCCGAAATAGATTTGACAATAGGCGAGCGCTTGAGGATAAAGATTTTCCGGAACGGACATGATGTCGAGCAGAGCGGGAGAAATCAGAACGCCGATTACGGAGCACAAAATGCCCAAGCCGAGTGCCAGCGTGTTGGCGGTGCGGATGGCATAGCCGAGCTCCTCCTTGTTTTTCGCGCCGTAATGACGCGCGATCAGAATGGTAGCGCCTGCGGTCAAGCCGTTCATGAAATTGATGGGAAATTTGAAAAGAATAAACACGGAATCAATGGCGGCAAGTCCGGCCTTTCCGGTAAACTGACCGACAATGATCGCATCGGCAGTTATGTACAGCTGCTGAACGAGGCTTCCCAAGATGATCGGAACGGTAAACGCGATCAGCGCCTTGGGAATGCTTCCGTCCGTCAGTGTCAGATCCTTTTTGATAAAAACACGCTCCTTTGAAAAAATAAGCAGACGGTACGATCCCGACTGCGCAAATCATTTTCCCTGTAAAAGCTCGCGCTGAAAGCCTGCCTGTCTTTCGCCTGCGCTCGTGCAGAATCGATTTTGCAGGATACAATCAAACGAATGCGAGGCGATTGTCTTTGCGCCCGAATGCGAACGGAGATATTTTTTCGCGGAAGGGAGCAGGACGATCGCATATCGAGGATAGCAGACAAGCGGAATTTTGTCAACAAGAGTTTGCCATGACAAACTTTAACGGCCGTAGAATATATTTTTGAGTATATTTTATTGACTTTGAGAACGGGCGTATGGTAGTATATAGTCGGAAAAATTCATATGGTCGGCTATTAGCCGAAGAAGATGAGTTCGAGCCGTGCTCGATTAAAAGGGAATCCGGTGCAAATCCGGAGCGATCCCGTCACTGTGATAGCCGGTCCGCAGCATTTGTCACTGAGGTAAAGCCTTGGGAAGGCGCTGGGGATGTGTACGCTTAAGTCAGGAGACCTGCTCATATTCTTTACAGGTTCTTGCGGAAGACGAGAAATCCTTGTTCTGAAAAGGGAGTACCCTTATTGCGTCGTATCTCACCGGGCTCGGTGGGCGAGTAGCGAGGTTCAGCAGTATTTTAAGGTTGGATGTAGGCATCCGGCCTTTTCTTTTTGCAAAAAATCGGGCGATATGAGTAATACAAATTGAGATGGGAGAAAAAAATGAAGAAATTTAAGGTATTTCTTTCGGCTGCGCTTGTGTGCATGCTTCTTTTGAGCGGCTGCATGGAGCAGACCGCGACGACCGATCCGGCAACCGATGCCGAGAAGGTGCTCAGCTTCGGTTGTCAGATGTACACCGACGGTATTGTGAACGGGGTGATGGATGAAAACGGAGGCTGGAACGCGATGCGTTTCGGAATCACTGAGAGCCTGTTCAAGTTCAACGATTCCATGGAGGTCGAGCCGTGGCTTGCAGAGAGCTATACGGTGAATGACGAGCACACACAGTGGGTGATTACGCTGAAGGACGGGATTAAATTTTCAAACGGCACGGAGCTGACGGCATCGAAAGTAAAAGCAGCCTTCGATTATCTGAAGGAGATGGGACCGTCCGGCTCGGCAAAGCCGGAAAAGTACTTAGAGTTTGAAGCGCAGATTACGGCGGATGATGCGGCAAACACGCTCACGATCGTAACCTCGAAGCCTTATGCCAACCTTCCGGGACAGCTTGCGCATCCGACAATGGCGATCATTGATGTGGAGGGTACGCAGGATTTCGATAACGGAGTTATCGGGACGGGGCCGTATATGGTCGAGAGCTTTAACGGCGTCGGAGTCGGTTACGACATGGTCAAAAATCCGCACTATCGCGAGGAGGTTCCTTACGACCGAGTCAAAATACTGTTTATGGGCGACGCTTCCGCCAAGACGATGGCGCTCCAGAGCGGGCAGGTCGATTTGGTGGAGAATATCACCAATGTTTCGGATATTCAGAGCTTCCAGGAAAATCCGGACTTTACCGTCGATATCGCTTCGGGCGTGCGCTGCGGATTTTCGTGGATGAATTTTAACGGTATACTGGCAAACAAAACGCTTCGTCAGGCGATTCTGATGGGAATCGATTATGACACGATCAGCGCGTCCAAGACGATCGGCGGTCTTTATACGCCGGGCTTTTCGGTGCTTCCGTCCACTCTGAGCTACGGATATGACCGCTTGGTTAACCCGTACCCTTACGATCCGGAGAAGGCGAAGCAATTGCTGGATGAAGCCGGCATCGTGGATACGGACAACGACGGCATTCGTGAATTGGACGGACAAAATATCAATCTGCGCTAT
Organism: Filifactoraceae bacterium; assembly: GCA_041845175.1. Classification (GTDB taxonomy): domain Bacteria; phylum Bacillota; class Clostridia; order Peptostreptococcales; family Filifactoraceae; genus JAUNKE01. The sequence goes on from JBGZCE010000109.1 coordinate 3,288, forward strand.
GTATCGTATGAAAACAGACTGCTCAACGACTTCTCCAATGCACATATCCAATATCTTGCGGAAATCGGCATCGGCTGTACGGCGGATTACGGCTCGTCGGACGACCAGTGGAGCAAATTGGCGGCAGGAGAATATGATTTGAACAACAATAACTGGACGACCGTGGGGACGGGCGATCCGTTTGCATACCTGGCGAACTGGGCGACGGAAAGCACCTACTGCAGCTATTCCAATCCGCAGTATGATGCACTCTATGAGCAGCTTAAGGGCGAAATGGATCCGGGCAAGCGTGCCGAGCTGATTTTTGAAATGCAGCAGATACTGATCGACGATGCGGTAGCGATCATCGACGGATATTACAACTCGTCCATGATCTATTCCAAAAATGTGGCATACGCAAAAATCCACACGGCGGATTATTACTGGATTACCACCGAGATAAAACCGGCAAGCTGAAACGAATAATCAAAACGGCTTTCTTTGCGCGGGCGAATTCCGTCAAGGGGAGCCGCTTTTATCGAAAGGTAGTGGAAGAATTTGGATAAAAAAGAAATTTTAAGTCGTCTTTTACAGATTATCATCGTGATGATAGGAATCAGCTTCGTCACCTTCCTGCTCACCTACCTGTCTCCGGGCGATCCCGTCCGGAATATGTTTACCGCCACGGGCGTCATGCCGACGGAGGAAATGGTACAACAGACAAGAGAGGAGCTCGGGCTGAACGACCCGTTCATCATTCAGTACGGTCGCTGGCTGTCCGATTGTCTCAAGGGCGACTTCGGAAAATCCTATTCGCTCAAGAAGCCGGTTACGGAGCTGTTGGCGCAGAGAGTGCTGCCGACCCTCAAGCTGGCGTCGATGTCCCTCGGCATGATGCTTCTGATGTCGGTGCCGCTCGGAATTTTGTCGGCGCTCAAAAAGGATACATGGATCGATTATCTGATACGCGGCATAACCTTTTTGGGCTGCTCGATGCCGAATTTTTGGGTAGGGCTGCTTCTGATGCTTTGGCTTTGCGTCAAATTCAGGATATTTCCGGTCATCAGCTCGTCCGGCGATTTCAAAGGACTTTTTCTTCCGGCGTTGACGCTGGCGATCGCCATGGCAGCCAAATATACCAGACAGGTGCGGACGGCGATGCTGGAGGAGCTTAATCAGGATTATGTAGTGGGAGCGCAGGCAAGAGGGATTGCACGCCCCGTCATTATTTGGCAAAATGTGTTTCCGAATGCGCTTCTGCCGCTGATCACCATGCTGGGGCTGTCGATCGGCAGTCTGCTGGGCGGCACGGCGGTTGTGGAGGTGATCTTTTCATATCCCGGCCTTGGGAATTTGGCGGTATCCGCCATTACCTCAAGCGACTATAATCTGATCCAGGGCTATGTGCTGTGGATGTGCCTGATTTACATGTCCGTCAATCTGATCGTGGACGCATCGTATGTATATATTGATCCTCGCATGAGGATGAAAGGGTGATACGGATGAAAGTGATCCTTTTTTTGAAGTCCCATAAGCAATTCGCGTTTTTTCTTCTGATGGCGCTGTTGATCGTTATGATCGCCATATTCGCGCCGGTCGTTTCGGGAGGCATCGATCCGCTCAAGGGAAACATTTCGGACGCATTGCTGGAGCCCTCCGCGGAGCATATTTTCGGAACGGACAAAATGGGTAGAGATATTTTTGCGCGTGTGATCTACGGTGCGCGTGTTTCCCTGACTGCGACCTTCGGTGTGGTTACGCTTGTATTTTTGCTGGGCTCGACGCTCGGAATTATCGCCGGATATTTCAGAGGAATCGTCGATACCGTCATTATGCGGATTGCGGATATGATGCTCGCCTTTCCGGGCTTGGTTTTGGCGCTTGCGGTGGCGGGGATTATGGGCGCCAGTGTCAAAAACGCCATCATCGCCATCGTACTCGTGAGCTGGACAAAGTATGCGAGGCTGGCAAGGTCGTTGGTATTGAAAATACGCGACAGAGATTATGTATCGGCTGCGATCGTTACCGGCTCCGGCACGCCGAGAATGCTGATGAAGTATATGCTGCCCAACGCTCTGCCGACATTGATCATCACCGCGGCAACGGACATCGGCTCGATGATGCTGGAGCTGGCGGCACTTTCCTTTTTGGGCTTCGGAGCAAAGCCGCCGACGCCGGAATGGGGGTATATGCTCAACGAGGGACGAGCCTCCATTCAGACCGCACCGTGGCTCATGCTGTATCCGGGGCTTGCTATCTTTATCGTGGTCGTGGTGTTCAATATGTTGGGGGATTCGATAAGAGATATTTTGGATCCGAAATCGGAATAGGAGGGCCATGCTTAAAATAGAAAACATAACCATATCCTATAAAAACAATCCGGTGGTCAAGGACTTCAGCATGGCGATGGAGCCCGGACGGATCGTCAGCCTGGTCGGCGAATCCGGAAGCGGAAAGACCTCCGTCATACGAGCCGTCCTCGGACTTTTACCCGCAGGAGGCGAGGTTACGCAGGGCGATATTCTACTGGACGGCGAATCACTCCTATCCTACTCACAGGATAAATGGAACAAGATGAGAGGCACCAAAATATCCATGATATTTCAGGACAGCGGAGCGATGATGAACCCGATCCGAAGAATCGGCAGCGTTTTTACGGAATACATTATGACACATGAAAGAATCAGCAAAAACGATGCTTGGGAAAAGGCGGTCAAAATGCTGGAGCGTATGCGCCTGCCAAGCCCGGAGAATGTCATGCGCTCCTATCCGTTTCAGCTCTCCGGCGGAATGCGTCAGAGAGTGGGAATCGCGATGGGAATGACCTATCGTCCTGAAATTCTGCTGGCGGACGAACCGACCTCCGCACTGGATGTAACCACGCAAGCTCAGATCGTTCGTCAGATTATGGAGCTTCGGGAGGAATACGGTACGGGAATCATCATGGTTACGCACAACCTGGGCGTTGCCGCCTATATGTCGGACTACATTATCATCATGCGAAAGGGCAGGATCGTGGATCAGGGAGAAAGAGAGTATATCCTGCACTCCTCCGACAACGAATATACCAAAGCATTGCTGGCAGCCGTTCCGGTTTTGGGAGGTGAAAGGTATGTATGATCAAGGCGAGGTGATCCTCGAAGCAAAAAATGTGAGCCGCCATTTTCCGGCATCGCACAAAAGGACGCTGATCGCGAACAACGACATCAGCATCCGAATATACAAGGGAAAAACACTGGGACTCGTCGGCGAATCCGGCTGTGGAAAAAGCACCTTTATGAAGCTGTTGATATCGCTCGACCGACCGACACGGGGAGAGATCCTTTACCGAGGGAGGGACATCACCGGGCTGCAGGGTGAAGCACAGCGCCAAAACCGCCAAAACATCCAGATGGTATTTCAAGACCCCACGGCCTCCTTCAATCCGAAGATGCGTGTAAAGGACATTCTTTGCGAGCCGCTGCTCAATTTCAAAAAAATCAAAAAGACGCAAATGGAAGAGACCGCCAAAAGGCTGCTGCGGATGGTCGAGCTGCCGGAGAGCTTTGCCGACCGATACACGCACAGCATGAGCGGGGGAGAAAGACAGCGGGTTGCCATCGCCAGAGCGCTCGCGTTGGAACCGGAGATCGTCATCATGGACGAAGCTACCTGTGCTCTGGATGTTTCCGTACAGAAGGCGATCATCGACCTGATTATCAAGCTCCAAAGAGAAAAGGGAATCACCATCGTCTTTATATGCCATGATGTCGCCCTCGTGCAAAACCTTGCACATCAGGTGGCGGTCATGTATCTCGGCAATATCGTCGAGGTGCTGCCGGGGGAGGCGGTCGCCTGCGAATCGCTGCATCCCTACACCAAGGCGCTGGTGGATGCCGTGTTTGACCTGCATATGGATTTCGAAAAGAAGATCGAGAGCCTCAGCGACGAGGTTCCGAGCCCTTTGGATGTGCCGACGGGCTGCCCGTTTCAGAGCCGGTGCCGGCACTGTATGGAAATCTGCCGCACTTTGCGGCCTCAGCTC
>JBGZCE010000110.1:0-18797 GCA_041845175.1 Filifactoraceae bacterium
CCGAGGATCTTGGGTTCGATCATCCGGCGGGCGACCTGGCTGACGATATAGATAATCACGAGTCCTGCCGCCATTTTGTAATTCCCGTTCAACAGTTGAAACAGCGCCCACGGCCCGAGCGCCGTGCCGGTCCCGAAGAACGGCAGAAAATCCAGCAGCGCGATCAGGACGGAGAACAGCAGCGCATATTTGATGCCCAACAGCATAAAGCCTGCAAACAATATGCCGCAGATGATCCCCAGTATGATCAGCTGCGCCTTGAAGTAGCCGCTGACAATCCGATTGCCGCCTTTGGATACGCTTTTGAGCTTGCGCTTGAGCTCCCCGGGAAGCATCCGATCGAGTGCGCGTTTGATTTTTTCCTTGTCCGCTATGATGAAGTAGGAGGACATGATGGTGATCAGCACCGCGATCAAAATCGCCGGGAGCATTTTGGCGATGCCGCTGACGGCGTCGATGACGGATTGCGCCGCTCCCTCAAGCCAATCGGTGATGAAGCCGGACGCCTTGTTGACCGTTTGCAGCAAATAGGTTTTGACCTCCTCCGGCATGGTGTCGAAGGTTCGGATCAGATTGTTACCGGCCGTCCGAAGCTCGCTGCTGATGCTCGTGTAGATGCTCGGCAGCTGCGCCACCAGATCGGCGGATTCCTTGACGATCTTCGCCGTTCCGAGATACAGCGCCAAAAGGATCACGACGACGCTGAGCAATACGATCAGCGCCGAGCTGATTTTCCGGTGGATTCCGAAATTCTTTTCCAGCCGACTGACGAGCGGATCCGAGATCAGCGCCAGCAGCCAGCCGAGCAGAAACGGCAGGAACAGGATGATCAGCCTCGGTCCGAAAAGAACTGCCAGCACGAGCGACACGGTCCAAAATATCAGGTTGGCGGCATACTTCGCATATTTTATCAGATAATCCATAACCCCTACCCTTTCATGCTTCTATTTGACTTCATACCAGGACGGGATCGTTTTGCGATAGCCGTCGTAATCACGCATCGCCAGCCTGCAACAGCTCTGCATATTTTCGATCTCTTCCGCTCCGAATTTTTCCGCCCAGTTGATCGAGGTCAATGAGCATTGCGCCACATAGACCGACATCGTTTCCCAAAATTCGCGCGGCGGCGTTGTTTCAAAATACCCGTCGATGATCCCGGTCGCAAAGGGCACGCTTACGCGCGCATCCAGAAGCGCCGTCTTGTTGAAATCTTCATAGCGATCGCCGCAGTCGATCCGGTTGAAATCGATCAGCCCGAGCTCGCCGTCGGGCATATAGATCAGATTGCCGGCATGAAAGTCGCCGTGCTTGTATGCCGGCTCGGCGGTGCAGATCTTGTCGATGTGGTCGCGTACATAGCGGATGACGGCTTCGTCGCCGTCGACTCGCACATAGCTGGTTTCATAGATCTTGATCTTGTTGAGCTTGTACGCGCGGCGCTCCTTCGGCGTGCTGATGTGCCTGTCCTTCACCTGGACGGAGTGCATCGCCTTGAGCAGCTTGCCCGCCTTGATGCCGATGCTGTACTGCTCCGCCACCGACATTTTCGGAAGCCTGGAGATCAGCGGCACGCCCTCGATCCACTCCAGCAGCATATACACCGACTGCCCGTGGCCGCATTTCCCGAATTTGATCGGGCGCGACATTGCAAAGCCCGCGGAGGAGATCGCCGAGATCCGCTCGAACTCCAATTTTTTCTTGGCTGCAAGCGAAATGTCCGCCAGTCGAAGAAGCAATTTTTGAGAGCCTTTGGTTTCAATATAAAATTTGCGATCCTGCGACCAGCCCTCCGCGATTTCGCGAATGTTTTTCCATGACGAAAAATCTGCAATATCTTCAAATCCGTATCTCATAAATCCCTCCGTTCCCTGTGTACAAAAAACAAAATCCCCGATTTTCCAAAGCGGTCTTTTTATGATTATATCATTTTATCTTGTGAGAAAGAAGTATGTAAACACCAAAAGCCCGAGTGCGATCCGATAGTAGCCGAATGCTTTGAAGCTGTGTTTTTTGATATAGCCGAGCAAAAATTTGATCGCAAGGATCGACACGAAAAATGCCGTGACCATACCGACGATGAGATAGCTCAGCTCCGTTACCGAAAATGCCGCGCCGTATTTGACCAGCTTGAGCAGACTCGCGCCGAGCATGACCGGGATCGCCAGAAAGAATGTGAACTCCGCCGATACCTTGCGGGACGCGCCTGCCAAAATGCCGCCCAGGATCGTAGCGCCGGAGCGTGAGGTGCCCGGGATCAACGCCAGCACCTGAAAGGCGCCGATGATCAGGATCTCTCGAAGTCCCAGCTTTTCGAGCCTGTTGATCTTGCTCTTTTTGCCCTCGAAATAATTTTCGACGACGATGAACAGTACGCCGTAGAGGATCAGCATCAGCGCCACGGTCGGATAGTTGTAGAGCTTTTCGTCGAGCCAGTCGTCCAGCGGCAGTCCGATGATCGCGGCGGGCAGCGAGGCGATCAGTACTTTGCCCCACAGCTGTATGGTTTCTTTGTTCACGACGAGCTGCGTTTTTTGTCCCGCGGTTTTTTTCGCGCCTTTTTTTGTCGGTACGAGCGGCTTTTTTTCAAAAGGGTTGAGCTTGTCAAAGTACAGCACGACCACCGCGAGGATGGCGCCGAGCTGGATCACGACAAAAAACACCTCTTTGAATGCGTCGGTCGCGTCGAGCTTCAAAAATTCGTCCACCAGAATCATATGTCCGGTGCTGCTGATCGGAAGCCATTCGGTGATCCCTTCCACGATTCCCAAAAGAACGATCTTTAGTAATTCAATCATATTTTCTCCGATTTATATTTCTTTATTTTCCGATGCAAAAGCGTGCAAAGATCACATTGAGCAGCTCCTCCGAGGCGGTGTCGCCGGTGATCTCGCCCAGAATGCTCCAGATGTTGCGAAAGTCCGTTTCGATGATATCCAGCGCAAGCCCGGTGTAGAGCCCCTGCAGCGCGTCCGAGCATGCCTCCGCCGCGCGCTCGAGTGCATTTTTGTGTCTGGCGTTGTTGATCATATAGTCGTTATCTACCGACAGCCCGTCGATCTCGACCATCCGTTTGATCGCGTCGATCAGCTCGTCCATCCCCTTGGCGGTTCGGATCGATGCCATGATCGTGTTGTCGGGGTCGAGCCGTTCTTCGACCACATCCATATCGATTTCCTGCTCCAGATCGCATTTGTTGATCAGCGCGATCACGCGCTTTTCATCGGTCATATCCATGATCTCGATGTCCTCGCGATCGAGCTCGCGCGAGCCGTCCAGCACATGGATCACCAGATCCGCGGAGCGAATGGACTCCATCGAGCGCGCAACGCCGATTTTTTCGACCACATCATCCGTCTCCCGAATGCCCGCCGTGTCGATCAGCCGGATCGGTATGCCGTCCAGCGTAAAAAATTCCTCGATCACATCCCTTGTCGTGCCGGCAATGTCGGTAACGATCGCTCGTTCCTCCTTGAGCAGCGCGTTGAGCAGCGAGGATTTGCCGACATTGGGCTTGCCGACGATCGCCGTGCGAAGTCCGTCCTTGTAAATTTTGCCGACCTCAAAGCTTGCGATCATCTTGTTGATCGCCTCCAGCGTCGCGTCGAGCGAGTCGATCAGCTCCTGATAGGTGACCTCGGGCTCGTCCTCCTCCGGAAAATCCACCGCGACCGTGATGCGTGCCAGATCCTGCGTCACATTGTCCCGGATCTTCGTCAGCGTGGTGGAGAGTTTTCCGTCCAGCTGTTTTTGCGATATGTCGTGTCCCGTGCCCGTCTTTGCGGTGATGATGTCCATAACCGCCTCTGCCTGCGAGAGGTCGATGCGCCCGTTCAAAAAGGCGCGCTTGGTAAATTCGCCGCGCTCCGCAAGCCGCGCTCCGCTTCGGAGTACCAGCTCCAGCGTGCGTTTCAGGCTCTGATAGCCGCCGTGGCAGTTGATCTCGATAACATCCTCCGTCGTATAGCTGTGCGGCGCTTTCATATAGACGCACAGTACCTCGTCGATCGTTGCACCGTTCTCGACGATATTGCCGAGCAGCAATCGTCTGTCCGAATGCTTCAGCGCCTGCTTTGAGCTGCGCGGCACAAAAATTTTTTCCGCGATCGCAAGCGAATCCGCTCCGCTTATCCGTATGATTCCGACGCCCGCCTCACCCGGAGCCGTGATAATGGCGGCGATCGTGTCTGTAAGCATTGTGTTCTCCTATCCTCTGATATGCGAAAAGCCGGCGGTAACCCATCGGCTTTTTCCAAAAAAGCGATTGATACGATCCCGCAGCGCCCGGATTTTTTCGATCACGGGCGGTGCTTGAATTTTATTATACCAAACCTTTTCGCTTTTTTCATCTGCTATCGAAAGTTTTGTGTTCTAAAAAATGATGCTGTCCATCATCTCGTTCATATAGGCGATCGCGATCCCGTAATTCGTCATCGGAACGCCCGCCTCCTTTGCCTGCTCCAGACGGCTGAGCACATATTTGCGATTGAACATACAGCTCCCGCAATGGATGATCAGCTTAAAGCCCGACAGATCGTCCGGAAAATCCGCACCGCTGACGATCCGGATATCCAGCTCTCCGTAATTTTTGCGCAGCAGGCTCGGCAATTTGACGCGCCCGATGTCTCCGTCAAGCGGATTGTGGGTGCACGCCTCCGCGATCAGCACGCGGTCGCCCGCCTTCAGCTCGCCGAGCGTCCTCGCGCCTTCGACAAATCGGTCGATGTCGCCCTTGTAGCGTGCAAACAAAACCGAAAACGAAGTCAGCATACTCTCGCCCGGTATTTGCGCCTTGACCTGCGGAAAAACCTGCGAGTCCGTGATCACGAGCCTCGGCGGCTTCTTCAGGCTGCTCAATGCCTTCGGCAGCCGGTTCAGCGTCACGCTCATGACGATGCAGCGATGGTCGAGCAGCTCACGGATCGTCTGGATCTGCGGAAGAATCAGCCGTCCCTTCGGCGCTTGCAGATCCTGCGGCATCACGAGCAGCACCACATCCTCGGAATCGACGAGATGCGCGCAGATCGTCAGCTCCCGCTCGAGCTTTGCCGCCTCCGCGATCCGTTCGCGCACCGCGTCCAGATTCGTCCGCTTGAGCGCCGAGATCTCGATCGGCTCGATTCCGAGCGTCTCCCTGAGCTTGGCGGACAGCTTTTTCGTATCCGACACATCCGATTTGTTGATGATCGGGATCACCGGCACATTGCGTTTTTTCAGCTTGGCAAGCCATTCCAGCTCCCGATCCGTTTCCTCCTGCGCAAACAGCAGCAGCGCCACATCCGTCTTGTCCAGGATCCGCTCCGTCGCCTTGATCCGCGCCGCGCCGAGCAGGCTCTCATCGTCAAAGCCCGCCGTGTCAATAAACACGCAGGCGCCGACCGGATGAAGCTCCGCCGATTTGTAGACGGGATCGGTAGTCGTTCCCCGCACCTCCGACACGAGCGCGATCTCCTGATCGGTCAATGCGTTGAGGAGCGAGGATTTGCCGGAGTTGATCCGCCCGAAGATGCCGATATGCACCCGATTCGCTCTGGGGGTTTCGTTAAAGCTCATCCTTCCTCCTAAAATCTGAAATCCCGTTTACCTTCCATGAGATTTTCAATATACTCCTGCGCCTTCGCCTTGACGATCGGATTGGCGATCCGCTCCATTTCCTCCTCGATCACCCGCTCCCCGAGCGCCTTCGTGTCCGATGCCGCATAGTCGAGCAAGTATTCCTTCAGCGTCATCAGCGAATTGGGCTGGCAGACATTGCCGATCTGCCCCGATTTGGCGAGACGCATAAAACGATCCCCCGTTCTTCCCTCGCGATAGCAGGCGGTGCAAAAGCTCGGAACATAGCCCAGCTCCAACAGCCATCGGATAATCTCATCCAGGGTGCGCGTGTCGTCCACCTCGAATTGCGCCGAGCTTTCCTCCGGCGCTTCCTTCTCCGAATAGCCGCCGACAGAGGTGGAGGAGCCGCCCGAGATCTGCGATACGCCGATCTCCAGAACCTCCTTGCGCGAGGCCTGGCTCTCTCTCGTTGAAATAATGATGCCCGTATACGGCGCAAAAATTCGAATCAGCGCCACGATCTTTTTGAACAGTTTGTCCGTGATCGCATCCGGAAACTCGTTCAGGTCGATGTCATCCGCCGGACGGATACGCGGCACCGAGATCGTGTGCGGCCCGACGCCGAAGCGCGCCTCCAAATGCTCCGCGTGCATCAGCAGCCCCACAAAATCATAACGATATTGATACAGCCCGAACAGCACGCCGATGCCCACATCGTCGATCCCCGCTTCCATCGCGCGATCCATCGCCTCGGTGTGATAGGCATAATTGTGCTTCGGCCCTGTTGGATGCACCAGCTCGTAGGTCGGCTTGTGATAGGTCTCCTGAAACAGAATATAGGTCCCGATGCCCGCCTCGTGAAGCTTCTTATAATTCTCAACCGTGGTCGCCGCGATGTTGACATTCACGCGCCGGATCTCTCCCTTATCCTTATGGGTCGCATAGATCGTCGCGATGCTTTCCAGAATATATTCGATCGGCGAATTTTGCGGATCCTCGCCCGCCTCGAGCGCCAGCCGCTTGTGCCCCATATCCTGAAGCGCCATCGCCTCACGCGCGATCTCTTCCTGCGTCAGCTTCTTGCGCTTGATATGCTTGTTCTGACGATGATACGGACAATATACACAGCCGTTCACGCAATAATTGGAGAGATAAAGCGGCGCAAACATCACGATCCGTCTGCCGTAGATGCGCTCCTTAATCTCCTTCGCCAGCGCGAAAATCCTCCGCCACACCGCATCGTCGTCGCATTCCAAAAGAACCGCCGCCTCCCGATGCGTCAGCCCCTCCGTTTTTTTCGCCTTCTCGACGATCGCCTCGATCAGTTCAAGGTTATCCTTGTTCCGCTTCGCATACTCGATCGTTTCCAAAATTTCGGCGTCATTGATAAATTCACTCGCCGTTCCCGATTTCGGATCATACATAGCCTTTCTCCTTTAACATAACCTGAATTAAAACGCCTGAGCTTCGCAAGCCCGTCGACTTCATTGTTACAACAAAAATCCGATCCGCACAGCTCCGAAAAATCGTGCTCCGTTTCTTGACGCTTTCGCACTTGGTCGTGAACGGATCTTCTTGCATGCAGCCCGAGGAGATCCTTAGCGTCCCCGATCGGCGACCCGCTTTCGGCTCCGTTTGCACAGCAAAATTCGATCCGCGCAGCTTATCCTATCTCGGTTCCCGATCCATTTTTCGGATCCATTCCTCCAGCTCCGACCGCTCCTTCTGTACATCGTCCACCTCGATCTCGTTCGGATAGATGCTGTAATACTGCTCATATTTCTGCGGCGTCACCTTGCGCATAATGACATTCGCGCCGCATGAAAAAATCGAATCCTTCTGCTTCGGATCCAGCACGCCGAGCGAGGTCGTCGCCGGCAGATTCGCCTTCGGCAGCAGCAGTCTTGTGAGTGCCACCGCGCGCTTGGTCATCTCCGCACTGCCCGCCTCGCGATCGTGAAGCTCCGTGTTCGGGCTCGGGATAAACGGCCCGATCCCCGCCATATCACAGCCGAGCTCCTTCAACAGCAGAATATCCTTTGCGATCGTGCGCGCCGTCTGCCCCGGCAGTCCGATCATAAAGCCGCTCCCCGTTTCGTAGCCGCTTTGCTTGATCTTCCGCAGGCAAGCCTTTCGATTTGCCAGCGTGCCGCAGGGATGCAGGGCATCATAAATTTGTTCATCCGCCGTTTCGTGCTTGAGCAGATAACGATCCGCACCGCAGACAAACAGCCTGTCATAATCCTCAAGTGCCCGTTCGCCGCAGCTCAGAGTGATCGCCATTTGCGTCCGTGCTTTGATCGCTGTGATGATCTCGCAGAGCTTCTCCACGGTGTAAAAGGGATCCTCCCCCGACTGAAGCACGATCGTCCGGTAGCCCGCCTCCCATGCTTCTACCGCCTTTTCCACGATCTCATCCCGCGTCATACGATAGCGCACGAGCTGTCGATTGGCGCGATTCAGTCCGCAATATCTGCACGCGCGCCGACAATGATTCGAAAACTCGAGGATCGCCCGAATGTCGATCACATCACCGAAGTTTTCATAGCGAACCCTGTCCGCCGCCGCAAACAGTTCGCCGAAATACTCAAGCTTCAGCATCGCCTCCAAATCATCCTCCGTTATGCCATCCGCCCCGCACACACCCAGCTTTTCCAAAAAATCCTTCGCCGTCAACAGACTATTCATTTCCATTCTCCGTTTTGATCGTTTCCTTTGAATACATCGTTTTCGTATGTACTCCTTCGATCCTGCCGAGCTTACCCGACATCGCACTGATGACGGCATTCGGCGCATCGACGATCACGCTGATGACGCCGATCTGACGCTGCTTGTACGGCACGCCCATCCGCCCGACGACATACGAATTGTACTCATGCAAAATATCGTTGATCCGTGTCGACTGTCTGTTGTCCTCGACAAAAATCCCGATGATCGCAACCCGATTTTCCATACTTCCTCCGGCATTCCAAAAATTTTTCCATAACCCTGCTTAAACTTCCCGCAAAAAAAGCAGGCTCAGCCTGCTCTTTCTCGGATGACATCTCGCGCCGGCACGGCGCAGATTTTATTGGCGGTTCTTCTCTCTCGGAGCTTCCTCAAGGTCAGAGCATCTGTGTTTGCTCCATTGTATCAAAGTCGAAGCCACCTTGTCAATATTTTGCTTTATTTCCCTCTCCCTTCGCATACGCACCGAGAATTTCGGTATTTATGTGTAAATACAAGCCCTTCCCTTGTCAAAAGCTCCGGAATATGTTACCGTATAAATCATCCGGAAAAGCCCGTGCAGCGCGCGAGCGGCCGACCGGCTCACCGCAAAAATTTTGAACGCGCCGCTTGAGCTCACTCCGGATAACATACTCACCGCTTCTTAGTAAAAACGGATTAAAGATCGGATAATTTTATGAGCTTAAACAACGAAAACGGGATCGACAACCGCTCGACGCTTTACGGTCTGCTTTTTCTCATTTATCTGCTGATCGTCGCAAAGCTCGGAGTGGTTCGCGTGCCGCTTGCCAATGTGCTTGACAATGCGGGCATCCAAACCCTTCAAATGAAATTGCAAACGGCGAATTTCGTGCTGTTCGATACGATAAAAATGTATTTGGAATACCGGTATCCATTCTGGTCGCATGTCAATCTGCTCGGCAACATATTTGCCTTTGTGCCGCTCGGATTGCTGCCGCCGCTTGCCTTCAAAAGGCTGCGCAGCGCCCGCCATGTATTTTTCTTCAGCCTGTTCGTCATTCTGTGTGTCGAGGTCGGGCAGCTTTTTACCGGCTTGGGACAATTCGATGTGGACGACATTTTTCTCAACCTCATCGGCGCAATGCTCGGCTATGCGCTCTATCTGGTGATAAAAAAGCGCAAAACAAAATAGTCTTGCGCTCCGTTGAATTTGATCGATCAAAAATTTTCCGTCATTTTGTTTTGCTCATTTGCTCTCATCAAATATCCTTTGTACGCCCGGCTTTCGGTAAATACAGATTCATATAGTTGCTGTCATAATACTCGCCGTTGATCTTGACAGCTTTGCGGAATGTCCCGAATTTTTCAAAGCCGAATCGCTCGTACAAACGGATCGCTCTCTCGTTGTCTGCATTTACTTCAAGAGAAACGATCTCCACTCCGACAGAGCTTGCAAAATCGATCAGCCGGCTCAAAAGCTCCGAGCCGATCCCCCGTCCCCAATATTCCTTGCGAACGCTGAGCCCGATACTGCCATGATGCGCAAGCCGCTCCCGTTTATTGATTTGAAAATTTGCCAGGCCCGCGATCCGTTCATCGTGCAGTGCGACGATCATGCAGGACTTCGGCGCTTTGACATTATCCTCAAGAAGCTTTTCTTCCTGCTCCACGGTGAACGGCAAGCCTTCCTCACCGAACGACAAAAAATTCGTTTCTCCGCCCACGATTTTGGAATACGCGAGTATTTTTTCGGCATCCTGCGGCTGCGTCTCGCGATAAACGATCGGGATATTCCGAGTTTCCTCAGCTCCTTGCAAATTGAATTTCTTATTTTCCATCCTCTCCTTCTCCTCTCCGGATCTCTTTTCTCATATCATTGCAACATAAAAGAGTACTCCCTTCGGACTTCTTCCACATTCTCCAAACTCCTGATCAAAAACGAAGAGTCGGAAGTAAAGGATATTTTACCATTTTCTACGCTTCTCTTTGAGCTCTGCGCAGTACGCGCGTATCGGATCCCGCCCTGCATCTCCGTGCCCTATGCTTTTATTCGATTTCTCTTTTGTTTTCGGTTTGTTCTTCTATATTCCGATTATATTTCGATCTCAAAGCCGAATTCCTGCAGCACCGTATCCTTGTCGATCACGAGATCGTAGATGCCGCCGGCTTTTTGAAAGCCGGCTTTTTCGTACAGTCGGATCGCCGGCTCGTTAAAGCTCACCACAAACAACCGCAGATATTGTGCGCCGAATTTTTTGGCCAGGGCGACGGCTTTTTTCAGAGTCAGCGCGCCGATGCCTTGCTTCTGAAGCGCCGGATCGACGCCCAAGCGGTCGATATACATCGCCTTCGCGTCAGGGGCCTTCCATTGAAGCGTGTCGATGCCGTAATGCGCAGTGTTCAGCGCAAAGGCCGAGAGAATCTCCTCGCCCCGCATCAGAATATACAGCCGCTCCTTACGAATATCTTCTTCAAATGCTTCGCAGGGATAGTGATCATCCCATATCCGGATACCGGCCTTGTCCATTTCCGAAATCATCCTTCGATACATCGCCCGGATGGCTTGCAGGTCTTTCATTTCCGCCATGCGCAAATTCATCATAATCCTCTTTCTTCAAAAAACTGCTGCGCCAGCTGCGCGGTTTCGGACGGGTGCTTGGCATAGCGGTCGGCACCGATCTCCTGCGCATAACGGCTGTTCAAAACGGCTCCGCCGACGATGACGAAGGAATCCGGAAGCTCCGCCTTGAGCAATCGGATCGTCCTTTCCATCGATGCAACGGTCGTTGTCATCAGCGCGCTCAATCCGACAAGACGGATATTTCGCGCCCTGCATTCTTCGACCACCTTTTTTGCCGGAACATCCCTTCCGAGATCGACCACCTCGAAGCCATAGTTTTCAAGTACGACCTTGACGATATTTTTTCCGATGTCATGCACATCATGCTCAACGGTGGCAAGCAATATCCTGCCCTTGGAGCCGCTGTCCGTATTTTCCGCGGTCAGCTCCTGCTTGACGCGGTCGAATGCGAGCTTGACGGTCTGCGACGATTGGATCAGCTGCGGCAAAAAGAGCTCGCCTTTTTCAAATTTCGATCCGATATCATTGAGCACGGGAATCAGATCCTCGTCGATGATGTCGATGGCGGATTTTTTTTCAAGAAGCTCCTGCGTCAGAGCGAGTGTTTCGGCATTCATTCCGCTCAGAATCGCCTGATAAAGCGTCGTTTGCGCGTTGGATTCGATCCTTGTCTGCGGTTTGTCGGCATATTTGGCGATATAGCTCCTTGCTCCCTCATCTCTTCCGCTCAGCACGCAATAGCTGTCGATCGCTTCGATCATCGAGCCGTTGGCGGTATTGATGATCGGCAGATCCAGTCCGCTGTACAGTGCCGAAAGAAGGAATGCCTGATTGACGGCGTTGCGGTTCGGCAATCCGAAGGAGATGTTGCTGACGCCGAGCGCGGTGCACAATCCCAGCTTTTCCTTGACGATGCGCAGCGCCTCGTTGGTCATTTTCGCATTTTCGGGATCGGTGCTGATGGTGAGCGTCAGACAGTCGATCAGCAAATTCTCTTTCGGGATTCCGAGTGCCAGCGCGCGGTCGAGGATTTTTTCGGCAATTCGGATGCGCTCCTCGACGGTTTCGGGGATTCCGTTTTCATCCAGCGTCAAGCCGAGCACGCAGGCACCGTATTTTTTTGCGATCGGCAAAACGCTGCTCAGACTTTCCTCCTTGCCGTTGACGGAGTTAATCAGCGGCTTTCCGTTGTAAATTCGGACGGCGTTTTCGATCCCCTGCACGCTGGAGGAGTCGATCTGCAGCGGCAGGTCCAAAATGGACTGGATCTCGCAAACCAGTCGCGGAAGCAGCTCGGATTCATCGACGCCGGAGGTTCCGACATTGACATCCAAAATATCCGCGCCCTCTTGGGACTGGCGCACCGCCTCACGGATCGCATGGTCGAGCTTGCCGCCGCGCAGCTCCTCCTGAAAGGCCTTCTTGCCGGTCGGATTGATCCGCTCTCCGATGATTCTCGGCATTTTTCCGATCTCCACGGTTCTGGCATAGGAGCAGATTCGGGTCGGAAGCTTGTTCCTTTTACGCTCTCCCTTTGCGGTTTTCAGCATTTCATGGAGCAGGCGGATCGTATCGGGTGAGGTTCCGCAGCAGCCTCCGATGATGCCGACGCCCTGCTCGACAAAATATTTCATATCGGCGACAAAGGGATCAAAGCAGAAGCCTTCCCCGACCTCATCGGGCAATCCGGCATTGGGCTGCACCATCACCGGAAGGTTGGTCGTTTTCAGAAGCTGTTCGATCAACGGACGCATCTCCTTCGTGCCGAAGGAGCAGTTGAAGCCGACAGCCTCGACTCCGATATCCTCGAGTGTGGTCGCCATCGATTGCGGATCGGTGCCCGTAAAGGTTCTTCCCGATCGCTCAAAGCTCATCGTGCATAAAATCGGCAGAGAGCTGTTTTCTTTGCATGCCAGAACGGCGCAGCGAAGCTCCGCCAGATCCGTCTGCGTTTCGATCAGAATCAGCTCCGCTCCCGCTCGCACGCCGCTGATCACCTGCTCCCTGTAAAGCTCGTAGGCTTGCTCCCAGCGAATATGACCGGACGGCTCCAGCAACGCTCCGATCGGTCCGAGATCGAGCGCAATATAGATCGGTCGGGTATTGCCCTTTGCCCGATAGCGTTCTCTTGCCTCCTTTGCGCAAGCGATCCCCGCCGAGATCAGCTCGTCGGGCGTGTACCTGCGCCCGGCGTTTTTGTATGCGTTGGAACCGAAGGTGTTTGCCGTCAGCACATCGCTTCCGCTCTCCAAATAGGCGAGGTGGATATTGATGATGGCCTCCGGCTGCAAAATATTGAGCTCATCCGGCAGAATGCCCGGATCGATATCGAGCTTTTGAATCTGTGTTCCCATCGCCCCGTCGAACAGGACGGTCTTTTCTTTCATAAAATCGGTAAAAGCCTTCATTCCTTATACCTTTCTGTAAATACAATCGCGGTTGCAGCTCTTGCAGCTCAGTCCTTCGCTGTGCTCGAGCATGCAAAGCTCTCCCGTCAAATAGATAATCGACTTCTCCGGAATCATCAGGTTGGCTTCGGTCAGATGGATTCCCGTTCTTTTTTCAATGCTGAGCAGGCGCGCAAAAATCGGCTGGGTCGAAAGCGGCACATCGCCGTAGCCGGGGCTGAAGCGCGGCGTCGTATCGCCGAGCGTCGATTGGATATAGGCGGCATAGGCATCGGCAAGCATCGAGGCGCAGGCATCCAGAAGCACTCCGCGCGCAGGATCAAAAGCCATTTCCCGCTTGATCAGGCGCGAGATTTCATGCCCCAGGGTACAGGCTACCACATAGACCGCCGTGCTGTTTTTGAGCAGCTTGCAAAGCGACGCATACGGCAGCTCGATTTTTTCATCCAGCACGACTGTATGCTCCGTAAGCTGAATCGGGAATTTGGCATGAGTCTCTAAGAAGGTCGATTTCTCAAATACGATCTCCAGGCCTTCGTCGATCTGCGCCAGGATCTCCGGCTCCGGCTCGTTTTTTCGATAATGCAAAAAGCGCAAAATATCCCGATAGTCGATATAGGGCTTCAGTTTTTTCTTCAATCTATTTCTTGCTCCTCAAGTCATGCAGGATCGAACCGATATTCTCCGTGATCCTTCTTGCGATTTCCGGCTTGTTCATAACATAAAGATGGATGCCGTCCACGCCGCTCGACAGCAGATCCACGATCTGCTCCGAGGCATACGCGATCCCCGCGTCCTGCAGCGCAGCCGGATTGTGCTCGTAGCGATCCATTATTCTTTTGAACTTCTCCGGCAGCGACGCTCCGCTGAGCTGCACCATGCGATGGATCTGATTTTTGTTCAAAACCGGCATTACGCCCGCCAAAATCGGGATGTCGATGTCGATGCTGCGCGCCTCATTCAAAAAATGATAGAACTTGTCGTTGTCGAAAAAGAATTGCGTGATCAGAAAATCCGCTCCGAGCCGCACCTTTCGGCGAAGGTGCAGAAGATCGGAGGTTACGCTTCTGGCTTCGACATGCCCTTCGGGATAGCAGGCTCCCCCGACGGAAAAATCATATCGCGCCTTCGCATATTCGATCAGCTCGCTTGCATGGTGAAAATCGCCGAACTGCTCCTCCTCGGTCAAATCCTCCCGACGATCGCCGCGCATCAGCAGAGCATTCTCGATGCCCTGCTCCTTTGCGCGCTCAAGAATCCGATCGACCGTTGCTCTGTCCGAGCCGGCGCAGGTCAGGTGCATCAGCGGCTCGATCTTATGCTTCTCTTTGATATGCGCGCAGATGTCGAGCGTTTCCGTTCCGCGCTGCGAGCCGGAGGCTCCATAGGTCACCGAGATGAAATCCGGCCGGTACTGCACGATCTGCTCCAGCGTCACAAATATCTGGCTCATATCCGCGTCGCGCTTGGGCGGAAAGATTTCGAAGGAATAGGTGGGCCTGTTCGGACTTTGATGTATCTTCATAAATTCTCCTTGTATTTTCTTTATAATTTCACAAAAAGCGCCGCCTAAACAACGCTTTTTTATTCCTCAGTCTGTATTTTTCGATGCGGCAAGAACAAAAGCCGTCCCTTCAAATCAAAGGACGACTCGGCTTCTTCGTTTGAAAAATTTTACGCTCACCTCAGCAGCTCCCGATCATTCCACAATGCTTTTCATATATTCCTCGATCTCGGAAGCGGTCGAAAGGGACATCGCATGCGCCAAAATTCGCTTCGCCTCATCCGTTGAGAGCTGCGCAATTTGCTTACGCACACGAAGGATCGCATTGGCGCTCATCGAAAATTCGTCAAGCCCCATGCCCAGATAGAGAGGCACGAGGAATTTGTTTCCGCCGGTTTCGCCGCACATCCCGCACCAAATCCCGTTGGCGTGTGCCGCGTCGATCACCTGGCTGATCAATCGAAGCACGGCGGGGTGAAACGGATTGTAAAGGTCCGATATTTTTTGGTTCATGCGATCGACCGCACAGGTGTACTGAATCAGATCATTGGTACCGATGGAGAAGAAATCGACCTCCTTTGCGATCAAATCCGCCGTCAGTGCGGCGGACGGGATCTCGATCATGATGCCGACTTCAAATTTGCCATGCGCGATATTCTCCTGCTCAAGCTCTCTCCTGCATTCCTCCAAAATCCGGTTTGCGGCTCGTACCTCCTCAAGCGACGAGATCATCGGGTACATGATCTTGAGGTTTCCGTAAACGCTTGCGCGAAGCAGTGCTCTGAGCTGTGTTTTGAACAAATCGACGCGATCCAGACAAATTCGCACGGCACGATATCCCAGGAAGGGATTCATTTCGTCCGGAAGCGGCAGATACGGCAGCTTTTTGTCACCGCCGATGTCCAGCGTCCGAATAACGACTGGTCGCTCGCCCATTTGCTCCAGCACCGCCTTGTAGGCTTCAAACTGCTCCTCCTCGGTCGGAAGCGATTCCCGATCCATATACAGAAATTCGGTGCGGTACAATCCGATGCCCTCCGCTCCGTTTTTGAGCGCGCTCTCGGCATCCTTCGGCGAGCCGATGTTGGCGGCAAGCTCCACATGATGCTTGTCGGAGGTCTCGGTTGAGCGATCCTTGAATTCGAGCAGCAATTTTTTCGTTTGCTCCTGTGTCTCCTGCAGCCTTCGATATTTTTCGAGCGTTTGCTCGTCCGGATCGACATGAAGTACACCTTCCTCGCCGTCAAAGCAGACGAGATCGCCGTCTTTCAGCCTCTCGGTGATGTCGTTGAGTCCCAAGATTGCCGGAATTTCCAGTGTACGCGCCATGATCGCCGAATGGGAGGTTCGCCCGCCGATATTCGTCAAAAATCCAAGCACCTTATCCTTGCTCATCTGCGCCGTATCGGACGGCGTGATGTCATGCGCCGCGATCACCACGGGCTCGGTCAGGGACATCAGCGATCGGATCTCTTTGCCGAGCAGATTCATCACGACGCGGTATCCGATGTCGCGAATATCCGCTGCCCGTTCCTTCATATAGGCGTCACCCATCGAGGCGAGCAGATTGGCAAAAAAATCAATGGCTTCATCGGTCGCGGATACGACATCCTGATGCGCGCCTTCGATCTTCATATGAATGGTGTCGATCAGCTCGGTATCCTCCAGGATCAGCAGATGCGCATCCAAAATTTCCGCCGTCACCTCACCGGCGTTCGCCTTGATCGCCTCCAGCTGTTCTCTTGATTGTTGCAGCGCCTTCGCAAGCGCAGCCTTTTCGCCCTCCACCTGCTCGTCCGTGACGGTTTTTCTTTCAATGACCGGCTCTTCCTTTTCAAGCAGAAGAACCTTTCCGATCGCAATTCCTTCCGATGCGGCAATTCCTTTATACATAACTCTTCCTTTCCATTCGTGCGGGACGCGGTTCGTCCCGAAGGTTTGCTTTTTTATTTCTTCTATTGTAGTGGAAAACCCGAAATAATACAAGCAAAAGTTAGTGAGCGTTATTTCTCGTCGATCGAAAGGCGGACCATGTGATCGAGCGGCCCGCGCCCGGCTCCGAGATCAAGCCCTGCGGCGATCGCCTCCTCAACATATCGTTTGGCGCGCGCAACCGATTCGATCAGAGAGAAGCCCAGCGCCAAGTTGCTCGCGATCGCGGAGGACAGCGTGCAACCCGTGCCGTGTGTATTCGCATTGTCGATATTCTTGCCTTCAAATGAATGAACGCCGTCCTTTGTAAACAGAATATCCGTTTTTTTATCCTGCAAATGCCCGCCCTTGATCAATACATTGACGCCGGTCATGGCGCGAATTTTTTCGCCGGCGATCCGCATATCCACCAAGCTGCGGATGCTTCGCTCCGCCAGAATTTCCGCTTCAAACAGATTGGGCGTGATCACCTCGGCAAGCGGTATCAGCTCGTCGATCAAATCCAAAATGGCATCCTCACGCATCAGCCGCGCGCCGGAGGTCGCCACCATCACGGGATCGAGTACGATTTTTTGCGCCTTGTGCTCCCTGAGCTTGTCCGCGATCGTTTTGATCAATCCGGAATTGGAAACCATGCCGATCTTGACCGCATCGGGAAAAATATCCGTAAACACGGCGTCAAGCTGCGCCGCGACCAGCTCGGGCGACAGCTCCTCCACCTGCGTGACGCCGGTCGTGTTTTGTGCGGTGATCGCCGTAATTGCCGACATAGCGAACACCTTGTGCATCGTCATCGTTTTTATATCCGCCTGAATGCCCGCTCCGCCCGAAGAGTCCGAGCCGGCGACGGTCAGTACCTTTTTCATTTCTCCTATTTCTCCCTCATCAATGCGAGCTGATCCGAAATCTGTTTCAGCTGATCGCTTTTTCATTTCTCCTATTCCTCCTCATCTCGTCTTTCTATATAATAAATGAAGCTTTATTTTTCCGTCCGCTTCCATGTGTCGAGCTCCTCCAGCATTGTCCGCACGGCTTTGCTCATATCCTCCGCTTCAAAAATTGCCGAGATCATTGCCACTCCGGTCAGCTTCTTATCCTTCAGCCTCGCCATATTGCCCTGATGAATTCCTCCGATCGCAACGCTCGGGATCGCGATCGCTTCGCCGACCGCATACAGCTCGTCCTCACTGATCGCCACGGTATCGTGCTTGGATTGGGTCGCATAAACGGCACCGACCCCGATGTAATCCGCTCCCTTTCGCTCCGCCTCGATCGCTTCCGCACGATTGTGTGTGGAGAGCCCGATGATGACATTGCCGAGCAGTGCCCTCGCCTCGTCGATGCACATATCCGTCTCGCCCAGATGCACGCCGTCCGCCTCGATCACCCCGGCTGCCGCCGGATGGTCGTTGACGATGAACAGCACATCATACCGATCGGCAAGCGATTTGATCTTTTTGCCGAGCGCGATCAGCTCCTCCATCGGCAGATTTTTTTCTCTCAGCTGCAAAGTCCCGATTCCCGCCTTCATCGCTTCCTCGATTTTTTGAAGATAGCTCTCCTCCTGCTCCCGACGGTATTCAGGTGTGATCGCATACAGGCGCAATCGCTCCCGAAGGCTTTTTTCGCGTCGGATCTTGGCGCAATCGTTCAAGGTTCTTGCGGTTATCGTTGCCAAATGGTCGATCAGCGCTACGCGAATGCTTGCCGATGCATTCGGAAAGAGCGCACTTTCCTCGGACAGCTCGCCGGCTATGCTGAGCATCGCGGTCGCCGCAAGCGCCGCCGGCAGGGGAGCATCTTCGGCAGCGCCGAGAAAAACGCCGAGCATTCCTGCCAGTATGCAGCCGATGCCTGTGATCTTTTGCAGCGCCTCGCTCGAATTTTGCACGCTGTATATCGTCCGTTCGTCCGCCACGAAATCCGTTTCACCGGTCAAAACGGCAATGCAGCGATATTTTTTTGCAACTCCGGATACGATTGTGCAAAGCCTCGCTCGGGATCTGCTGCCGCCGCTGTCCACTCCTCTTCCCCGAAACCTCTCATTCTCCGCAAATCGGCTATCCGCATTGAAAATGTATTCCATCTCAGACGCATTGCCCTTGATGACGCTGAAGCGGATCTCACGAAG
>JBGZCE010000111.1:0-5523 GCA_041845175.1 Filifactoraceae bacterium
AAAAAGATCCGCTCCGGCGTTTCGTACAGATAGCCCTGCTCCGTCAGCGCATGCAAAAAATCGAAATCGTCATGTGCCTCGCTGCCGAAATGGCGCCGATAATCCGCCTTGCTCAGGCCTGTCGCATAAAGCAGATTCTTGATGGCATATTTGCGCTTGCGCTCCTCCCGATCGAGCAGAAAAAAAGAAATATCCGTCAAAAAATCCCGCTTGTCGACATACCGTCGATACAGCGCCTCGCTCTCCTCTTTGCCCGCCACATAGCGCTCGCAGAAATGCAGCTCGTCAAAATAGCTCCGTCCGCCGCAGCCGAGCGACAGCGTGTTTTCGTATCCGCAATCCGCGTTGCTCGGCGGCCGCTTGGCAAAGCTGCGCATCGAAAGCTGCCGGTAGCCCTGCGAAAGCAGGTAGTCGCGTCCGATCTGATAGAGCCGATACTGCTTTTGCGCGTCGAGCTCGAATTTTCGGTACAGCCGCGCATTCGGCTGCTTGTATAAAGGATACAGAAAGATTTCATCCGGCTCAAAGTACATCGCCTGCGAAAGCGAATCGAGAAAGCTTTTCTCCGTCTGATTCGGCATCCCGTAGATCAGGTCGATGTTGAGGCTGTCGAAATCCGCGCGTTTGATTTTTTCGAGCGCCGCCCGGCAATCGGACGGCTTTTCGCCGCGTTCGAGCAGCAGGAGCTCCTGCTCGACAAAGGACTGCACACCGATGCTGATCCGTTTGAAATCGCGCTCCCTGAGCAGCGCGAGCTTTTCCTCGTCCGTTGTGCTCGGCGAGGTTTCGATACACGAAAAGACGGTCGGAAGATCCAGATCGTACTCCGCCCCGCAAAAATCCAGCAGCTCCTCCAGATGCTTTGCCGACAGCAGCATCGGCGTTCCTCCGCCCAGCGTGAGCGAGCGAAAGTCCGTGTGCTCGAAATCGACCTCCCGCTTCATCTGCGCCGAATGGCGTTTGACCGCGTCCAGATACTGCGCGTGCTGCGCATCCTGTCGATCGACGATCGAAAACAGATTGCAATAACCGCATTTGCTCCGACAAAACGGAATGTGCACATAGAGCCCCATCGCGCGTCCGACGAAGGCGTCCCTGTACGGCGCAAGATCCAGACGCTCCGTCATCTCATAGGTCCGCTTGTGCGGATAGCTGTACATATATTGTAAATAAAGCTTCTCCTCGTTCATCCACGCCCTCTACTCTATAAAAAAATGCTTGTACGGCACAGTGTTTACGATCTCATGCGAATGACAGTGAAAATGATAGCCGTCCTCACCATAGCAGCTGCCGTGATCGGAGCAGACGATGCAAAAGGTCCTGCCCCTTTTTTCAAATGCCGCAAGCAGACGCGGGATGTGTGAGTCCACATAACGCAGTGCTGCCGCGTGCGTTTTGATATTATCCGTTTTTTCGTCCGGCAAATAAAAGGCGTTCGGATAATGAATGCTGTCCACATTGAGATACAGCATGATCCGCTCATCACTCGGTGCTTCGGCGAGCAGCCTTTCGACAAAATCGATCTGATGCTCGAAGCTCTCCTTGATATGGCAGGCAAAGCGCGTATACCAATAGGATCTCATAAAAAAATCCGGCAGCAGCCTGTTGATCGGAGTCCTCTTGTTGAAAAAGCCGACGCCGCCGACGCAGATCGTCGTATAGCCGACGCGCTCCAGCCCCTGAACAAAGCTGTTGCCCTCAAACAGAAAGGAATACGGGTGCAGCTTGCCGAGATTCGCATTTTCCTTCGCCACAAAAAGTCGCTCACGCTCGTACAGCGGAGTCGGCTCGACCGGCGACGGCAGATTGCCGATAAACATCGCCATATGCGACGGAAAGGTATAGTTGCCCGGCGCGTGGCATTTTTTCCATTCTCCGTACCGATTGAGATTGGGCGTATTTCCGAGCCGCTCCTCCTCCTTCGCCACATCGTAGCGAAGCGTATCCAGGCAGAGGAACAAAATATCGCAGCTGCCGACCACCTCATTCATATTCACCGACATTTTCGCCTTCTGCGGATCGCCGATGATCGCTTTGGGAACCTCCATCACTTCTCTTGCCATTGCTTCTCCATCCTTTTCACCTGTTCCTTATAGATTCGATTTTCTCCGAAAATATCCCGATACATCAGATCGCCCTGCGCATTCATTTCGATAATATACGGCTTTCTCGTATTTTTCTCGATCAGAATGTCAAAGCCCACGGAGCGCAGCGCCGGAAACAGCGCTATCGCCCGCTCGCAGAGCTGCTCGATCCGCTGCAGCTCCTCCCCGGACAATTTGAGTGCCGCCGCTTCGATCGGAAAATTGTTCAGATGCAGATTGGTGACCGCGCCGCGCCGCGCACCGCGCACCTGTATCATCGCTATTTGTCCGAACTGATAGACCACGCGCAGATCATAGCTGTGCCCGCCGATGCTGTCCTTGGGAATCCACCGCTCGATGATCGGGTCTCTTTGCAACAAAAAATCCGCCATGCGCGCCGCAGCGGCATGATCCGTCAGCATGTGCAGGCGTTTGGTATTCACATATTCTCCGTTTTGCTCCGCGATCGTCGTGTAGGCGATCAGCCGCCCCGTCCGCGGATGACGGCGCAGTGCGAGGATCCCCGCCGCGCCCGAGCCGAAATTCGGCTTGATGAAAATTTGCGACAGCCTTCCTGCACGCATAAACTCCGTCAGCTCCTCAAAATGCGTGCCTGCAAAATCGAGCATCGGCGTTGCCGGAATCCGTTCGTCCGACAATCGTTTTTTGCAAAGCTTTTTGTCCAGCGTCTGAAAGATCGCCGCCGGCGCATTCAAAAAATGCACATCGCACCGCTTTGCCAGCGAATGCAGGATCCTTCCGTATGCCTGAATGCTTTCGTTCAGCTCCGCCAGGCGTGCGCTCTCGCCGGCGATCGGGTCGATCTTCACCACATCGCCGGGCAACAGCCGTTGTGCAAGCTCCTTCGATTCGATATCAAAAAACAGGAGCGGCAAATTCATTTCCTGACAAGCCTTCAGAAAATAATCCCGCCGCTTTCCCGATTTTCCGATCAACAAATACCGCATTATTCCGTAAGCATAGGGAAGCGATAGACTTCGCCGCCATACTCTTCATCCTTCATCTGCTCGTCCATCAGCACATGGATCCCCAACGCGCCGAGACGCTCCATCATGTCGCTGCTCAAATAATGGTATGTCAGATCCAATGTATCCAGCCCCTTCAACAGCTCCGCATGATCCAGCAGCAGCTGTCCACCCTTGTCCGTCAGCGTTCCGTTTGAGAAATCGAGCGTTTTGATCCTGTACAGCTCGTTCAGCGCCAAAAAAGCCTCCACGACTTCATCCTGAATTTCACTGTCGCCGAGTCCGAGATACTCGAGCTGCTTTATGAAATCCGCGTTCAACAGCGCCCTGATATCCTCCACGCTGCCGTCAAAGCCGTAATTCTCGACTCCCAGATACAGATTCAGCTTTTTGAGTCTCGGCAGCTTCGCTTCGGCGATCTGGCGGATCACGGACGACGGCAAGCCGCCGCAAATCACCTCCAGCTCCTCCAGCTGCTCGTGACGGATGCTTCCGAAGGAAAGTCCGGTGCTTCCTTTGACGGTCAGCGATCTCAGCTCCGGCAGCGCTGCCCAAAGCGCAGAATAATCGCCCTGCTCGATCCACGATACCTCACATTCCTCGTAGTCCATATCTCCGATAAACAGACGCTTTATATTACGGAATTTGTCCGCATGCGCCACGATACCGTCGATGAGCGGCTGGATCCCGTTGTCATACGACTCGCCCCAGCAGCCGACGATCAGCTCATCCAGCGAGCCGAGCTCCTCATCCGCTAAGATCTCCTCCAGCAGCGTGCCCGCATCCACCTCGGCATCACTGTTCCAAATCACATCGCCATCATAAAAATACTTTTTGCTCTTACTCATAACTCCTCCTCGGAATGGTTTTGGATTTTCGGTGTTCCTATCTGAAATTATACGCCGCAGCTTTTTATCGGTCAACGATATTTTCAAAAATCCCCATCGTCTTGGTGCATTCGCGCGATCATTCGCTGCCGTTTATTTTTCTCTCAAAAAATTTTCATAGATACAGCATATCGTTTTTTCAAAATCCGTATTGTCGACTCCGATAATGATGTCGATCTCGTCCGCTCCCTGGTTGATCGTCCGGATGTTGATATTCTCCAGCCCGAGCTTTGCAAAAAGCTTGCCGGACATCCCCGGCTTATGGCTCATCCCTCTGCCGACTACGGCGATCAGCGAGATCTTGTCGATATACGAGACCCTGTCGCAATGCAATTCGTCCTTCAAGCGCACCAGCACCTCGTATAAATGATTTTCGATCCTGCTGCTCTCCACGATGATGCTGAAGGTGTCGATCCCCGCCGGGACGCTTTCGACACTGATCTGAAAATCCTCGAAGATCCCCAACGCCTTTCGCAGAGTCCCGACCTCGCTCGAAAAATGATTCCCGGTGCAGGTGATGATCATAAAATTTTTCTTTCCGGAAACGCCAGTGATAAATCCCGGCGGATCGATCGCATCGTACTCGGAGCAGTCCGCCATGATCATCGTGCCCTCATTGGCAGGATCATTCGTATTTCGGATATTGATCGGGATTCCTTTTTCCTTCACGGGAAAGATCGATTCATCGTGCAGCACATTGGCGCCCATATAGCTGAGCTCGCGGAGCTCATCGTATCGGATATGATCGATCCTTCTCGGCGCTTTTACGATCCTCGGATCCGCCGCCAGGATCCCCGAAACATCCGTCCAATTTTCATACACATCCGCATCGACCAGATTCGCAATGATCGCGCCGGTGACATCGCTGCCCCCTCGAGACATGACCTTGATCACGCCGTTGGGCAGACTTCCGTAGAATCCGGGGATCACCACCTTGCGATCGCGCATCGCATATTGTTCCAGCAGCTCACCGCTCTTCTCAAAGTCGATCTTCCCGTTGTACGAAAATCGGATGAGATCCTTTGCGTCCAAAAAATCCGCATCCAGATATTCCGCCAGCAATTTGCCGGTCAGATACTCGCCTCTGGAAACCAGATAATCCGTCGTCGGATCGTTCTTCATAATATTGTTGATATCCTCAAATTCCAGCTCCAGATCCAGCTGCAAATGCAGCTCCTCTTTGATGCTTTGATATTTTCTCACGATCAGATCGAACAGATTGTCATACGCAACGCCATAGCGGATGTGCGCGTGACACAGATACAAAAGATCGGTCACCTTATGATCCTCATTGCCCGCCTTGCCACAGGCACTGGTGACGATGAATTTGCGCGCGGGATCGCTGTCGACGATGTTCTTGACCTTCGCAAACTGCTTCGCGCCCGAGACACTGCTGCCCCCAAATTTTACAACCTTTATCATTTTCTCCACCTCAAATATTTTGCTGTTTCAAGTCCTCGATCCGCAGATTTCGGCCAACAAATCGCGCGCCTGTGTCCTTGAATCAAATACACTTGTATTTTTACTGAAAACATAGTATCATCTTTTATGATGAAGTTCAAGAAA
>JBGZCE010000112.1:0-17462 GCA_041845175.1 Filifactoraceae bacterium
GAATTTTTCGGCGGCGCCAACTGGTGGTATCAGAGCATCCTCGATCCGGCGTCCGTCAGCGCGGTGTCTTCGGCATCGGGCACGACCGACGCGGCAAGCTCGGCGTCGACCGTGGCGGAGGCGGCCGTGGCGGCAGGCGAGGTGATCGTCAATTGGGATCTGCTCGGGCTGATCAAATTCTATGTCGTATCGGGGACGGAGCTTGCGACGGCGACACTGTCGGACATCGCGTTCAAGCTCGACATCCCGCTGCTGAACAGCTTTCTCGAAGGCTTCGTCCTCTCGAGCGACAAGATGATGCTGTTTATGCAGACCTTTATTGTGATCATGGAGATCCTGATCGGACTGGCATTGATTGCGGGCTTGTTCAATTTCCTTTCCGCGGGCATGTCGATCGTGCTTCAGCTGATGTTTATTACGACGACGGGGCTGTATGCGAGCACGATGTGGATGCTCTTTGCCGGCATCGCGGTGCTGATCGCGGGCGGGCAGACCTTCGGACTGGACTATTATGTGATGCCGGTCATCAAGGATCGATGGAAACGAAGCTCTTTTGCAAGAAAGTGGTATTTATATAATGATTAGCTACAAAACCGGTGCGGAGCGAAGCTACCGTACCTTGGAGAGGGCGGTCGAGGAGTTGGAGCGACAGATCGCAGCCGCCCTCAAAAGATCGCCCGCGATCATTCGGCCGATGCTCGAGCATCTGGCGCTGTCCACGGGAAAAAATCTCAGAGGCAGAGCGCTTTTGATCTCGGCGATGAATGACGAGGGAATGATCGACACGGATGCAATCGTGCTGGCAGCGGCGATCGAATTGTTTCATCTGGCAACGCTCGTGCATGATGATGTGATCGACAATGCCGATTTTCGGCGTGCGCAGGAAAGCCTTCAGCGCCGATTCGGGCAGAAGCAGGCGGTGCTGTGCGGCGACTATGTGCTGGCGCGGGCGGTCGAAATGGTCGCCGAGCTCAACGACTGCCGACCCAAGGAGGGCTTTTCGATCGCCTCCTACGCCAAGCTGGTCTGTCTGGGTGAGCTTCGGCAAAACGCAAACAGCTTCAATTTCGATCTGAGCATATACCGTTACCTGACGATCATTCGGGGAAAGACGGCGATGCTCTTTGAGGCGGCGTTTGCCGGCGGAGCGTGGATACTCGGCGATGAAAAAAGCTTTGACGCCTATCGCAGGCTGGGACGCTATATCGGTATGATCTTTCAGATGATGGACGATCTGATCGACCTGGAGCAAACGGCGCAGACGGCAAAAAAGCCGATCCTCTCCGATCTTCGCTCCGGCGTGATCACGCTGCCCGTGATCCTTGCGATGCAAAATTCGCCGCAGCTGAAGGAGGAGCTTCGAGAGCAGGCGAGGCAGGAATGCTTTGATGCGGAGCCGCTTCGGCAAAAGATCCTTGACGCGCTCGGCAACGCCAAGACCCGAGCCTTTGCGCAGCGATACTATCGTCTGGCGGAAAAGGAGCTTCGGGAACTACATTTGACGGAACAAAAGGAGCGATGCCTGCGCGAATTGCTGCAAAAAGCATCGGGAGAAGTCTATGCGCCGATTTTTTGATTATACCGAGGGAAGAACGAAGATCACGAGCCTTTTCGCCTTTGCAACGGCGATGCTCTATCGGATCGGTCAGGGCGAGGGAATCCGTCCGATCCCGAGCGCGCTGTTCTTTTGCGCGATGCTGCTCTTTGATCTTGTGACGACCGCGATTAACAACTACATTGACTCCGCCGGCAACGGACATCCGCTGCCGTATGATCGCAAGACCGCGCGGCACATTATCTTTGCACTGTTGGCGGCGGCGGGTATTTTCGGGCTGTGCGTGGCGGCGATGACGGATCTTGTCGTGCTCGGGCTGGGTACGCTGTGCTTTGCCTGCGGCATCCTGTACACCTACGGGCCGCTGCCGATCTCGAGAATGCCGCTCGGAGAAGTGGTGTCGGGCATCTTTTACGGATGCTTCATCCCGTTTTTGGTCGTATATATCAACGCGCCCGAGGGCTCGATCATCGGCTACGGTATCGAGTCGATGCGGCTGAGCGTGAGCGTCGATCTGCCGAGCGTTACGGCGATCCTGCTTCTGGGTGCGCCGCTGACGCTGACGACCGCAGGCATCATGCTGGCAAACAACATCTGCGATCTGGAGCAGGACATCCTGCACAAGCGCTTCACCTTGCTGTACCATATCGGCAAAGCCCGCGCCGTCAAGCTGTATCGCGCGCTGTATCGGCTGTGCTTTTTGCTGATCCTTCCTGCTGCGGCGCTCGGTGTGCTGCCGCCGATCTCGCTCGGTGCGCTGCTCGTCTTTTTCGGCGTCGACAAAAATATCCGGCTCTTTGAAGAAAAGCAGATCAAAGCCGAGACCTTCGTCACCTCGATCCGCAATTTTCTGCTGATCAACGGAGCGATCGTCATCGCGCTTTCGGCGGAGCTTCTCATCGACTGCTTCGTGTGAAGAAAAAAATCGTTAAGCTGATAAAGCGCTTGCATAATTATGGAAAACCGATTAGAATATGGAAGGAGCTTTTGGAAGAAAACAAACGGGTTTATCGGGAAATTTTCCCAATAAATAGATTTTAGGGAGGGAACTATGAAGAAGAAAATCATGTTCGGGCTGTCCGTACTTGCGACAGCAATGCTGCTTACTGCATGCGGAGGAACACAGCAGGCAGCGGAAACGCCGGCAACGGAGACACCGGCGACGGAAACGCCGGCAACGGAATCGACCGGAGCGGCAAAAACGGGATTGGGAATCATCACAACGATCAGCAGCTCCAAAAATGCGGCAGCGGATGCCGAGGGCTTGGCACAGGTGGATTCTCTGGTCGCGGCGGTCATCGTCGACTCGGAGGGCAAGCTTGTCAAGATCGCGATCGACGGGATGCAGACGAGAGTCAACTTTGATGCGACCGGAAAAATCACGACCGATCCGGCCACCGTATTTGAATCCAAAATGACGCTGGGCGAAGCTTACGGAATGAAGCAAAATTCCGCGATCGGCAAGGAGTGGAATGAGCAGATCCAAGCATTTATCGACTATGCCGAAGGCAAAACCGTTGACGAGCTCAAAGCGATCGAGCTGGACGCAGAGGGCAGACCGAGCGGTGTAGATCTTGTGAGCAGCGTTACGATCCATGTGAACGATGTGATCAAGGTGATCGAAAAAGCGGCAGGCAACGCGCAGGAGCTCGGCGCAAATGCGGACGACACCCTGGTCCTGGCAATCGAAACAACGATCGCAAAATCCAAAGACGCGGCTGCGGATGCCGAAGGCCTGGTTCAGGCATACACCAACTATGTCGTAACAACCTTGAACGCCGAAGGCAAGGTAAGCAGCGTGATCATCGATGGATCGCAGACAAATATCAACTTTGACGCGACCGGCGTCATCTCGACCGATCTTGCGTCCGAGCCGCAAACCAAGGTGGAGCTGGGCGATTCCTACGGAATGAAGAGCAACTCCGCGATCGGCAAGGAATGGTATGAGCAGGTCAAGGCCTTCGCGGAATATGTAGCGGGCAAAACGATCGATGAGATCAAAGCGCTTGAGCTCGATGCCGAAGGACGATTGACCGCGGCGGACATCGTATCCTCCGTCAGCATCCATGTCAACGAACAGATTGCATTGCTTGAAAAAGCGGCAGCAAACGCAAGATAACGAGCGACGGAAATATTTCCGGCAAGCGAACGGAACGGCTGAGCGTACCAAGCCTTCGCTTCGATCGAACGAGGACGGCGTGCGGTGATCAAAAACGATCGCGCGGAAATGTATGCGCCAAGCAAACGGAAACAAGCGTGCGAGATTTGCTCGGATAAGCGAGCAGATATGCATGCCAAGCAAATAAGAATTAACCGAGCGTGATCCGCTCGCAAAAAAAGTCTTCCTTCGGGAAGACTTTTTTGTGCCGCCGTTTCGATCGGCACATACTTTGTTATGGCGAAGCGCTTGATCTGAAGCCGTTCGGAGGATGCGGGGAAAAGCCGGATCGGGAATATCCTGCCGGCGCCGTGCATTTTGTGAACCGCCCTGTTCATGAAACTTTTTGGAGAAATGTGCATGAAATTTGACGAAAACGGGCAAAATCATTTCAAAAGCATGCGAAAAAATGGTAAAATATTTTTTGAAACGGAATGCTTTCGGAAATATGACAAAGAAGCGCTTCATTACAAATTTCGTATGATGATGCAAACAATAGAGGAGGAAGTATGGTCGATTATTTTTTGGGGCTTTCGCCCGTGATGCAGGCGTTGCTGGCGACGCTGTTTACCTGGGGGCTGACGGCGCTGGGCGCGGCGATGGTTTTTTTCTTTAAGGAGATCAACAAAAAGGTGCTCAATGCGATGCTCGGCTTTGCCGCCGGCGTGATGATCGCAGCGAGCTTCTGGTCGTTGCTCAATCCGGCGATCGAGATGGCGGAGGAGGCGGGCACGCCGGGCTATGTTCCTGCAGTGATCGGATTTTTGCTCGGCGGCGCATTTTTATATTTGGTGGACAAGCTGCTGCCGCATCTTCACCTGGGTGCGCCCGACGAGGAGGCGGAGGGAATCCACACGAAGCTTCAGCGAAGCATCCTGCTGGTGCTGGCGATTACGCTGCACAATATCCCCGAGGGCTTGGCGGTCGGCGTTGCGTTCGGCGCGGCGGCATCGGGGCATCCGGGTGCGAGCGTGATGGGTGCGATCGCGCTTGCGATCGGGATCGGGCTGCAAAATTTTCCGGAGGGCGCGGCGGTATCCGTGCCGCTTCGTCGCGAAGGGCTTTCGCGCGCCAAATGCTTTGCCTACGGACAGGCATCGGGGATCGTCGAGCCGATCGCGGGGATGCTCGGTGCGATCGCGGTCGTCGCCATGCAGCCGCTACTGCCGTATGCGCTCAGCTTTGCTGCCGGCGCGATGATCTATGTCTGCGTGGAGGAGCTGATCCCCGAAGCACAGCGCGATTCGGACACCGACATCAGCTCGGTCGGAGTGATGCTCGGCTTTGCGGTGATGATGTTTTTGGATGTGGCGCTCGGATAATTTCGGGAGAAAAACGGACGGCTTCGGCGCGCTGAGGAAGAAACGGATTCTCCGTCGATCCTGCGGCGATGCTTCGATCGAGGGATGTTCGGCGCCGATTCGGTTTTTCAAAGCGCTCGTGCCGAAAGGACGCACTGCAGAAGACAAGAAACGGCTTTACGATGCTTGGAGCAAAGGATGAACGGGAGGCTGTCTTTTTATAGGTAATTTTTGTTTTGGATTTTGTTTTTGATAAGGAGGATACTATGGCAGGGATCGGATGGGTCATCGGAGCGGTGCTTTTGGGCGGCGCATTTGTTTGGGTAATCGGCGTGCAGCGCGCCTTGGTAAGAGTGGACGAGCTGTGCAAGAACGCGCTTTCGCAGATCGGCGTACAGCAAAATTCGCGCTGGGATGCGCTGACGGCGCTGGCGGATCTGACAAAGGGCTATTCGGAGCATGAATACAATACGCTCAGGGAGGTGATCGGCTCTCGGATGAAGATCACGCAAAACTCGAGTGTGGCGGAGGTGGCACATCAGGAGAATGTTATGAACGATCTGATGGGCAGATTGCTTGCGGTATCGGAGGCGTATCCGCAGCTGAAGGCGAACGAGACCTATCTGAGCACGATGGCTTCGGTGCGCGATTACGAGAACAATGTGCGGATGTCGCGCATGGTGTACAATGATACGATCACCAAATTCAACCGTATGATCCGCGAGCTTCCGACCTCGATCGTCGCGGGCATTTTGGGCTTTGCGCAGCGGGAGTATTTGCAGGAGCCCGAGGGCAAGACGCAGATGCCGAGCATGCGCTGACGAAGGAAAATCGCGGCAGGCTCGAGCCGGACACGGGACAGGCTGCCGGATGAGAAGGTGCCTTTCGTGCTGCGGCATGTTCCCGGCTTTTGCGGCGCACCGTGCAGGCGGATCCGAGCCGTATCGGGCGCCGTATGTTCCGAGGCGGCGTAGGTTTGTCCGTTTGACGGGAGAATAAACACAAACATAGAACACAATCAGAGGGATTACAAGGAATAGAACGATGAAAAAACTACGAATTGTTGTGATGCTGAGTCTGT
This sequence comes from Filifactoraceae bacterium, assembly GCA_041845175.1. Lineage (GTDB taxonomy): Bacteria > Bacillota > Clostridia > Peptostreptococcales > Filifactoraceae > JAUNKE01. Next base: position 6,096 of record JBGZCE010000112.1, read on the forward strand.
TGATCTCGCTGCTGTCGGGCGCGATGATCGTTTCCTTTGCGGAAGAGATCCGCTCGATCGAGATCGATGTGATCCTCAACGAGGACGGCTCGGCGGACATTACACAGCGCTGGGATGTGACAACGAACAAGGGAACCGAGTTTTATATCACGATGAGCAATATGGGCGATATGGAGGTTCAAAATTTTCGCGTCAGCGATGAAACCGGACGCGAGTTCACCTTTGTAGAAAACTGGGATATCGACGCCTCGCTTCAGGAGAAGGCGTACAAGAACGGCTTCAATGAAATTTCGGGCGGCTTTGAGATGTGCTGGGGAAAGGGCTCCTACGGCTCGCATCGGTACACGCTGCGATACACGCTGACCAACTTGGTCAAAAGCTATCCGGACTATGACGGCTTTTTGACGCGCTTCGTAAACGATCAGATGAGTCCGTCGGTCGAGTATGCCGTCGTTCGCATCACGAGAGCGGGCGTTTCGCCGAGCGAGAGCTTTGTTGCGGAGGAAACGGGCGTTTGGGGCTTCGGCTACGAGGGCACGATTTGGGTGGAGGACGGTGTGATCGTGGCGGAAACGGATTCCGTGATCGACTCGAGCGATCATATGACGGTGATGGTACGCCTGCCGAAGGGTCTGCTTGAGCCGATCTCCATAGGCAGCGGCACCTTTGCCGAGCTGGAGGAGCGTGCGAAGTCGGGCAGTGATTACGGCAGCTCCGACTACGACGAGGGGAGTTCATGGAGCTATGATGGATATGAAGAAGGCTTCTCTTTGATGAAGATTATTTTCTTTATCGTGCCGATCATACAGGGTTTTGTGATGATCATCATCGTCTCTTCCGTCATGAGAAGACTGACCGAAAAAAGGCGGTTTTATCTGAACGATCAGTATCGCAAGATGGGCGGCGATGAAAAAAGGGTCGATTATTATCGCGATCTTCCGATCGAGGGCTCGGTCGCCGCATCGTATTATGCGACCGAAAATGTTTTCAAACAAAATAAAAAGGAGCTGATCAGCGCGACGGTCCTTCAACTGATCAAGGAAAAGGCGCTGATCCCGGAAACAAGGGAGACGACGACCTTCTGGGGCACGGAGAAGGAGGAGATCACCTTCGTGATCGAGCCGTCCTTTGTGACGGAGGATGCTCTTTTGCGCAAAATGTACGGCTTTATCGTGAGTGCATCGGGCGAGGATATGGTCTTACAGGAGAAGGAGCTGAAAAAATGGGCGCGCAAAAATTACACCAAGCTTGAAAAATGGTTTGACGATTTTTGGAGCGCCGGCGAGAGGGAGTTCAAAAACCGCGGCGGGATCAACATAGAGATCACGAAGGGACTGTTCAAGCGCAGAAAGGAAACGCTGACGGAGAAAGGCTTTGCGATGATATCACAGGTGCTGGGCTTCAAACGGTTTTTGACGGATTTTACGCTGATCGCCGAGCGTGGAACGAAGGAGATCGAGCTGTGGGACGAGTATCTGATCTTTGCGGCGCTGTTCGGGATGGCGGACAAGGTGGCGGAGGAAATGAAATCTATGTATCCGGATTTTGCGGAGCGATCCGCCTTTTATAACGATCGCTACGATATGATGACCACGATCCGCTTCTCGTATATGATGAACAATGCGATCTACAGCGGCTATTCGGCGGGCGCATCCGCGGCGTCGATGCGAAGCTCGGGCGGCGGCGGCTTCAGCTCGGGCGGCGGTGGCGGCGGATTTTCCGGCGGCGGATCGGGCGGAGGCTCGCGATAAATTAAGGAGGTGGCAATGGATCGGGAATTATATCAGGAGCTGTACCGGCTCCGACAGAAATTGAAGGAGGACGGCAAGCTGTCTCATGGCAGAGCACCGCTCGTGTGCAGTGACGAAGCGCTGGAGTCGATGGCGCAGCTGCGTCCGAAAAAGCTCAGCGATCTGGAGGGCGTTTCGGGAATCGGCGAAGCTTTTATTAAAAACTACGGCGAGGAATTTTTGGCACTGATCGCAAAATGCGAAGCATCGCCGCAGGCGCAGGGCATCCGGTTCAGCCCGGCGGTGGCAAAGACGCTCAAGGAGCTGGAGAAAAAGCTGGTCAGCCTCAACCGCAGAAATCGTCTGCTCTACCTGCCGAAGCTGGCACCGCGGTATGCGCTGGATCTCTACGGATCGGGCGCGGAGGTGACAAGGCGGATTCTTTTCGGCGACGGCAAGCCGGTGACGCTGTGTGAGCTCGGCGAAAGCGGCGACAACAACGCGGAGAGCATCTATCGTCAGGCGGTGCAGCTGCTGCGCGAGGTCAACAAGGACATACGCGACAAGGGACAAAACGATCTGTACATCGGCTATCCCTTCGTGATCGGACGCTTGCCGGGGGAGGATTTCAGCATTCGCGCGCCGCTGGCGCTGTTTCCTGTCACAGCGGAGCGAACGCCCGTCAGCATCCGACTGATGCCGGACGAGTCACGCGATATCATCTACAATGACACGCTGCTCCTTGCGAATTTCAAATTCAATCAGATCAACCGGCCGCTCCCGGGCGACACGATCGAGGAATACACCGAAGAAACCCTGTTTGACACATTGCTTTCCTATTATAAGGAGCAGAATCTGCCGATTCGCGCCGGCGAGGACAACGCGCTACGAGCCTTTACACAATACAAGGCGGACGAATTTCCGAAATTCGCATCGGGCGAGCTGCTGCTCGAGCCCTGCGCGATCCTCGGCAAATTTCCGATCCGTTCGAGCGCCATCCAAAAGGATTTTGACGAAATCCTGCGTAAAAATGAGATCAACCCGATGCTGAACCATCTGCTTGCCGGCATCGACGAGCTCGACTGCTACGCCGAGAGCAAGCGTGAGGAAGCGCAAACGACCGATCCGTCCGAGCGCGAGCTGATCTACATCAATGATCTCAACAGCTCGCAGGAGGCGGTGCTGACCGGGATCCGAAAAACGGACGCGCTCGTCATCCAAGGACCGCCCGGCACAGGCAAATCCCAGACAATCACCGGACTGATCTCGGAATATGTCGCCGGCGGCAAGACCGTGCTGATGGTTTCGGAGAAAAAGACTGCGCTCGATGTCGTGTACTCGCGCCTCGGAACGATCTCGAAATATGCGCTTCTGATCGACGATGTCGGCAACAAGGAGCTGTTCTACGATCAGCTGCTCAAAATGGTCGCGCTCGGCAAAACGAGCACGCAGACGGTCGAGCTCGACGCCGTATCCGACCGCATCGACGCGGAATTTCAAAAGCTCGAGGCGATCGCCGCGCAGCTGTACACACCGAGCAGGCTCGGCGTTGAGCCGTACCGGCTCTATCAGCAAAGCGAAAAGCCGAATCTGAAAAACACCGAGCAGCGCATCGCCGTGCAGCGCGTCCGACAAAAGCGCAGCCCGGAGCTTCTCACGCTCGCGTATGAACAGCTCAAGCAGCTCCGCCGGCTGTTTTCAAATGAAGCGACCGCCGCCGATATTCGGGAATTTCTCGCGATCGAGGATCGGCACGGCTGGATGAAGGCGCTGCGAAGCGACCTGGGCGAGCTCGATCTGATGAATCTGGAGCAAAAGCTGTCCGACCTTCAGGAGGCGATCAGCGTATGGAAGGCGAAGAGCTTCTTCGGCAGACTGTTCGGCAAGGGCAGCGTGAACAGCGGCGTGCGCGCGATCCTGAGCGAATATTTCACATCCGGCGGCGAGAACGGCAAGCTGCTGACGGAACAGCCGGAGAAAATCCTGGAGGGAACGAGGGAATATACCACCTATCAGGAGCTCAAGCCGTTGTACGAGCGTCTGACCAAACAGGAAAGGGAATATTTCGGATCACTCCTGGCGCTCTCGGCGGATCGCGGCGGCGACCTGATCGCGGCAAACGACGAGCTGTTCCGCACGATCATCTTCGAGCATATCGAAAAATTTGAAGCCGAGAGCCGAACCAAGGGGCTGTTTCGCGACATCGACGCCTTTGAGCGTATCATTCAGTCGATCGGCGAGGCGATCGCGCAAAAAAAGGAGCTCACCCGCCAAAAGCTCGCACTGATCCTGGAGAACTCAATGGCGCAGCTCAGCTTGTCCAAGCGCAAGGGCGAGATCCTAAAGGCGCTCGAGAGCAAGCGCAAATGGAGCGTCAACAAATTCATCAAAAAATTTGACTTCGAGCTGTTCAAAAGCGTCAAGGTCTGGCTGCTCACCCCGGAGGTGGTGTCGGAGATCATGCCGCTCGAGCTTGGACTGTTCGACCTTCTGATTTTTGACGAGGCATCGCAGATGTATATCGAAAAGGGCGTGCCGTCCCTGCTGCGTGCCAAAAAAGCGGTGGTATCGGGCGACCACAGGCAGCTGAGACCGTCCGCGCTCGGCTTCGGACGCACGGAGCTCGATCCGGACGAGCTGTCGGAGGACGAGGAGCTCGCTACGGCGCTCGAAGTGGAGAGCCTTCTCGACGCCGCACGCTTCAAATATCCCGATGTGATGCTCAACTTTCACTACCGCTCCAAATACGAGGAGCTGATCGCCTTTTCAAACTACGCCTTCTACAAAGGCAGACTCCATGTTTCGCCCAATGCCGAAACACCGGCACGCCCGCCGATCGAGGTGCACAAGCTCGACGACGCACAGTGGCGCGACCGCAGCAATCAGGCGGAGGCGGAGTACATCGTCAAGCTGCTCAAAGCATTTTTTGACGAGCGAAAGCACGAGGAGACCGTCGGCATCATCACCTTCAACACCAATCAGCGCGACCTGATCGACGATCTGCTCGACGAGGAATGCGCCAAGGACGCCGACTTTGCCGCCAAGCTCCGCGCGGAGACGGCAAGGCGCAAGGACGGCGAGGACATCGGATTTTTTGTCAAAAACATCGAGAGCGTGCAGGGCGATGAGCGCGATGTGATCATCTTCTCGATCGGCTATGCAAAAAACGAGAGCGGCAAGCTCGTACGCAACTTCGGCTGGCTCAATCAGCGCGGAGGCGAAAACCGTCTCAATGTGGCGATCAGCCGCGCCAAAAGAAAAATACACATCGTTACCTCTTTCGAGCCGGCGGAATTACAGGTGGACGATATGAAGAACGAGGGGCCGCGCATTTTGAAAAAATATCTGCAATACTGCTTCGCCGTCAGTTGCGGCGACAAAGAGGAGGCAAGGCGGATATTGCTTTCGTTCGACGAGCACTCGGCAGCCGACCGCTCGGCGGACGACGGCGCATTCGAGCAGACGATCTATGACCGGCTGGTCACGCAGGGCTACGAGGTCGAGCGCCGGATCGGGATCGGCGGTTATCAAATCGACTTTGCCATTCGCCGGGGCGACAGCTATGTGCTGGGCATTGAATGCGACGGCTCTCTGTACCGCGATTCGACCTCCGCGCGCGAGCGCGACTATCACCGCCAAAAGTACCTGGAGGCGCGCGGCTGGCGCATCCACCGGATCTGGAGCACCGATTGGTGGCATGATCCGCAGAAGGAGATCGAAAAGATTGTCAAAATAGTCGAATCAAGAACCTCACCGCCGGAATAAAAAAACAAACCGACTAAACCGACTCGCACGAGTCGGTTTTTGATTGCAGGAAAATAAATTTTTCCCAAAGAAACCCTCATCAGCGATATTGTTGACAAGGACGAAAGAATTTTTGATTTACAGGAGCATAAATTTTTCCAAAAACAAAAGAACAAAACAAATAGGACAAAGAAAAAAACGGAACGAACGGAACAAGCAAATCATCTATTAAGGATCAAGCCGACTCGGTCGATGTACACGAGTCGGCTTTTGTATGCCTTGTCCGAGTGTATTCAGAAAAATTTAGAATTACTTTGGACGATTCTTTATATTTTGAACCTACAATAGCATAGGAAACGGACGAGCCAAGAGCTTGTTCGTACAAAAACGGAAGGAAAAAAGGAGAAGAAAATGAAAAAGAGAATAGTACTTTCATGGATATCGATCCTGTGCGTGATTTTGCTGACGGCTTGCAGCATGAGCGTGCCGGAGCAGTCGGATGCTTCAACGGAGGCGACGCCGCAATCGGATTTTTATGCCTACATCAATGCGCAGTGGCTGAAGGACACCAAGCTGAAGGAAAACGAGTCGATGGTGGACAATATGAGTCAGGTCGCCGAGCGCACCGAAGAGAACATCAAAAAGATGATCGAGCAGCTCGATCGGGAATATGACTCTCTGCCGGCGGACAGCGACGAGAAAAAGCTGATCGACTTTTACCGCCTGGCATCGGATTTTGAAACGCGAAACAAAGCGGGACTTGAGCCGATCAAGCCGTATCTTGACGCGGTAGCGGCGGCTTCGAGCATCGACGAGCTGAACAAGGTAGCCGTCGCCATGTATGTCAAAAATATCCGCACGCTTGTCAATATGAGCGTAACGCAGGATATGAAGGACAGCGCGCAAAACACGCTTTACCTCGATCCGCCGACACTGGGCTTTTCAAAGGAGCATTATGAAGGCACGGACGAATTTTCGACCAAAAAGCAGGAGGCCTTCAAGACCTATTTGAAGGAAGTGTTCATGCTTGCCGGCGATACGCAGGAGGACGCGGTAAAAAAATCCGACCTGCTGTTCAAGCTTGAAAAGGAAATGGCGGCGGCAAGGCTCTCCAAGGAGCAATCGCAGGATTTTGAAGCAACCTATATTCGAAAAAGCTGGGATGAAATGAGGGTGCTCGCTCCGAATCTGCCGATGCTTGAGATCGCCGAAGCGATCGGTGTGCAGGACGCACAGTGGATGGTCGTTCCGGATCCGGAGGGAATCCGTAGGGTCAGCGAGCTTTATCACGAGGAAAATCTGGAGGCCTTCAAGGCGCAGCTTCAATATCAGATCATCGCCAAGTTCAGCGACTATCTGTCGCAGGAACTGATCGAGGCAAAGGCGCGATACGAGGGGGCATCCTACGGTGCGGTGGATATTCCGACGCAGGATCAAATCGCACTTTCGGCGGTTGAAACAAATTTCTCGGATATGATCGGCAAGGTGTATGTCAAAAATCATTTTTCGGAGGAATCCAAGGCGGACATCCTTGCGATGGTGGACGAGCTGAAGGCTGCCTATGTACAACGGATCAAAAACGCGCAGTGGATGTCGGAGGAGACCAAGCTGCAAGCGCTCAAAAAGCTGGATACGCTGGTCGTAAAGATCGGGTATCCGGATCAATGGAAGGATTATTCAAAGCTCGTGGTACGCTCCGTTGAGCAGGGCGGAACCCTGGCGTTCAATATCGAAACGCTTTGGACACAGGAGCTTCAAAACGAGGTCGCCGAGCTTGGCAAGCCGGTGGACAAAATGCAGTGGGGGATGCCGGCGCATCAGGTCAACGCATATTACAGCCCGACCAACAATGAGATCGTGTTCCCGGCGGGGATATTGCAGCCGCCGTACTATGATCCCGATGCAAGTCCGGAGGAAAATCTGGGCGGGATCGGCGCGGTAATCGGCCATGAGATATCGCATGCCTTCGACAAGGCGGGCTCGCAGTTTGATGAAAACGGCAATCTCGTAAACTGGTGGCAGCCGGAGGATTATGAAAAATTCCAGGAGAAGGTACGCCAGGCAGCCGACATCTACTCCAAGCTGGAGGTCGCACCAGGATACTATGTCAACGGAGAGATTTCGACCGGCGAAATTATCGCGGACCTGGGCGGCTTGACCGTTGCGCTTGATATTTCCAAACAAAAGGGCTATGACACCAAAAAGGTTTTTGAAGCCTACGGAAAGGTATGGCGCGAGGTAACGACGGAGGAATTTGCGATCGAGCATATCACCGACGAACATCCGCCGGCAAAATATCGCGTCAATAACATCATCAATCAGATCGACCAGTTCTATACGGACTTTGATGTCAAAGAGGGCGATCCGATGTATGTCAAGCCGGAGGAGCGTCTGCGCGTTTGGTAATGCGGACGGGGGCGCTTTGAAAGCGATCGGACGCTCGAATACGAAAACGGCAAATGCCGAAGCAGGAGAGGATCATGAAAACAGTAGAAGCACTTCGAGGAAAACAAACGCTCAAGGAATTGAAATGGTGGGACATTCTGATCCTGACCGTTATTCTGTTCGGTCAGGCGATCGGACAATCGACGATGATGTGGCTGTCGCTCGGCAATCGGGCGATCGCCGGCTCCGTCGAATTTTCGGCGACGGACAATATCCGCGCGCTGATGATGCAGGGCACGCTGCTTTTGATCGCGATGATTTATCTGCGGCTGCGTAATTTCGACTTTTCGCAGTGGAAGGCAAAAATTACGCTGAAGGCGACGCTGTTCGGGATTCTTCTGTTCATCGTCGCGGCGCTGGCGCTGGACATTTACTTTATGACAGTCGGCGGTCTGTTCGCCGCGCCGGCTCCGGTCGCGGCATCGGCGTCGGTCAATCCGATGCTTGCGCAGATCAATTACACGACGATCCTGTTTGCGATGCTCAACGGATTTTATGAAGAGATCTACTTTTTGGGAATGTGTCTGTCCGTTCCTCCCAAAAAGCTGAAATACACTTTTTTGTTTTCACTTCTGATACGCATTTCCTTTCATACCTACCAGGGAATGGTATCGGCGGTGGGGATCGGACTGCTCGGGATCATCTACTACCTCGCGTATGAAAAAAGCGAGCGCAGCAATCTGTATCCGTTCTTTCTCTCCCACGCGATTGCGGATGTGATCGGGCTGGGGATTCTCGCATACTTCTTCTAAATGTGATACAATAGACGCAGAGGTGAGAATATGAAAGAGAACAAAGGCTGCGTCCTGATCGCGGATGATGAAAAGGAGATCAGGGATATTTTGAAACTGCTCTTGACCGGCGAGGGCTATGAGGTGATCGAAGCGCAAAACGGAAAAGAAGCGGTGGAGCGCTGCGTAGCGCCGGTGGAACTGGCGGTACTCGATGTCAATATGCCGGAGCTGACCGGGATTATGGCGGCGGCGGAGATCCGCAAGCGCTCCGATATACCGATCATCTTTTTGACGGCGTACTCGTCGGAGTCCGACAAGGTGATCGGCTTTTCGGCAGGTGCCGATGATTACATCGTCAAGCCGTTTTCCAATATCGAGTTTTTGATGCGCGTCAAGGCGGCTTTGCGCCGCAATCGCAGAAGCGAGGAGCTCGCGCCGGCGACCGAGAGCAATCGGATTGCCTTTCAGGATGCGTTTCTCGATCTGGACAACCAGTCCGTCGTTCGGGAGCAGGAGATCATCCCGCTGACCTACACGGAGTTTCGCATATTGGAGCTGTTTGTCACGCACAAGAAAAAAATCTACTCGCTCGACAACATCTATCAGAGCATCTGGGGGGACGATGCGGTCGGCGACAGCGCCATCATGGTGCATATCAAAAACATTCGCAAAAAGCTCGGTGACAGCTCGCGCAATTCAAAATACATCAAAACGGCGTGGGGAAGAGGCTACTATGCCGAATAGACTGCAAGAAAAGGACAAGCGGCAGGAACGATTTGCGCGCGAGATCCTGGGCTTTTTAGGCATCGCCATCGTCATCAGCGTATTTCTTTTCGGATTTTTGTACCTGACCGCCAATTCGCTATTGGAGATCTATCTGTACAAATTTCACACCACGGTCGCCGGACGAGCATGGACGACCATGCGCCCGTGGATTCGCAGCATCAGCTTTTTGTCGTCGGTGCTGTTCTTCATCGCGCTGTTCTCGGTGCTGCTTGGTCAGAAGGTCGCCTATCTGCGGGAGATTATTCGCGGCGTCGAGGCGCTGCGCATCCATCGGATGGATTACGCCGTCCGCATAGAGGGAGACGACGAGCTGGCGGAGCTTGCCGAAAGCATCAACTATCTTTCGGAAACGGAGCGCAAGCTGCTCGAGCGCGAAAAGCAGATGGCGGAGGACAGAAGCCGGCTGATTCGCGCGCTTTCGCACGACATCCGCACCCCGCTGACCGCGATGCTCGCCCACACGCAATATCTGCAAAAAAAGGAAGAGCTCACGCAGGAGGAAATGCGGGAGTATCTGGCGATGATGTACACCAAGGAAGCGCAGATGAAGGAGCTGACCGATCGCCTGCTGGAGGACAGCGAGCGCAGAGTCGAACGGATCGGAAACGGAAAGCTGCTGATGCGCCAGCTGGCGGAGGAATGGCTCGAGCTTTTGGAGGAAAAATTTCCGTGCATCGTCGAGCTGGAGAACTGTCCCGAATTTTCGATCGAGCTGGATGTGCACGAGCTTCGGCGCATCTTCGATAATCTCTCCTCCAATGTCGAAAAATACGCTGACCCCGATCACGAGGTTACGCTTCAGATTTATGAAGAAAACGGCTATCTGATCCTTGCGCAGCAAAATATCACCGGCAAGCGTCAAGAAGAGGTCGAGCGCCACCACATCGGGCTGGGCAACATCCGTCAGATTGTCGGCTTTTACGGCGGCAATGTCGAGATCACGCAAAACAAAGAGCAATTCGACATTCGCATCGCGCTCACAAAAATAAAGAAGCATCAAAAAAGCGAAGAGCCTGCGTAAAAATACAGCGCTGAAACGATCGGAGCCTTTGTAAAGGGATAAGCCGCCAATCGAAAGTCGGCGCAAAAACAAAAAAGGCGCTACAAAATGCAGAGCCTTCATAAAAAAATATAAAGTCTTTAGAAAAGTTTAGAAATGTCTTGCGAGAATCCTTATGTTTTTATCCTACAATAGACTCAGGCAAGACGGAAAGGAGCAGCTTTGTTAGGAACGATAGGGAACATCATACTGGCGTTCATCATCATGAGCGCAGTCAGTATTCTCGGTCTGATCCTTATGTTCGTCATCAAAAGCAAACAAGCGAGCCGCACATTATTTTATATGATGGCCGTTTGGGGGATGGCATTGGCGGGAGTAAGTGCCTTTATGCTACCGACAAGGGATATCGGGATGCAGCTTTTGGCATGGGGCTTCGGCGCGATGAGCGCAGTCGCGATGCTGGTCGAGCTGTGCGGCAAGCAGGCGAACAAAGAGACGATCTCAAGACTGCTGGTTGTTTTTTCCGTCATGCTCGGGATATTGGGAATGTTTATGCTTTGAAAATGACCGACCGGACAGGAAATGATCTTAATCAAAAAAGCGCAGGCAATCCGTCATCCGAGGATTGCTTTTTTGCGCCCTGAAACGGAAATTCTCGAAGAGCCGATTGACCGGGCAAAAAAGATAAAAGGAGTGGCAAGATGAAAAGGTATAACAAAATTTTAGGGGTCGCACTTTCTTTGTGCATTTTAACGACGATGCTGCCGGTGCAGGCACTCGCGCAGGAAACGCCGGCAGGCGTGCAAAACGCGGCAGTCTCGGCGGAGCATACGCAGCCGTCGGGAGGAGGGCAGGCTACGGATCCGTATGCAGCGGAGCAAGGCGTGAGCGGAGTATCCGCACCGGGTGCGCAAACGCCGTCGCCGAA